>CAYFHK010000116.1:0-8290 GCA_964342585.1 uncultured Caulobacterales bacterium | reverse complement strand
GGCGCCGCCATATGGGTACCGGCACAACAATTTCGCGGTGGCCGGGCGGTGGCGCTATTCGCGCTCATCAACGGCGCAAGCCTGACGCTCTTCATCCTCATCAATGGCTTCGGCGTTGATCCCGCAAGGGATGTGCTTGATGCGCTGGGTAAGGATGAAACGCTGACCGGGCGGACCGCCATCTGGCAGTATGGATGGGAGAGCGTGCGCAGCCATCCTTGGCTTGGGACGGGGGCAGGAAATTTCTGGCGGCTCGACCACGATCTTGCTGTGCGGATCGCCGCGATGTTCGGCCGGGAAGGCGATCAGTTCTACATGCACAACAGCTTCTTGGAGGTGCTGGTACAGGTCGGCCTGGTCGGGCTTTTCGCCTTTTCCCTGTCGATGGCTTGGGCCGTGTGGGTGACGCTGCGCGCCAGCTTTTCTACGCCCGCACCCGCCTTCTTTTCGCTGCTGATCGTCGCCTTGCTCCTTGTTCGGAGCATTGGGGAGTCGTTTTTGTTCTACCCGTTTAATCTGGGGACGATGGTGTTTTGGGCCGCCGTGCTGTGGTGTTCGAATCCGGCCGTGTTCGGGTCTGCGCCCGATTTGCGCCAGGCGGCTTCAACGAGGTCGGCGAACCCTTCTGGGGTGAGGCCATAGCGGTTGGGCAAGTCGATCGATTTGATCACTGGGCCTTTTTCCGTGTCTTCGGAAAAGCGCAGCTCAATGCGGTTCTCATAAGCGTCGACCGATCGCACGCGGGACCAGTCCACCTTCACACAGCTCAGTCCGGAGTGCTGCTCAATGGTCTCGGGATCCAATTCGAGGAAGTTCCAGCCCGGCCAAATGCCCGCGGCCAACATGGTGATCGCGACCACGGTCAGCGAGAACAGCATATCGAAGGGCACGGCGCGCCCCGCGATGATGGCGTAAATCAGAATGGCGATTTGCGCGGTCACGACGGCTGCGGCGGTCACCGCAAATGGCGATTGCCAGAATTGCACATGCAAACGCACGGCGTTGCCGTGGTTATCGATCGTGGCGTCTTTCGTGTTCGCCATGCGAAGGCTCTCCCCGTGGGCGCCGAGCAAGCCGCTCGGCAAACCAACAAGGCGGGAGTTTACCGAGGGGAGGTAAATTCAAGCTTTAGCGCGCCCGAAGATGTGTCATCGGCGGTTGAGAGCGTTCGATAAAAACAGCTCTTGCGGCCCGTATGGCAGGCGGGGCCTGTCTGCTGGACGCGAAAGAGCAGGGTGTCTTGATCACAATCGATGGCGGCGGAGACCAGGGCTTGTGTGTGGCCCGACGTCTCGCCCTTTGCCCACAAGGCCCCACGAGAGCGCGACCAATAATGGACACGCTTGGTCTCGAGGGTTTTCGCCAAAGCTTCTTCATTGACATAGGCGAGCATCAAAACCTCGCCAGTCGCGTCATCAACGGTGATCGCCGGCATCAATCCGTCGGCGTTCCATTTTGGGACAAATTGATCAGTTTCGTCGCGCATATTGCAGGCCATGGTTCGCTCCTTAGCGCTTCCATGGCCATGCGTGAAAGCGATTGCTTAGTTGTTGATGGTGATGCCCTTTATGTTCACGAACTCTTTCATGCCGAAGCCGCCATGTTCGCGCCCATGGCCTGAGTCCTTCACGCCGCCGAACGGCATGTTCGGGTGCACACCGACGATCCCGTTGATGGCGACCATGCCGGTGTCGAAGAGCTGTGACGCCATACGCGTGGCTTTGTCGATATCTTCGGAGAAGATGCCGCCACCCAGGCCATAACGGCTATCATTGGCGATGCGCATCGCATCGTCATCGTCCTTGGCGCGGACGAGTGAGGCGACCGGGCCAAAGAGCTCATCGTCATAGGCCGGTTGGCCAGGCTCGACATTCTCGAGGACGGTGGCGGGGTAGAACGCCCCGTCGCCATCGGGGATGAAGCCGCCGCATAGGATCTTGGCGCCTTTTTCCACGCTTTGATCGACTTGCCGTTGCAGGTCTTCGCGGCCCTTATGGGTCGCCATCGGGCCCATTTGCGTTTCTTCCTTGGTCGGATCGCCATAGGCGACCTTCTGCATCATCGCGACATATGCATCGCGGAACTGATCGTAGAGCTTATCAACGATGATGAAGCGTTTGGCCGACACGCAAGTTTGGCCCGTGTTGAACACCCGTCCGCGCACGCAGTGTTTGACAGCTTTTTCAAGGTCAGCATCTTCGAGCACGAGGTAGGCGTCGTTTGAGCCAAGCTCGAGCACGGTCTTCTTCATCGCTTCGCCAGCTTTTGCGGCGACTTTCTTGCCGGCCACGTCAGAGCCCGTGAGCGTAACACCGCGCACCAGCGGATGCTCAATGATATCGTCGGATTGGCCGTGCGAAATCTTCAGCACTGTGAAAAGATCTTTTGGCAGGCCCGCTTGCTCATAGATCTCGCCGATCAACACGCCGCAACCCGTCACATTCGATGCGTGCTTCAGCATCACGCCATTGCCAGCAATCAGATTGTCCACGGAGTACCGGACAACTTGATATCCTGGGAAGTTCCAAGGCTGGATCCCGTAAATCACCCCCATCGGGGAGTAGGTGACGATCCCGCGGGAGGTCTTGCCGGTCTGGCGGTCCTCGTCTTTCAGGACTTCAGGGCCGAATTTCGCGGCATAGTCCGCAAGCGCTGCGCAGAGCTGCACCTCGCCTTTGGCGGCCATGATCGGCTTGCCCATTTCGAGCATCATCATTTCCGCCAAATCGTCGGTGCGTTCGCGCAGCTTCGCGCCAATGGCTGTGAGGACCTCAGCCCGCTCTTCAATCGGCTGCAGGCGCCAATCCAGAAAAGCGTTGTGGCAGCGCTCGATCGCTTGGTTCACCTCCGCATCGCTCATCAGCGGATATTCGGCGAGCTGTTCGCCTGTGGTGGGATTCACGGTGGTGATTGCTTTGGCCATGAGGGCTCCTCCTCGGTTCAGCGGGATGTCGTCACGGGGCGGCTATATCGCATCACTGCCCCTTATAGGTGCCCCTTAAACAAAAAAAGCGGCGATGCCTAACAGACAACGCCGCCAGTTATAGGTGGAGAAAAGGCGCGTCTGATCAGCGCCCGATGAGCTTGAAGAACCGCGCTTCGAGCACTGGATCGTCCTTAAATATGCCGGTGAAGCGCGTTGTCATCGTATCTACGCCATGTTTGTGCACGCCGCGGGTCGACATGCATTGATGTTCGGCTTCCACCATCACCGCGACGCCTTTTGGCTCGAGAACACGGGTCAGCGTGTCAGCGATTTGCGCCGTCATTTTTTCCTGCACTTGCAAGCGCTTTCCGAAAATATCGACAAGACGGGCGAGTTTTGAAATGCCCACGACCTTTCCGTCGGGCATATAGGCGATGTGCGCCTTGCCGATGATCGGTGCCATGTGGTGCTCGCAATAGCTCTCTAGCCGAATGTCTTTCATCAAGACGATGTCGTCATATCCTTCGACTTCTTCGAAGGTGCGCGCCAAAACGGCGTCTGCGTCCTCCTTGTAGCCGGCGAACCATTCTTTGTAGGCCCGGGCGACGCGATCGGGCGTGTCGAGCAGCCCCTCGCGGGTTGGGTCGTCGCCAGCCCATCGGATAAGGGTCCGAACGGCTTCCTTGGCTTCGTCGAGGGTGGGGGTTTTGTCGCCAGCTGTGCGTAAGGCAGCAGCGGGGGTCTCGTAGGCAATGACGCTCATGAAGGTCTGTCCTATCAAGCCGTTGCGATTCTACGTTCGCAACTTGGGTGAGAGCTCGGGCGTAACCACAACGCGCGGGCGGAACCAAGGATATGGGTGTAGATCGCCGCGAAGACAATTTTCCACGCTGTCGCAACGATTGCGCGCGGGCCCAATCCATCGCAAACGGGCCCTGTCATGAGCCTTCATCTTTACGATAGCTTCACCCGCGAAAAACGCGCCTTCGAGCCTGAAAACCGCCGTAAAATCAAGGTCTACGGGTGTGGGCCAACGGTGTATGCGCCGCCCCATATCGGCAATGCGCGCGCGGCCGTGACGGCCGATCTGCTCGTGCGACAATTGCGTCGCGTATACGGCCTCGACCAGGTCGTTTTTGCGCGCAATTTCACCGATATCGACGACAAGATCATGGCCGCGGCCAAAGCCGAGGGCGTCTCGATCGATGTCATCACAGAACGCGCCACGAAGGCGTATCTTGAAGGTCTCGACGCCCTCGGATGTGAGCGGCCGGACGTGGCCCCGCGGGCGACCGAAAACATCCCGCAAATGCAGTCATTGGTTTCGACCCTGCTCGAACGGGGCGCCGCCTATGGCGCCGAGGGGCATATCCTTTTCGATGTGACAAGATATGATGCGTACGGTGCATTATCGGGCCTCGATCAAGACTCGATCATCGCCGGTGCCCGGGTCGAAGTGGCCCCATATAAAAAGAATTCATCTGACTTTGTGTTGTGGAAGCCCTCGGCAGACGATGAGCCGGGGTGGGATGTGCCTGGCGATTGGCCCATCGAGGGTCGCGGTCGCCCAGGGTGGCACCTTGAATGCTCGGCGATGATCGATGCGGTCTTCGGTGGGCCGATCGATGTGCATTTGGGTGGGCAGGATCTGCGTTTCCCGCACCATGAAAATGAGATCGCCCAAAGCTGCTGCGCGTTTGACACGGGCGATGTGCCGCTGGCGCGGTTCTGGGTGCATAATGGGATGCTGCGCTTTGACGGCGAGAAGATGTCGAAATCGGTGGGCAATATTCAGACGCCCCAAGCGCTGCTTGAGCATTGGCATGGCGAGGTGCTGCGCTTTGCGCTGCTGAGTGCGCATTACCGTCAGCCGCTCGATTGGTCCGAAGACCTCCTCTCTTCCTGCAAGGCGCAGCTGGATCGGTTCTACCGCGTGCTCGAAGAGGCGAAGGATGATCAGCCAGCAGCCCCGGCGCCGAGCCTGATTGATGCGCTCAATGACGATCTGAACACGCCCAAAGCCATCGCGATCCTGCACGAGTTGCGGGAGGAGGCGGCAAAGGGTCTGCCGGGGATCGCCGCCACGCTGCGCGCGTCCGGCCAACACTTGGGGCTTTTCAGCGAGACACCCCAGCGCTGGTTCCAGGGTGGCCGGTCCGATGGTCCGTCACCTGAGGAGATCGAGACGCTCATCGAAGAGCGGCAGGCGGCGCGCAAATCAAAAGACTTTGCCCGCGCCGACCAGATCCGCGATGAACTCGCCGCGAAAGGCATCGTGCTGGAGGACGGCGCGGGCGGCGTGACGTGGCGACGCGCCTGAGGCGGCGGGAACCGAAATGTCGCACCTGCGTTGTGTCAGGCGTCAATGGAAAGGACGCCGCTATGTTGCGCAACTTATTGATCACTGCCGTGCTTGCCACTTCTGGTTTCGCGATCACCGCTTGTGAAGACGAGCCGGACGAGCCCATCGAAGAGCAGCTCGAAGATATCGGAGACGGCATGGAAGATGCCGCGGACGATGTTGGCGATGCCGCTGAAGATGCGGCCGATGATGTCGAGGACGCTGTCGACGGCTAAGGGCGCCGATCCCCCTACAGTTTCAGCAAGGCGTCGATTATATCGGGTCTATGGAAGATCTCTTATATTCCGACGCCTTGCTCGATGCTGCCGCAGACATTCCGGCGCGTAAAGCACTGGACGAAGCGGATGCTCGGGCACGGAAAGTGTCGAAAGTTTGTGGCTCGGATGTCGAGGTCGCCCTGAAAGTGCAGGATGGCACCGTCGCCGATGTCGCCATCGACGCGAAGGCCTGCGCTTTGGGTCAAGCCAGCGCGTCGCTTTTTGGTCGTCACGTCATCGGTGCCACGCCCAACGAAATCCGCGAAGGCCAACGCCTTCTTCGCGCGATTTTGAAAGAGGGCGCGTCCGCCCCTGAAACCGGGCGTTGGGCATCGCTGAAAATGCTTGAGCCGATCAAAGATTATCCGGCGCGTCACGCCTCGACACTTTTGGTCTTCGACGCCGCCGTCGCCTGTCTCGACCAGGTCGAGGGGGCGTGACCTCGCCGGTGAATTTCGCGGCGATCGGCCTCATCAAGCTGTATCGCTGGTCGCTGTCGCCTTTGTTCCATCTCTTGGGGGCGCGGTGCCGGTTTGAGCCCAGCTGCTCAGCCTATGCGATCAATGCCTTCCGATTGCACCCGCCAGCGCGTGCAATCGCCCTCACAGCGCGTCGACTTTCGCGCTGCCATCCGTGGGGAGGCCACGGATATGACCCTGTTCCGCCTTGCGGGGAGGGGCCTCAGGGAGCTACGACGTCACCTCCAAAACAAAAAAAGGGTCGTTGAAGGCGACCAATTGGGCAGGGTTGTTATGAGTAAGTTGCGTACGGTTGTCGCCCGCGGCGCCGCCATTTTGGCCGCTTTGGGGGTGAGTGCACTCGCCCCATCTTTTGCGCAATCAAATGCGCTTTTATCCGATAGCCCTGGCGAAGATAATCTGGGCACCCTCATTGCCGATGGCTGGTCGCCGATTCATCCCGACAGCGTGATCGCGTTTCTCAGCGATAGCGGCTTCACGATTATCGATCAGGAGCGGTTGCCAAGTAATCGCTACATCGTGACGGCGCGGGCGCCCAACGGGTTGCCGTTCGTTTATGAGTTCATCCGGTGCGGCCGCGAGGGCTGCATGTTCTTGGAGATGATTTCGCTTTTCGGGCCGGAGGTGGTGCAAGGCCGTCTCAATGGCTCCGATCTAAATGTCTTCAACAGGGCCAATCCGATCATCGCGCTCACATTAGAAAGCACGCAGGATATCGCCGTGCGCTACAAATTCCCTGCGCTCAACACGTGTTCGGATGTCTGCCAAGAGTCGGCGATGCAGCTGTTTTTCAACGGTGTGCGGATCGCGCTCGACATCATCGACCGCTTGGGCAGCTCTGCGGTTGAGGTGCGCTATGACGGTGCCGTTGGGGCTGAGCTGGCCGCCGCGTTTGATGGGGCGCCAACGCAATTTGCGGCCGCGGACGATGAGATCGTTTGGCCATTGCTGCACAACGATCGTGCGGGCGGTGCCATCGTCAGGTCGGCCGAAGACATCACAACGCAGTATGTTGCGTCGAGGGTCGCGGATTTGACCCCCACGACGACGCGAACGCGGGAGACCACGTTCGCCCCGCTATTGCCCGAATAAGAGGCGGCCCGTCCCGCTTGACGGGAGTGCCCGCCACCGCGCACACCTCCATTCACTCCGGCCATTTCTTCGCGCGCGTTTGCGCGTGAGGTGCGCGCCCCAACATTTAGCTGACTGACTGCCAAAGAGTTGACCGTCGATGCCAACCTATACCTTGCCCGACGGGGCTGAGCGCCAATTCGCGGCGCCCGCCTCGGGCCTCGAAATCGCTGCAGATATTTCGAAATCGCTCTCAAAAAAGGCGCTTGCGGTGAAAGTCGACGGCGTCGTGCGTGATCTTTGGGATCCGATCGACGGCGACGCGAAGATCGCGATCGTGACGCGGGATGATCCCGAAGGGCTCGAGCTCATTCGTCATGATGCGGCGCATTTGCTTGCACAGGCCGTGCAAGAACTATTTCCCGGCACACAAGTCACCATCGGTCCCGTGATCGAGGATGGCTTCTATTACGACTTCGCGCGGCCAGAGCCCTTCTCGAGCGAGGACTTCGACGCCATCGAAAAAAAGATGGCAGAACTCGTGGATGCCGACTTGCCAACCCGAAAAGAGGTGGTGTCGCGTGAGGATGCGGTCGCGACCTTCGAGAATCTTGGCGAGCACTATAAGGCCGAGATCATCCGTGATCTGCCGCCGGGCGAAGACATCAAAGTCTACCACCATGGCGAATGGTTCGACCTCTGCCGCGGGCCGCACCTTCCGTCCACGAAGCACATCGGCAAAGCCTTCAAGCTTATGAAGTTGGCGGGCGCTTATTGGCGGGGCGATCACCGCAATGAAGTGCTGCACCGTATCTATGGCACCGCATGGGCGCATGAGAAGGACCTGAAGGCCTATCTCACCCGGCTTGAGGAAGCGGAAAAACGCGATCACCGCAAGCTAGGCCGTGAGATGGATCTCTTTCACTTGCAGGAAGAGGCGCAGGGCTCCGTCTTCTGGCACGCGAAAGGCTACAAAATCTGGCTCGAGCTTGAGGCGTATATCCGCCGCAGGCTGAACGATGATGGCTATGAAGAGGTGAAAACCCCGCAGCTCCTCGATCGGAAATTCTGGGAGCAGTCAGGCCATTGGGGCAAATTCTCGCAAAATATGTTTGTTGTGCCCGATGAGGTGCCGGACGTTGAGAGCGAGGGCGCCGTGGTCTCGCCCGATGCCAAGCTGATGGCGATCAAGCCG
>CAYFHK010000115.1:0-8297 GCA_964342585.1 uncultured Caulobacterales bacterium | reverse complement strand
CTTCCGTCAGCAAGTCTTCGATGCGTGGACTGAAGAAGGCAAAGACGTCTCCGCTTATGATCGCGATAAGCTGATGAGTGTCGATTACGACGGCACCGATCTCGCGATTGAGGCAGACCGCCGTATCCAGAGCTTCCAAGCCGACGGTGCGAAGCGTGCGGGGATCTTCCACCACCTCATCACGCTGCCGACCTACCACACCGCTGCGCTCAGCACGGACAATGTGGCGAAGCGTTACTTCGGCGACGAAGGCATGGCGGGTTACGTCATCCCGGTTCAGCGCGAAGAGATCCGTCAAGGCATCGCCTGCGTGAAGCACCAAAACATGGCGGGTTCGGACATTGGCGACGACCACAAAGAGTACTTCGCCGGCGAAGCGGCCCTGAAAGCGGGCGGCAAGCACAACACGATGAACCAGTTCTCGTAAGGCAGAACCGATATCGAAAAATGGGAAAGGCCGCTTTTTTCGGGCGGCCTTTTTCTTTGACGTTTAGTCAAGCGGAACGGTGCCGGCACGCGCGCGTTCTACCAAGAGCGTCAACGGAGGTTTTGAACCCGATGAAAAAAGGTCTTGTGTCCTATGCGCCCATTGTTGCGGGTGCCGGTCTCATCCTCGGTGGGTTGGCCTTGAAAAAGTGGCGCCCAACTGCACTCGACATGCCCAAAAGGCGTCGTCGCCCTGTTCATTTCGACCGCGGTGCAAAGCGCCAAATGCGCCGCGCGCGTGACGGCATGCTGGAAGTCGCGCCCGACAATCTCACAAATTCACTTGCGCGAACGGCAATGCTCACAGGTGCAGGTGTCTTAATCGTCCGCGCCTTGGACAAGGGTGTCGATAAGCGCGAGCGCCAGTTCCGATAATCGCCCTGGCTGGTAAAGCCCTAAGAGCCCTCGGGAATCCCGAAGACGACCTCACCCATGATCCGTCCTGGGAGCAGCGTAAAGGCACCGGCGATGATCAGTCCCCCGATAAAAATCGAAATGATCGGATAAATATGCCGTCGGTGGGCGGGGCCTTCCTGACGGAGGTAGTGAACCGCAAGTCCCACGGCAATGAGGGTCGAAATGGTGAAAATGTGGATGAAGCTGAACCATTGAAGGAATGGCAGATCCCACCCAAACACCGACGGCCGGATAAAGATGCTCGAAATGGCGACGATCAGCATCAAGATGAGCCAAATGATGCCCATAAGTTGATGCGGCACCGTGCCTTTTGGGGCGACCAATTGCACAGTGCCGAGCACAAGCGCGGCGAGCGCTGCGAAAGCGTGAATCTGGATAATCCAGGTCGCGCTAAGCAATGGTTCTAACGACATCGGCTCGGGCCCCTCCCAAAATTTTTGAGACAGCGTAGCGCGACACCAGTTTTTCGCTAGAGCCCTTTGCCGCCGATGAGCATTGGTGCGACGGAGATCAAGAGCAGCGTTGCAGCCGTGATGTTGAACGCCCGTGCCCGCCATTCAGTGCGCAAGAGCCGCGCGATCTGCGTGCCCAGCATCATCCAGGTGCTGCAGCAGGGCAGATTGACCAGCCCAAACACCAGGGCAACCAGGATCACGCCCGCCGCCCCGGTCGATGGGGGCGCGTAAACGGTGATGGCGGTGAGCCCCATAGCCCAGGCCTTTGGGTTCACCCATTGGAAGGCAACCGCTTGCCAGAAGGTGAGCGGACGTTGCGCTTTGGTCGTGGCATCCGTTTGTGACGTCTTGGGCTTCGTGCGCGCGATCTTGATCGCCAAATAGATGAGATAGGCGGCGCAGAGGACCTTCAGGGCAACACTGAGCGGCGGGAAAAGGGCGAATAGCTTCATCACGCCCAGGCCTACCAGCGCCACCATCGCGACAAAGCCAACCGTCACCCCCAAAAGATGCGGGATCGTCCGCCGCCATCCGAAATTGGCGCCGGAGGCGAGCAGCATCAGATTATTCGGCCCCGGCGTAATCGACGAGGCGAAGGCAAAGACGCTCAGGGCAAGGAAGAGATCAAGACTGGTCATGCGCGCAAGTTACCGCAACGAGCAGAAGATGTGCTTGCGTTTTGCAGTGCGAAATGGGCAAGATGCGCAAGAAATGTCAGATTTGGATGAAATTGACCGCAGGATATTGCAAGTGTTGGTGGCGGAAGGCCGCATCACCAATGCTGCCTTGGCGGAGCGGGTGAATCTTTCACCATCGGCCTGTCTGCGTCGCGTGCAGGAGCTCGAGCGAAGCGGCATCATCACCGGCTATCGCGCCAAGATCGATCGGCGGCAGCTGGGCATTGGCCTCGTTGTTTTCGTCACTGTCGGATTGTCCGAGCACACAAAGAAAGCGCAGAGCGCCTTCGAAAAAGCAATGGCCGGGGCCGAAGAAGTCATCGAATGCCACAATGTGAGCGGAGCGTTCGAATATCTCTTGCGCGTCGAGGTGGGTGATCTCGCGGCGTATAAGCGGTTTCACCTGGAGACGCTCGGCACCTTGCCCCAGGTGACGAGCATTACGTCCTATTTCTGTATGGCGAGCCCAAAGGACGAGCGGAGCTAAGCGCGATGCCTGCTGCCCGCCCGAGTTCAGAATGGATCATCTTCAAACGGATCCTCAGCGAACGGGTCTTCGGCAAACGGATCGTCTCCGAAGGGATCATCAGGCGCGATCGCGAAGTCATCTGTGAAATCGTCGGATAGCCTCAACCCGGGGACCGTGCTGGAAAAGCCGCAGATGCGCTCTAGGGCGTCAGGCACGAACCCGCTCACGCCGGTGCCGTCATATTTTCCCTCTGACGCTTTATAGCGGAGCAGCACATTGGTCTGCCCGTCACAGTCTTTACGCTGAACGACACGGCAATCGTCGTCGCGACGACACGCTTGCCGACAGTCCTTCGATGGTTTGCCGCCTTCGAGCGCCGGGGCCATAAAGACTTCACCGCGGCAACCCTGCCCCGATGCGCAAAAGGCAGAGTCGCTGATCTGGCAGCGCTTTTGCGCTGCGTGCGCTGGTGAGAGAACGAAAAGAATGGCGGCGCACGTCGCCGCTGTGCGTGGTAAGATCATAAGCCCCCCTTGATCTTCGGAAAATCGGATCACGAAGGGGGCGAATGGTCAATGCTGCAGTGCAGCTGACTTAGTGGTGATGCTCTGCCTCGAGCGCTTCTTTCTTCGTCTTGTGAAGCGTTCCCACCGGCTCTTCGGGCGGCGAGTAGATGGTGAACAGCTTGAGGGGTCCGCGTCCCTTCGCGATAAAGTTGTGCACGACGCCGGCAGGGACGATCACAAGGCTGCCTTTGCCGACCTCAAAGCGCTCATCGCCGAGGATTGCATCGGCCTTCCCGCTCACGAAGACCAGCGTTTGGTCAACGTCATGGCTTTCCTCGCCAATCTCATCGCCCGATTTCACGGACATAAGAACGAGCTGAGCGTGTTTGTGCGTGCTGATTTCTTGGCGGAAGAATTTGTTCTTCTTCGTGCGCTTAATGATGTCCGGGTCGAAAAACATGGCAGGCTCCCTCGTCTTGAGCCTGCAGCATAGCGGCCCTTGTGCGTGAAACCAGCCAAACCGATGGATCGAGCGTATCGACTTGATCGATCAGTCTTGGCGTCGCTTGAAGGGATTGAAGCGCGAGAAAAAGCCGTTTTGCGCCTCGTCATCCGCCGCCGGTTCTGCGGGAACCACAGGCCGCGCATCGGGCGGTAACCGATAGGTCAGGCGCACCATGTGAAGGCCAGACGGGGCGGCCGTGTGTGTGTAATGATGCGCCGGGTCTCCCGCGATCGCGACCAAATTGCCCGCAATTGGCGCAACCTCTTCCGCAAAATCGTTCAGGTCCGACGCAGTGTTCAGTGCGCGCAACGCGCCGCCTTGCTCTTCGTCAGACGCCTCACCGAGATAGAGAAAAACCGTGCACAGATCTGAGGGCGGCGGCGCGATGGCCTCGCGATCCGTCCGCCCAAGGCGTCGACGCACAGAGATCTGGCGGGTCGTTCCGGCAAGCTCGAGTCCCAATTTCGAAGCGAGGAGCCGCGAGAGGGTCGGCGACTGAAGCTCGTGTACCAAATCGGCAAAAGCGCCGGTGGGCGCAGGTGCCGCCCCTGGTGCTGTCTTTTGGTCGGGCGGCGGGAGATCCGCGCGGATGCGCTCGGCATCTTCGAACGTGACCGCCCCCCACGCCACAAGATAGGGGTAGGGTTGCGTCCGGGTTTCAGCAGCGGCAAGGGCGTCGAGGTTCAACATTGATCCGGTCTTATCCGGCCCGAAAGGGCGAGTGTTTCAGGCACGCGCCGCAAGAAGGAGGCCAAAGGGCGCGTGGGGCAACTTGGCTTGGGCATTTTATCCTGGCGCGGGCTCGATCGACTGAAAAAGTCGTTGCCCACCTTAGCGGCGGGTCGGCTCTTCGATCAGGTAGATGAGGCCGTGCTTTTCCTGCCAGAAGCGCAGCCCGAGGCCGTGTTGCTTGGCCAGTCATATGGGCTCGATGTGCGCACCGCGCCAGACAATCTTGGCATTTTGGGCGGCTTTCAGGCGTTGGCCGAGATGGTGAAGGCCGAAACGCTTCTGCTCCTCGAGGATGACTGCCCACTGATCGAGCCGCCCGCAGAGGTGGCGCGGCAGGTAAAGCTGGCAAAGGGCGCGCTTGAGGTGGGCGATGTGCAGGTCTTTCGTCTGCGGCATCGGTACTACCCCGGCATTGGGCGACGGTTCGGCGTGATCGATAAGCTCTACCGCTATCACCCCCCGCCCTCGGCCCCGGCGAAGGATCAGCGCGCCGCGGCGCTGCGCCGAGCACTACGGCCAGGCAAGGCGCAGCGGCTGGCGGGCAATATCTTTTATGAAGATGGGGATTCCTACCGCGACCCCTATGGCTTGCTGGAAGAGTATGGCCAGACCGGTGAGGTGTTGCCCGTGCCCCAAGGCCGGTCGCACGCGCCGGAGGCCGTGTTCCCGGAGCTGATCGAGAAATGCCCCGGCGGGTATTGGCGGGCGAAGAGCGCCACCGTGCCGTGGAGCAATCAATCGATCATGGTGCAGCGCGACTTTTACCTCGAGAAGATTTTGGCCTACGCCGAGGCGCACCCCTCGCCGCGCCGGGTGAACGGCTTTCCTGATATCGAGAAGGAACTGAACGGGCGCTATTGGCGGGACGCAAATTGGTGGGTGGGGTTTGATCGCGGGCTCTTCTCACACGAGATATGGTAGGCACACGGCAGAAGGGATTGCGGTATGGCCGATGCGTTGCGAGTTTATTTTGCGTTCCGCAGCCCCTATTCGCGGCTCGGCTTGCATAAGGTCTTCAAAGCCAAGCTGGCGGATCGCGTGCCTTTGCAGGTGGTGGCCTTCACCCGGCCCGCGAATAATGAGCCGATGGCGATGCCGGACACCACGCCGACAAAGCGCGCCTATCTTACGGAAGATGTGGCGCGCATGACCGCGCGGGCGGGCCTGCCGCTGGCCCAGCCGGAAATGGACGTGGATTGGAAGCCAAGCTTGCTTGCTTATTTCGCGGCGGCCGCTGCGGGGCGCGGGTTGGAATTTGCCTTGGCGGTGTCGAATGCGCGGTGGGGCGAGGGCAAGGATATCTCCGAAACGGATGTCCTCGCTTACTGCGCTGCGGAGGCAGGGCTGACGGCGGATGATATTGCGCCGCCAACGGATTTTCGCGAGCGCCTCGCCGCCGACCAAGCGTTGATCGATCAGGATGGCGTGTTTGGCATTCCCTTCGCCGCCCTCGAAATCGACGGGGCCAAGGAGCGGTTCTTCGGCCAAGACCGCTTTGATTTGTTGCTCGAGCGGTTCGGGGTGCAGGCGGAGTGAGCGCGTTCACTCATCGACAGGAGCGGTCGAAGGTCTCTCGATGCCCCCTGTTCGAGTTAGTTGCTCGCCTTCTCAGCAACATGCACCACCTCGCACATCGGTGCATATAGCTCCGGTCCTTGGCGGTTGAGAAACGGTTCGGGGGATGTGATTTCTCCCGCCGTGTACTGCCGAATGCGCTCTTTCTCCTCCGGGAACATCATCCACATCGCTGTCGTCACGACCCCTGCGCAGTAACAAAACGTTACTGCGTCACCGAATGAGAGTTGCGGATGTTTGTCTTGGCAGTCTTCGGTCACGGCCAATCTCAGATCCAAGACGCGCGGGTGTTTGTGCGTTAGGAGCGCGACGAAACCCAGCATCTCTTGATACTTCGTGATCAGTTCCGCATAGGCCGCGCGTTCAGATTCGCTCATTGATGCTGTTGGCTCAATCTGCCGGGATTGCGTTGAGCCTGCGCTTGCACATCCGAGTACGATCAAATGAATGGCGAAAAGCGCCCCCAAACGTCTAAACATATGTCTCTCTCCCACTATGTGAGAGAACTTAACCAGCGCGCCTTGCTCCTCCGTTACGGGGAGTGGTTAATCTGCCTCCGCTTCTTTCGTTCTCAGTCAGGTGTTTGAACGGTAAAGCCTACCACTGCACCCCCACGCTCTCGCTAAGGCGGGAACCTGACCCTCACCCGTAAAGCAGACTGCCACCAGACCTGAAGTGTGTGCTGTACTGAGGGATTTGGTGATGGGCCCCGCGGCTGGGCCGCGGGGAGGCTCGGCGCGGCACCGCTTACGGATTATCTCGCTCAGTCATCCTTCTCGTCGAGCGGCACGCCATAGAGCTCTAATCGGTGGTCGACGAGTTTGTAGCCCAAATCGCGGGCGATCTTTTCCTGGAGACGTTCGATCTCGTCATTGACGAATTCGATGACTTCCCGTGTGCGGACGTCAATGAGGTGATCGTGGTGATCGTCCGTCGCCTCTTCATAGCGTGACCGACCGTCTTGGAAGTCGTGGCGCTGCACCACGTCATAGTCTTCGAGCAGCCGCATCGTGCGATAGACCGTGGCGATCGAAATCCGCGAGTCGATGGCGGTGGCGCGGCGGTGGATTTCCTCCACATCCGGATGGTCTTCGGATTCCGACACCACGCGCGTGATAACGCGACGCTGCTCGGTCATCCGCAAGCCTTTTTCAACACAGAGTTTTTCAAGCCGATCCATGGAGGGGATGTAGGGCGCAACGGGCGAAGGGGGCAACTGGTTATCACCGTTTCATCACATGGGCGTCTTCGCCGGGCCCATAATAGTCTTTGCGCTGCCCCACGACGGAAAAGCCTTGGGCATTATAAAGTGCGATGGCGGCGGCGTTGGTAACGGCCACTTCAAGGAAGGTGGCGGCGACGCCGCGATCATGAAGGCAGCTCAGAGTGTGACTGAGCAAAGCACCGGCAACGCCTTGTCGTTGGTGGTCTGCCGAGGTGCCGCAAATCAGGATTTCCGCCTCGTCGGTGGCGCAATGCACCGCACAGCAGGCGACGATCTTCGCCTCTTCGGCCTCCGTTAGGGTGACGAGATGGTCCTGGCTGCCGCACATCATGCGCCAATAGGGTTCGCCCCATGGCGCGCTGGGGAAGAGCGCCGCGTGAAGCGCGGCGAGTTGGGCAGCATCGCCAAGCTCGGCTTGCCGGATCTTCACCCCGGGCGCCGCATGGGTTTCGCGTCGGGCGCGCGCAGATAGAGCGGGGTTAAGGCGCGGCCTTCCGACGCATTCGCGGCCCATAGGGCCATCGCGGCGATATCGGGCGCCTGGCGCGTGTCTGTCCAATCCGCATCGGGCCGCAATACGGCCATGCCGCTCCCCAACCGCGCGCCGCCGGGCGGTAGTGCCTCGAGCCAAGCCGACGCATCGTCGAGATCTAAGAGCTGTGGGCCGCTGGCGATCTTGTCTCCAAAGGCTTCGGCGTAAACTTGGCCACGGCGCGCATCGATGGCGACGGCGCCGTGCGCCTCGCCCTCACCGGCGGAGAGCCAGAGGGCTTCAAGGGTCGTCAAGCCGATCCCCTTGGCGCCCACTGCGAAAGCCATCCCTTTGGCAAAGCTGATGCCCACCCTGGCGCCCATGAAGGAGCCGGGGCCGACGGTTGCGGCGATATGGGTGAGATCGCGGGGCGCGGCGCCTGCCTCGGCCAAGACCTCAGCGGCCATCGGGGCCAAATGTTCAGCATGCCCCACGCCGATGTCGTCTGATCGCATGGCCAAGAGGGTCGCGCCCTGCGCCACGGCAACGCTGCATTGGTGAAGACAGGTATCGATCGCGAGAACGAGCGGGGTCGCCATCGCCCCGTCACATGACGGCTTCGACAGCGGTCACCTCCGGCACGTAGTGTTTGAGCAGATTCTCGATTCCCGATTTCAACGTCATCGTCGAGGAGGGGCAGCCTGCACAGGCGCCTTTCATGGTGAGATAGACAATGCCGTCACCGGGCACGAATTTATGGAAGACGATATCTCCGCCA
>CAYFHK010000114.1:0-8337 GCA_964342585.1 uncultured Caulobacterales bacterium | reverse complement strand
TATGACGAGGTGTTCGAGCTTGAGGACATCAACTCGGAATTCTCGACCGCCGACGTCGCCTTCGTGATCGGCGCGAACGACGTGACCAACCCTGCGGCGAAAACCGACAAGAGCTCTGCCATTTATGGCATGCCAATCCTGGATGTGGAAAATGCGGGCACAGTGCTCTTCGTCAAACGCGGCATGGCGTCTGGTTATGCCGGTGTGCAGAACGAGCTCTTCTTCCGCGACAACACGATGATGCTGTTCGGCGACGCGAAGAAGATGTGCGAAGAAATCGTCAAATCGATGGAGTAGGGCGGCCCTGGGCCTTGCCCTTGCCATTGCGGTCAAGCTGGTGTGTCGTGCGCGCCTTGATAGGAGGCGCAGGATGAAACAGGGATTGATCGCAGCGGCATCGATGCTCGCGCTAAGTATTGGTCCCGCCATTGCGGCAGACCTGAAAGCCGATATCGCGGCAGATTATCCGTATATCGAAGAGATCTATAAGGACCTCCACGCGAACCCTGAACTCTCATTGCAGGAGAGCCGCTCATCGGGCATTATCGCCGATGAGCTGCGCAAACTCGGCTTCCAGGTCACGACCAATGTCGGCTCTGAATGGACGAAAGCGAAAGCCAAAGAGCGCGCGGGCAAGGTGCTGCCCGGTGTCGATGGCTATGGCGTCGTTGCGGTAATGGAAAATGGCGATGGGCCGACGGTCTTGATCCGTGCGGATATGGACGCGCTGCCCCTCGAAGAAAAAACAGGCCTACCTTACGCCAGCAAAGTGGTGTCTACAGACTATATGGGGCAGGAGGCGCCGGTGATGCATGCCTGCGGGCACGACATCCATATGTCTAATCTTATCGGCACCGCGCGTCAGATGGTCGATAAGAAGGATCAATGGTCCGGCACGCTGGTGCTCGTTGCGCAGCCAGCGGAGGAAATCGTCCTTGGTGCGCTCGCCATGTTCGATGACGGGTTATATGAACGCTTCCCGCGCCCTGACTATGCACTCGCCATGCATGTAAGTGGCGGCGCGCCCGCGGGCACCATCGCCTTCACACCTGAATATGCCATGGCGGCGGTCGACAGCGTCGACATCTATGTGAAGGGCGTTGGGGGCCATGGCGCCTATCCGCATAATGCGAAGGACCCGATCGTGATCGGCGCGCAGATCGTGACCGCGTTACAAACGCTGGTCAGCCGCGAGGTCGATCCCATCGATAGCGGTGTCGTGACCGTTGGCTCGTTCCAAGCGGGCTACAAGCACAACATCATTCCGGATGAAGCGCATCTGCAAATTACTGTCAGATCCTATACGGATGAAGTGCGCGAAACGCTGCGCACGGGTATCAAGCGCATTGCCGAAGCCCAAGCGCGTTCAGCAGGTTTGCCCGACGACATGATGCCGGTGGTTAAATACGACCAGGACCCGGTAATCGCGACCTATAATGATCCTGCGCTCGTTGCGCGTGCCGTGGAGGTGATGCGCGCCGAAATCGGTGCGGAGAACGTCGTCGAGAGCAGCCCGGTCATGGGGGGCGAGGATTTTGCGTATTTCGGCAAGCAAGACCCCACCGTGCCCGCTTTCTTGTTCTGGGTGGGTGCTGCCGATCCGAAAGCGTTCAAGGCCCATCAAGAGGGGAAGGGCCCCGCACCCGCAAGCATCCACTCGCCGAACTTTGCGCCTGCCGCTGCCCCCACCCTGCAAACGGGCATCCGCACCATGACGGCAACCGCCATTGACCTGTTCGGGTCGCCTGCAAGCGATGGGGAGTGAGCGCATCACTCCGCCTACTAAGCGGATATTGGCGGGCTTTTCGGCTTGGACCTTTTATTGATTTTCCAAACGGTGTAGCCGTCCGCCGATAGCTTGAGGAGATGACGTATGCCGCGCATTTGTTTCCTGCGCCACGGGCAGAGCCAGTGGAACCTGGAAAACCGTTTCACCGGATGGGTCGATGTCGACTTGACCGATGAAGGCGTCGCGCAGGCTGCCAATGCAGGCCAACTCCTCAAGGAAGAAGGCTTTCAGCCGGTTCTCGCCTATACGTCCGTGCTCACCCGAGCGATCCGGACCCTGAACGAAGCGCTCTATAATATGGAGATGCTGTGGCTGCCGGTGGTGAAAGATTATCGCCTGAATGAGCGCCACTATGGCGGGCTCACCGGCCTCGATAAGGCGGAAACGGCGGAAAAGCACGGCGACGAGCAAGTCCATATTTGGCGCCGCAGCTATGATATTCCGCCGCCGCCGATGGAGGATCAGTCGATCTATCCCTCGCTTGTCGACAATCGCTATCGCGGGATCACCACGCCCGACACCGAGTCGCTGAAAACGACTCTCGAGCGCGTCCAGCCCTATTGGGAATCAGACATCGCCCCGAAGCTGCGCTATGGCGACCTCTTGATCGCGGCGCATGGCAATTCGCTGCGGGCACTGGTGAAGCTGTTGTTTAATGTCAGCGATGACGAGATCACCGGCGTTGAAATTCCAACCGGCAATCCGCTGTTGATCGATCTGACAGAGGACCTGAAGGTCACCGGCGCGCGGTATCTGAATGCAGACCGTGCGACCGAGCTGCCCCCCATGCCGCAATAACGGCCGAGTTCGGCCTAGTAGCAGCCGAAGGCCTTATAGCCCCAGGGTGAGGCACTCATGTTCGGCTGCTGGGGATAGGGCAGGGCCACACGATACCGCTTCGCCTGGCATTGCTCCGTTGCCGCTTCTTGGATGGCACGGTCGTCATAATTCGCGGGATCGTAAGGCACGGTCACAACCACGCCCGGCGCTTGGGGTGTGGAGGCGCATGCGGCGAGCAATGCGGCAGCCACAAATGCTGATCCGATAAATTTAAGCGTCACGGGCGGGGTCCCTCTCCCAAAACTTCACGTAGATCGTGAGTGTATCACACTGGCTGACATGTGGGGATGTCAACCGATTGATTTCTACGTGATGGGGATCACCGCCCCAAACAAAAACGCCCCGGGCGAGCCGGGGCGTTCGGGGAGATTGCTAGGCGCCTGTTACGCGGCGTTCGTGGCGCGCAAAACTTTCGCGCCCGTGTTGGTTTCAGGCTGGCTACCGATCGAGATTTTCCGCGGCTTTTTCGCCTCGGGGATCTCGCGCTCGAGCGCCACATTGAGAAGCCCGTTTTGGAGCGTCGCGCCCGTCACGAGGACATGCTCGGCAAGGCGGAAGCGGCGATCGAAGTTCCGGCCGGCAATGCCTTGATGCAGGAATTCGCGCTCCTGGTTCTCTTCGGGGCGGCTGCCCGTGATCCGCAGATCGCGATCGACGACCTCAATATCGATGTCTTCTTCAGAGAAGCCAGCAACGGCGAGGGTGATTTGATAGCGGTTCTCGTCAACGCGCTCGATATTGTAGGGCGGATATCCGCCGGTCTCGAGCTTGGTCGCGTTGTCGATCAATTCATTGAAAAGCCGGTCAAAACCGACGGTGGACCGCAGGAATGGGGTCATATCGTAGCTTCGCATGGTATTCTCCTTCAAAAGCAAGAACTTACAGGCTGGCAAAACTCCCCCAATTTCGGGCGAAGTGGATTTCAGCCTGCATCGACGCCCGAGGGCCGCCGACGAAAATGATTTGGTTGCCCCAAAAACGCCTTTCAAGACGTCGCGCAACGAAATCTGCGGCAGCACAGTGAAGGGTGGGCGTGAGGTCAAAACCCGCCTATAGGAACTTCAGGACCGCCAATGCCTCTATTTGGCGTGATCCGCTTGCTTTGAGAGGAGCCTACCTAATGCGTTTTGACGCTTATCTGACGACGACCGTTTGCGCCGCCGCCGCGCTCACCCTCGCAGCCTGCGGTGAGGCGGAAAATGCACCGAATGCCGAATTGCCTGAAAGCGATACGACGATCGCCTCACCAGAGCCTGGGGTCTCTGATGCGCCCGATCTCGAAGATACCGAAATGGCTGAAGAGATGGAGGCGGATCTTTCAGCCTTTATCGATGGTCTCGACCGGCGTAGCGAGGCGGTCGTCGCGCGCGATGCCTTCCGTCATCCTGCCGAAACGCTCGAATTTTTCGGCCTCGAGCCCGACATGACCGTGGTTGAAGCGTGGCCCGGCGGTGGTTGGTACACAGCCATTTTGGCGCCCTATCTCGCCCAGGGCGGCGGCACGCTCTATGCTGCGCATGGCAGCACAAACGTAAACGACACCTTCATGAACACGTTCATGCAGGATGCGGATTATTACGGTGATATCGAGCTCACCGTTCTGTCGAGTGAAGCCGAAGGTGTTGCGCCCGCAGAAAGTGCCGACATGGTGTTGACCTTCCGCAATGTGCACAATTGGTACTTTAGCGATTTCGCTGGCAAAGCCTTTGAAGATTTTTATGCTGCCCTGAAACCTGGCGGTACGCTGGGCGTTGTCGAGCACCGTCTGCCCGAAGAGATGGACGATGCCATGATGGAGCGCAGCGGGTATATGAAGGTCTCGACGGTGAAGTCATTGGCCGAAGCTGCTGGCTTTGAATTCGTCGAAAGCTCCGAGGTCAATGCCAACTCGCTCGACACCGCCGATCACCCGTTGGGCGTTTGGACGCTGCCGCCGACGAGCCGCACGACCGACCGTGAGGGGAACACGCCTGAGGGCTTTGACCCCGCCAAATACGAGGCCATCGGTGAGAGCGATCGGATGACGCTCAAATTCCGTAAGCCGATCGCCGACGAAGCGCTGCTCGAATAGTCTTGAGTCAGGACGAACTCATCGCAGCGGCGGGCCGCTTTTTTAGCCAATCCTTCGATGGTGTGATCCGTATCGAGATGATCGATGCGGATTACGCTGTTTGGGTTGACGGTCGCGAGCGCCCGCCCACGGTCAGCCCCACCCCGCCGAAGGGGTTGGAGCGGCGTTTTTGCCTTTGGCGGCTGAGCGAGAACGATATCCGCTTTGTATTGGCGGGTGACGAAAAACGTCTGGATGCGTCTTTCGTCGCCGGGCGACTACAAATCAGCGGTGATATGGCCGTGATGGCGCGTCTGGAGTTGGCCAATGTCTGATGCGCCCCTCATCCGCATCCCAGAGGTGCCGATCCCTGCCGAGTTTGAGACACGTTATGTTACGGCCGATGATGGCGCGCGGTTGCGGGTGGCGGTCTATCCGCACCCTCAGCCGAAAGCCGCGATCATCGTTCATCCTGGATGGACGGAATTCATCGAGAAATATGTTGAAGTGGCGCGCATGCTCCATGCGCGGGGCTTCACGGTGTTGATCTGCGATCCGCGCGGGCAGGGCTATTCTCAGCGGCAGATGCCGGGAGACGATCGTGGGCTGATCAAAGACTTTCGTCGGTTTGGCGATGATTTGGACACTCACTTTTCCCTGCTGAAAAGCGAAGCGTCCGGGCCATACTTCATACTCGGCCACTCGATGGGGGGCTTGGCCACGATCGAATGGCTTGCGTCGCGTCAACCGAAAGACATCGCGGGCGCGGTTTTATCCGCGCCGATGACGCGCCTTTTCGCAAATCCGTTTGTGACCTCATCTGCCTATTGGGTGCTGACCATGCTGGTTGCGCTCGGGCAAGGCGGTCATCAAATCGCCGGGCTGAAGGAGCAAGCGCGGCAGTTCGAAGGCAATACACTGACGAAGGACAAAGAGCGACACGATCGGTTTCGTTTGCTCCTCGAGGCGGCACCCGAGGCGCGAACCCGTCGACCGGCTTATGCGTGGCTGAAGGCGGGATTCGACGCCGTTTCACGTATCGGGGCGCCAGGCGCGTTGGATGATCTGTGTCCAGAGCTCCTGCTCGTCTCAGCCGATGATGATGAGACTGTCGATCCCATCCATCACCGCGAACTTGCCAAACGATATCCACAGATTGCGCTGAAGCGCATTCCTGATGCGTATCATGAGATATTGATGGAGGTTGACCCGGTGCGCGCCGCTTTTTGGCAGGCGTTCGACGACTACGTCGCGGCGCGTCTACCGGGCTATGTGCCGCCTGCGGACAAAACAAACGTCCCATTGCCCGCTTCCTCCGCCTGACCCTCCAGCACGAGATCGAGCAGGGTGTCAGCAACCTGTTGAGAGGGTGCACCCGTCTCACGGATCAAGCTATCGCGGTGGGTCGGCGTATAGCTGAGAAGGGCGAGCACACGGCTTTGCAGCGCACCGCGTTCTTCATCGCTCACCTCCTCCGGCGCCGCTGCGTCGTAAGGGTATCCAGGTTCGGCGATCGCGCCGCCTTGTTGCGCGAGGACTTCCACCACATCGTCGACCCCGCGCGTGAGGACCGCCCCCTGGCGGATCAATCGGTTCGTACCCTCAGATCGCGGGTCGAGGGGTGATCCGGGCACGGCGAAAACCTCGCGGCCTTGCTCGAGGGCAAGGCGGGCTGTGATCAGCGTCCCAGAGCGCGCCGCGGCTTCGACCACCACCACCCCTTGCGAGAGTCCGGAAACGATCCGATTGCGTTTTGGAAAATCTCGCGCTTTGGCGATCTGGCCTAGTCGTACCTCGGAGACGACGGCGCCTTTTTCTGCGATGGCGGCATGCAGCTTGCCGTGTTCTGGCGGGTAGATTTGGTCAACGCCGCCGGCCAGCACCGCGACCGTGCCTGTCTCAAGAGCGCCCTGATGGGCAACGCCGTCTATCCCGCGGGCAAGGCCCGAAACCACCACGTAACCGGCGCGTCCCAAATCCGTGGCCAGCGCTGCCGCAAAACGCCGCCCGGCAACCGAAGCGTTCCGTGCCCCAACAATACCTACAGACGGTTTTGTCAAAAAACTCGGGTCCCCCAGCACGCTGAGCACCGGGGGGGCATCCGGTAACGCCATGAGCCCCTGGGGGTAATGTGCATCACCTGGCACGACCAGTGTGCCGCCTTTGCCGGTCAACGCCGCGAATTCTTCCTCGGCCGCCGCCTGCGGGCAAAGGGCAATTCGCGATTGCGGTTTTGACGCCATCCATGCTGGCAATTGGTCGATCGCGGCCTGCGCGTTACCAAATCGTGTGATGAGTTGCCTAAAGGTGATGGGGCCGATCCCAGTCGAACGGCAAAGCCGCAGTACTGCGATCCGTTCTTCAGCTGTGACTGCGCTCGCCCCCACGACGCCCCGGTATGGCGGCCCCGCTACAGCGCGGCGCTACCGGTCTCGCCCGTCCGGATACGGACGACGCGTTCAACATCGGTCACGAAAATCTTGCCGTCGCCGATACGGCCTGATTGCGCGGCTTCGATGATGGCCTGCAGCACGTTGTCGACCATGTCATCTTCGACAACGATTTCGAGTTTCATTTTCGGCAGAAAATCGACCACATACTCGGCACCGCGATAGAGCTCGGTATGGCCCTTCTGCCGACCAAAGCCCCGTGCCTCAGAGATGGTCATGCCTTTCAGCCCTAAACTCTGGAGGGCTTCCTTCACATCATCCAGCTTGAATGGTTTGATGAGTGCTTCGACTTTTTTCATCGCGGGTCGCATTCAATCTTGCCTGCAAGGCTTTGAGTTTAAGGAGGTCCGATGGCGGAAGCAAATGGTTTAGCGCATTGCTGGCCGGAGAAGGCGTTGGAAACGCTTGTGCTTCTGGGCCCTGAGGCCATGGCCCGCGCCGATCGCCGCACGATTGAGGCGGGGACGCCGGGGATCGACCTGATGGAGCGTGCGGGGCGGGCGGTCGTGCGTGCGCTACGCGGGCGCTGGTCACCTCGACCCGTTTTGGTGTTATGCGGCCCCGGTCAAAATGGCGGCGATGGCTGGGTGATCGCCCGACTGCTCGAGGCGGCGGGGTGGCCCGTGACGCTTGCAAGCGATTGGCCCGCACGGAAAGTTTCAGGCGATGCGAGTATTGCGGCTGAGCGCGCTGGCATAAACCCGCGTCCATTGTCCGAGGTCGTTCCATCTGCGGTGCCGCCCCTGGTGGTGGACGCGCTGTTCGGCGCCGGTCTTTCGCGGCCCGTTGAGGGAAGTGCCGCCGCGGCGTTGAAGGCATGTGCGGCGGCGGGCGCCGAGATGGTCGCGGTAGATCTTCCCTCAGGGCTTGATGGGCAAACGGGCGCGGTGAAGGGGATGATGGTGCCCGCCGAGCTGACCGTCACCTTCCACCGGTTAAAGCCGGGCCATCTGATCGGGGAGGGGCCGGCCGCCTGCGGCGCGCTGCATTGTGCAGAAATCGGCATCTTGCCCGATCACCTCGATATTGATGGTGTGCGAAACCATCCAAGTCTTTGGCGGGAAAATCTTCCGTATCCCCCTCAAGCCGCACATAAATACGCGCGCGGCGGTGTCGCGATCGTTGGCGGGCCAAGGCATCAATCCGGCGCAGCGCGACTTTCAGCACAAGCGACCGCGCGGGCGGGGGCGGGCGCCGTAACACTCTTC
>CAYFHK010000113.1:0-8504 GCA_964342585.1 uncultured Caulobacterales bacterium | reverse complement strand
CAATACGAGTGCAAGGATGACAAAAAACGCGCTTGTGCGGATGATCACCGTCACGGCCGTGTCCCGGATGCCGCGCAATTCGCTCATATCACGCGCGCTGAGGACGAGAAGCTCCAAACGCTGATTATCGAAGCCGGGGTAGATAAAGCGTCCCATGCGGCCAAGCGCGGGGCGGCGCTCGCGCTCCACCTCACCGGTGAGATTATTGACGATCTGCGCCTCAAACTCGAATTCGAAGCTGCCTTCACTCGTCAATGCCTGCGGCGGCAGATTGGGAAGATCACTGACGACCTGCCGAAATGGGGGCCCCACCATCACTACGTATAGTGCATCTTTTTGGATGACTTTGAGCCGCGCGACCTCATTGATAACAGCGTTGAGCCCTGCAACCCCGTCCGGCTCAAATCGGTCATTCAGCGAGGCGAGATATGTCAGCTCTGAGACGATTTCGGCCTCGACTTGGCGCTTCGTGGCACCAAAGGTCGACGAGAAAATGAAATAGCCGATGCCGCCGATGGAAATCAGGAAGAGTAGGAAATAGGCAAGCGTGTAGCGAAAGGCACTTGTACGGAACAAGCGCGGTAAAAACCGACGCCTCAAAGGCGTGCGATCGGTCTCGCCTTGCTCCATAGAATTTGGTGCCCCTCGATTTGCTTTCAGCCCCCACGACGTCAGTGAGGATTACTCCTCATCGTCCGCCGATAGAGTATATCCTGCGCCGCGCACGGTCTTTAAAAGTGGCTTTTCAAAGTCGCGGTCGATTTTTGAGCGCAAGCGCGAAATATGCACGTCGATCACATTCGTTTGCGGATCAAAGTGGTATTCCCATACGTTCTCGAGCAACATGGTGCGCGTAACGACCTGGCCCGAGTGGCGCATCAAATATTCAAGCAGGCGAAATTCGCGCGGCTGTAGATCGATTTTCTTGCCCGCACGGCGAACCGTCCGGGTAAGGATATCCATTTCCAGGTCGCCGACTTGGAATGTCGTTTGGATATTCTGCGGCCCACGCCGACGGCCCAGTGCTTCCACCCGTGCGATCAGCTCCGAAAACGCATAGGGTTTGACAAGGTAGTCATCCCCGCCAGCTTTCAAGCCCGCCACACGATCGTCAACCTCGCCGAGCGCGGAGAGAAATAGCGCCGGCGTCTCATCACCTTCGGCGCGACGCGTTTCGAGCATGGTGAGCCCATCCATGCCGGGCAGCATACGGTCGATCACAAATGCATCGTACCCACCGCTTTCCGCCATGTTTTTGCCGGTCAGGCCGTCCAAAGCGTGATCGACGGCGTGGCCTGCTTCGCGCAGGCCCTTCACCAGAAACGTCGCGGCATCTTCGTCATCTTCGACGACAAGAATTTTCATTGGTTATCCTCCAAAGCCGGGCACTGGCCCGATCGCGCCGCTGCGAAAGCAACGCGGGCTGATTTTTTTAGCCTTGATCGTCGTCTTCATTCACCAAGGGGAGAGCGAGCGGCGTCCGCGCGCCGCGAGGCGTTTCGACCAAAACCAAAATCGCCTCTTTGCCCCGACCACGGGCCGCTTTCACCAGCTTCTCGAGATCCGCCGGCGTGCCCACATCTTTGCTGTCGGCGCGGGTGACGAGCATGCCCTCACGGAAGCCAGCCTCAAACGCTTCCGACCGCCGATCAACAGCTGTGACCACAACGCCGTTCACATCCTCTTCAAACCCGAGGCGCTCGCGCAGTGGTTGGGACAGGGACGAAAACGTAACGCCGAGGTCCATTTCCATCTCGCTCATCTCAGCGCCACCTTCGCGCGCCTGGCGGGCTTCAAGGGGATCCCGTTTGGCCAGGGTGACCTTCAAGGTTTTCTCTTTGCCTTCACGGAAGACAACAGCATCCACCGTTTTCCCTGGCGAAATCTTGCCAACCGTCCGTGTCAGGCCGGTCGCCGAATCGATGGGCGTGCCGTCAAACGTCAAGACCACGTCGCCCTCTTGGAACCCAGCGCTTTCTGCTGGCGATCCTTCGGTGACGGCGCCCACAAGCGCGCCCTCTGTCGTATCAAGGCCCACGGCGGCCGCGAGGCGCTCGTCCAAATCGCTGATCGCGACGCCGAGCCATCCGCGCGTCACCGCGCCCTCCTGGATCAACTGGTTCACGACTTCGCTGGCGACTTCAGCCGGCACAGCAAGGCCAATGCCCACATTGCCACCGGTCGGCGAAATAATCGCGGTGTTCACGCCAACAACATTGCCGCGCAGGTCAAAGGTCGGCCCGCCTGAGTTGCCCCGGTTGATCGACGCGTCGATCTGAATGAAATCTGCATACGGCGTACGTCCCATGCGATCTTCGCGGCCAAGTGCCGAGACAATCCCCGAGGTCACCGAGCCGCCAAGCCCGAACGGGTTCCCCACCGCCAGGACGTAGTCACCGACGCGCAGGTCCGCATCGGTCGAGAAACGGACATAGCGTTGCTTTGACGAGGGCTCGACCTTCAACACGGCAATGTCTGTGGACGGATCGGTGCCAACGAGCTCGGCTTCGATTTCGTCGCCATTGTCGAGCACCACGGTGATTTCCTCAGCGCCGTCGATGACATGGTTGTTGGTCACGATATGACCTTGGTCGTCGATGAAGAAGCCCGATCCCTCACCGAAGGCGCGGCGGAAGTTTTCATCATCACCTTCCAGGCCGCGACGAAGCTCTGGCGGCAACATCCGCTCGAATTCGGGCGGCAATGACATGCCACGGCGCACCGGCACTTCAGATTCCGTTCTGATGCTCACCACGGCGGGGCTCACCTCTTCAACCAAATCGGCGAAGGAGAGCTGTTGGATAAAACTGGCATTGGGCGCCATCAGCTGCGGCTTCGCCTCTTGCGGGCGATCAGCTTCTTGCGCGTTCACAGCCGCAAACACCGACACGGTGGCGCCAACCCCCAGCGTGAAAGCGGCAACGCCTGCGGTCAGTTGTTTGCGAATAGAATTTTGCGACTTCATGGGTGAATCCTGTGGCTGAAACCTTCAAGTGGACATGTTGGTGACGTTTCTGGCGTTCGAAACCTAACCGGGCAGTGTCGGGCGGCTTAAAGATGCGTAACGCTGAGATAGGTGCAAGGTGCCGCCGGTTGCACCCACACCTCAATAGCCGCTTTGTTTGCGAATGTTCGCGCGGGGATCGGCGCCAGCGGCCTCCCACCGTTCCGCGAAGGCTTTAAGCGCCGGATCTTCGCCTTCGGGCAGGATAATTTTCGACCGCGCGAGCAGATCGCCATATTCGCCGGTCTTGGGGTTCTTCAAGCCCTTGCCCTTTAGGCGGAACGCAACGCCAGAGCTGGTGTTTGGCGGCACTTTGATGGCCACCAAGCCTTGGGTTGTCGGGATTTGCACCTTGGCGCCCAAGATCGCCTCTTTCAGCGTGATCGGCACGTCGAGCAGCAGATTGTCGCCGTCGACGCTGAACACATTATGCGGCCGAACGGACACTTCGACCAAGACGTCGCCGGCGGGGCCGCCCCCGAGGCCAGGCTCGCCTTTGCCGCGAAGACGCAAAGTTTGACCGTCCCTCACGCCCTCTGGGATGCTGACATCGAGAAAGCGACCATCGCTTAATCGCACGCGTTTGCTTGTGCCGCGGGCTGCATCGAGAAAGTCGATCGCCAGCCGATAGCGAATGTCGCGACCCTTCTGAGCGCGGGGCTGTCGACGGCCGGCGCGCTGCTGATTGCCGAAGAAGTCGCCAAAAATGTCGCTGAGATCGTCAAATCCGCCCAGATCCGGACCGCCATTTTGGGTCCGCCCCCGGAAGCCGCCCGCTTCGGCGCCGGCATAGGCACCGCCTCCGCTAAAGGGGCCCCCCCGCATGACGCGTTCATTGCCCTCGGCGTCGATTTCGCCCGCATCGAAGCGCCGACGCTTTTCGGGATCCCCGACAATGTCGAAAGCAGCGGAAACGGCCTTAAACTTCTCCTCCGCGGCTTTATCACCCTGATTGCGGTCAGGGTGATGCTCCTTGGCGAGCTTGCGGTACGCCTTCCGAATATCTTCGGCTGACGCTTGGCGACCAACGCCGAGCAAGGTGTAGGGGTCTTTTGCCAAGTCTTCGCCTTCGGATCAGGATTTGCGTGAGGTAACGCTTATTTCTCGTCACCCCCTTCAATTTCAAGTCCGTTGACGATTAGCGGGGCGCCTTTACCAATTTATTGTCAACTGCGCAGGCTTTCCGGGGCCGATCACCGCCGATATCTGCGAAACCGTGAGACGCGCAATGCCCGGCACCGTCAGGACGGCCTCGGGCGTCGTCACATCAAGGGTCTCAACCACAGCATCACCGGCATCAAAGCTGGTCACCCGATAGGCCTCACTCGCCTCGCCCAATGGCACGTCATCAAGGCTCCAATTGTCCCCGCCGATGCGGGTGCGACGTGTCCACGTCACGCGCAGGCCGCCGCTGTCGGGCCTGGCCGTGACAAAAGCCGGGGCGAAAGGCTGCAGGCTGCGCCCTTCAAACGTGATGTCCGTCTGGCGATAGGGAAAGGCTCCGGGCGGCAGCGTGGCGGGGCCCGCTTGCCAGGTTTCCGTTGTGCCCAGGAGATCCGTGGCGATCGGTGCCACGATCTGGCCGGCATCCAGGAAGACGATCCGGGCGCCACCAGGGGCCCCCAGTGCGGTTTCCGCTTCGGTGCCCCGTAGCCCCCGCAACAGCCCGCGCAGCACCCAAACGCCATCGGGCGATAAGCTGGCCTCGCGATAGGCAAGAAGCTCCCAGCGGCCCGGTGAGACCTCGACGGCCGCCCGTGTGGCGCCCCTGAGCACGGTGAGCCGATCGACCGCGGAAAGCCCGCCGGCCGCGAGGCGGACATTGAGCCGTGTGCCCTCATCCCATCTTGACGTCGGTCCAGGCGTTAGGTCGCCCACGAGCCGCCCCATAACACTCGCAGAGGAGACGGTGCCGATCCGTGGGGCATCAGCACCGGGCCCGCGATGGATCGCGACACGGGCGGGCCAGGGCGAGGCGAAGGCAGCAACCCGCAAAAACGCGGCATCCTCCCCCTCGGGCAGGATCGGCAGATCCATTAGCGCAAAACTAACCGGCCCCGGCACAGCGGGCGGCGGCGGCAAACTCCCTGAGAGACCGGTATACCGCGGCTGGTACACCGCGCTGTCGATCGAGACGCCCTCCACCGCGCGGTAAGGCCCGTCGGTAATCTCCACCACGCGCACCGTGAGCGGACGATCATCTGCATCGTGTAAGGTCAACACATCGGAAGGCTCGACCTCGAGTTCGGTTGGGGACAACCCAAATTGCGCTGACTGGCGACTGGCACGCGCCTCCGCCAACAAGGCGGAAATCCGGCCCTCGGCCTCTCCCGCCTCCAGAACGATCGCCGTCTCGAGATAGGCCTGGCGCCCGCCCGTGGCGCCAGGATCGCGTGCTTCAGCGACAGCAGATCGGTAGTCCGACAGGCCATCCGTATACGTTAAGGCCAAATGCGCAGGCAGATCGTCTTCCTGCGCCCGCGTAATGGTGAGCGGACTATCCTCGCCCAAGACAAGATCGCCAAAGCTTATACTCGAAAGCGCGTGTCCCTGCCGTGGCAACACGATCAACAAACCGGACCGCTCAACAGCATCAAGCTGGTATAGCGTGAAAAGGCCATCGATGGCGTCACGCGCAGAGAGCGGACGATCAATGCTGAACCCGGTTACCAAGGACTGACAGGCCGACGCATCGACCGCTGTCAGCCCGCTCTCATGGGCGATTTTTTCGATCAGTGTCCCGAGTGGCACGAGGCCCGCTCGGCCATTGAGCCAGTGCCCATAGAGCCAATTTTCCGCATCCGCCCAAACATCCTGCCGGATGGGAAAGTCGGGGAAAGGCCGGGCATCCCAGGTGTAAAGAAAGATCCGGGCGGGATCGAGCATCGCCTCGCCGTAAACGGTGGAAATCGGATTGTTCTCGGGGTCATCCCAAAAATTGAGATGCGCCTCGATGAACCGCCGCTGGATCATGTCGTCCCGATTGCCATTGGAGAAATAGGGCCGTCCGCTCTCGGACGATTTTGGGTCAAAGAAGATATTCGGCTGGTTCGACCCTTTGTCCGTCGCCGAGCAGCCAAGTTCCGTCAGCCAAAATGGTTTTGACTGTGGCACCCAGGCCGTAGGCGTCGCCGCGCGCACACCGCCGGGCCGATCGTAATGCGGCGAGGACCACCACGACCAAAGGTCCTTGTAGCGGAAGACCCAATCCTCTCCATGGGCATCATCGATAATCGGTGTTCTGATTTGAGCCGCGCGATCTGCATCGCTGGCATAGAACCAATCATATCCCTCGCCGCCACGAATATTAGCCTCGAGATAGGCGGCATCGTAAATCGACGGTACACCGCTCTGGCGATCAAGATGAGAGAGCCCTTCTCGCCAATCGCTGAGCGGCATGTAATTATCGATCCCGATCGCATCGATATCATCGCTCGCCCACAGAGGATCGAGATGGAAGTAAACATCACCGCTGCCATCGGTCGGCCGATAGCCGAAATATTCTGACCAGTCGGCGGCGTAGGAGATTTTCGTTTGTGGACCGAGGATCGTACGTACTTCGGCCGCAAGCGCCACGAAGGCCTCCACAGCCGGGAAGCGGTTTTGCTCATCCCTCACCCATGTCAGGCCGCGCATCTCGGTGCCGATGAGGAAGCCGTCGACCCCCCCGGCATCCGCGCAGAGCTGCGCATAGTGCAGGATCATGGGTCGGTATTGTGCGAAAAAGGCGTTGATCTGATCGCGGGCACTCGCCGTTTGATCCGTTGACGTTGGATAGACGGTAATCCTCCCCCGCCAAGGGTAAGGGGCCTGCTCATCCACGCCATATGGATCGGGCAAACCATTTCCCGCCGGCACATCCATCAAGATGAACGGGTAGAACACCACCGCGAGGCCGCGCGATTTGAGGTCTTCAATCGCCTGGCGTACCCCACGATCCGCCGGTGTGCCGCCATAGGCAGGGTTGCCGTCAATGCGAGAAACCGCATTCGCGTGTGCGCGCGTGATCCCCGCGACGGACCAATCTTCGGGCAGAACGGACCGCTCAGCGTCTTCGATACGCGGCTCGATTTGGCACTCGCCAAGGCGCAAATCAGTGCCGAACCAAGAGACTGGCCTGACCCCATGAGGTGGTCCAACGGTAGCGTTAGACCTGGCAGGTTAGCGGGGCTCATGCTGCCGCATCTCCATAGTAAGGCGGCGGGAGCCCCGCGGGCAAGATGGTCTTCGGTGCCGGTGGCCTGTAGCCTACAGACGAGTGTGGGCGCAGCTGGTTGTAATGGCTTCTCCACCATTCGATGAGTATCTTGGCTTCTTTCAGCGTATAGACGATCTCCCGATTGAGGAACTCGTCCCTGAGCTTGGAGTTGAAGCTCTCGCAGTAGCCGTTCTCCCAAGGTGAGCCGGGCTCGATGTAGAGGGTCTTCACGCCGAGTCTGCCGAGCCACTCCCTGACCGCCGTGGCTATAAATTCTGGTCCGTTGTCGGACCGAATGTGCTCGGGCGGACCATGGATGAGGAAGAGTTTGGAGAGCTCCTCAAGGACATGCTGAGAGTTGAGCTTCCGCTCGGCGCAGATCGAAAGACATTCCCGGGTGAACTCATCGATGATGCAGAGCATCCGATAAACACGTCCATCATGGGTCCTGTCCTGAACGAAGTCGTAGCTCCAGACGTGGTTCGGATGCTCCGGCCTGAGCCTCACGCAGGAGCCGTCGTTCAGCCATAAACGACCGCGTTTCGGCTGTTTCAGCGGTACTCTAAGCCCCTCCCGCCGCCAGATGCGATAAACCCGCTTCTGGTTCACATGCCATCCGTCACGACGGAGCAGTGCAGTGATCCGGCGACAGCCGTATCGTCCGCACTGCTCAGCTAACTGAACGATGGCCCGGGTCAGCGCCTTCTCACCGGGACGACCCTTGCGGCTGCTTCCTTTGGGTCGAGCGATGCTGGCCGACCACCTCGCAGGCACGGCGCTCTGAGACGCCGTGCTCCTTGGTGACATGATCGACGCATCTACGACGGCGGTCGGGGCTCAGAAGTTTCCCTTGGCAGCCTCGGAAAGGATGAGCTTGTCTAACGTGAGATCCGACACAGCCTTCCGTAAGCATTGGTTCTCCTTTTCCAGCTCCTTCAGACGCTTCGCCTGATCGATCTTCAGACCGCCATACTCGCGTCGCCACCTGTAGTAGGTTTGCTCGGTCACGCCGATCGCCCGGCACGCGATCCCGATGGTCTCGCCCTTGGCAAGACGCACCTCGACCTCACGCAAATGACCAATGGTCTCCTCGGCCGTCCGTCTCTTCCGTCCCATTCCTCAGCTCCTAAGTTGGAGCCAAGCCTAACACATCAGCCGGACCACTTTTCGGGGAGCAGACCAAAACGTCACGAGTGAAATTTCCCAAAGATCGACGGCGAAGAGGTCGCGCCCCCGCCCTTGCGACGTTGTGATCGTCGTGCCTTAAAGCCGATCGATAGCCCATCAACGATTCCCCGGCGG
>CAYFHK010000112.1:0-8592 GCA_964342585.1 uncultured Caulobacterales bacterium | reverse complement strand
AGGGGCTTGCCCGCCGCCTCAACCAGGTCGACCGTGGTGCCCACTGCGCGAAGATCGTGCGGGCTCGGGCGCGTTGGCACCACCACCATGTCCGCATGGGCGATCACTTCCGAAATGGCTGAGGTCACCGCCGGCGGCGTGTCGATCACGATCAAGGGGAGTCCCGCATCGCGAAGTTGCGCGATGTCGTCACCAAGACGCCCGACCGACGTTTCGATGAACATCGGCATGTCATCTTCACGGGCATTCCACCATTTCGCGAGTGAACCCTGGGGGTCCGTATCAATCAGCGCCACCGGACCAGCGCCTGCTCGCTGGGCCTCCACGGCGATGTGCCCTGATAGGGTTGTCTTCCCCGAACCGCCTTTTTGCGAGGCGAACACCAAGACTTGAGCCACACGCTGCATGTGTCACTTCCCTCACACCACCCCGTAAGACCCGCCGACGCGCGGTCGAAAGCCTGCCCGGGTTGAGATCATCACAGATCTCTTGCTGCGTGATTGATCGATACACCGCATTTTGAGGCGAATTGTCTGTGGCAGAGGCGCCTTCGGGCCGGAGGATACCGATATTCTGACCTGTCAGCGAAAATCGGCACAACACAAGCGTTGCCGGGATGCATCGGTCCGTACTCAGCCTTGGATCGATGGCTTGACGCAGCCGCTTAAGCCGCGATCATGAGAACAAAAAATTTATCCGCTGGGAGCGAACATCATGAAATTCATCGCCTATGCCACGGCTCTTGCGGCGCTTGCCGCATGCGCCACGACAGAGACCGCAAACACTGACGCTGCGATGGTCGACGCATCGATCCCGGCGGTGACGCCTGTCGTCGAAACCACCTACGGCAAAATCCAAGGGTTCAAGGACGCGGGCGTCGATGCCTTTTTAGGTGTCCGCTATGCGGCCCCGCCAATCGGCGACAAGCGGTTCTTGCCCCCAACCCCGCCAACGCCTTGGGAAGGTGTTTATGATGCGACAGGGCTCGGCGCACCCGCGATGCAGATGTATGTGGCTAGCGGGCCGCGTCAGTCGGACTTCACAACGCAAATGCAAACGATCTTCCCCACCGGACAGGAAGAGAAGGTTGATAACGAAGACTCGCTTTTCTTGAACGTTTGGACGCCAGCAGCCGATGAGGGCGACCGCCCAGTCATGGTGTGGTTCCATGGTGGCGGCTACGCTTATGGGTCAGGGGGCTGGCCCGCTTATGATGGACGGAATTTGGCGGAAAAAGGCGACGTCGTCGTCGTGACCGTGAACCACCGCCTCAACGTCTTCGGCTATCTCTATCTGGGTGAGAAATTCGGTCCTGAGTTCGCCATGTCCGGCAATTTGGGCAATCTCGATCTGATCGCGTCATTGCAGTGGGTGAAGGACAACATCGCGGCCTTTGGCGGCGATCCCGATAATGTGACCATCATGGGCGAAAGCGGCGGCGGCTCGAAAGTCAGCCACCTCCTCGCGATGCCCGGTGCAGAAGGTCTCTTCCACAAAGCGATTATCCAATCCGGGCCTGGTGTCACCAGCGGTAAGAAGGACGAAGCTGCAGCGCTCGCAGATGATTTGCTTGCGGAGCTCGGTGTCGACACCATTGCGGAGCTGCGTGCTGTCCCAGCTGAAGACGTGCTCAATGCCGGTCGGGCCGTGCTCGCCAGTCGCCGTGGCGGTCTGATGGGCGGCGCGAATTTTGGGCCGATCGTCGATGGCGCTGCGCTGCCGCGCGACCCGTTCGTGCCTGCTGCGCCTGAGCAATCGCGGGATATCCCTGTGATGATTGGATGGAATAAAGACGAGACCACCATCTTCACTGCGGCCCAGCCCTGGTTTGGCACGCTGACGGATGCGCAGCTCGACGCGATGGCGCCGATGTTTGGCGGCGAAGACGGCCCTGCGCTGATTGCGAACTATCGCGAGCTCGAGCCGGACTACTCACCGACCTATGTCGCCAACCGCGCCATGTCCGCACGCTTCGTTTACGGCAGCTATGTTCTCGCTGACCAAAAAGCACGGCAAGGCGGTGCGCCGGTCTACATGTATTGGCTGACGCAAGAGACGCCGGTGAATGGCGGGATCCTCAAAGCGCCGCACACGCTCGACATCCCCTTCATGTTCGACAATGTCGAAGAATCGCGCGTGCTCGTTGGGCCAGGCGAAGAACCGGAGATCGTCGCAGACATGATGTCTGATGCTTGGATCACCTTTGCGCGTACGGGGACGCCGTCATCTCCACTGTTGCCGGAGTGGCGCCCCTATTCTCCAGAGGCGCGTTGGGCGATGGAATTCAACGTTGATCCGAAAATGGTCGACGATCCAGAGCGCGGGGCTCGCGAAATCCTCTCGGCCGGCAGCGCTAGATAATCATCTGGCGCCCCCGGTGGACGCTGACCACGCACCAGCAAGGAGCGCTCGGCGGCCCTTAAAGGGGGGAGAGAGGAGACCAACCGACGGGGGGCAGCGTCCAGCTCTGCTGTCGCGCATCTTGCCTGTGGTGACAAGCCGCACCATACCGTTTTTTCAATTACGCGCGCGGTGATTTGTCAACGTCCCCCTTCATGGGTGATCGCAGCGGCGCGTGCGGTGCGGTAACTCTATCGCACCAGCAAGGACCGCACCCTGTCACGGTCTGGCTCTTACTCGATCCCCGGGGGGAGAGGTTGAGTGTGGGAGGCGCGGGCACATCGAAGGGGAGAGCGATACGTGCCCGCGCTCCATCCCTCTCACTGAACTCTCGCCTCCCGATTAAGCGTTTTTCGCATCAAAGGCGGTTATGGTCAGCGCGCAGTCAAGCAATTCGCTAGGGATCAGCATGGGCAACCGCGCTGTCATCATCGATGATCACCGATTGTTCGGCGCTGGCCTCAGCGGGTTGGTTTCCTCGCTCAGCCAAATCTCCGATGCGCAGTATTGCGAAACGCCAGCCGCCGCGCTTGGACTACCGGCGAGCGATGTTCGGCTGGTTGCCGCTGACTTCTTCGTCCCCGGCTATCCCGCATCGGAATGGCTGCCAAAGCTCAAAGCGCATTTCGCGAACGCCATTTTGGTTGTTGTCTCCTCTTCGCCCAGCCGAACGGATCGCGACATCAGCGAGGCCAGCGGCGCGGTGGCCTTCCTTGAAAAACATCTCCACCCCGAGCTTTTCCTCGAGCAACTCGATCGCCTGCTCGATGGCGGTGACCCGAATTTCTCGACCCCGTCAGATCCGACCGGCCGCCTCTCACCGCGCCAGCTCGACATTCTTGTCGAGCTTTGTCGCGGGCAATCGGTGAAGGTGATCGCGCGCCATCTCGGCCTTTCGCCTGAGACCGTGAAAACCCATCTTTCGCGGCTTTACCGTGAGCTGAACGTTTCAAGCCGGACGGAAGCCGTCCAATGGGCCTTCGAAAACGGCGTTTGCTAGGCGCGGCTTGGCGCCAACGGCACCTTCACGCCGAACGCAGAGCCTTTGCCGACAATCGACTGTAACGTGATCTCGACATTCATCGCCTTCGCCAAATCCCGCGCAACCGCAAGGCCGATCCCGATCCCTTCATCCGCAGTTGTCCCATCCGAGGAGCGTTCGAATTCCTCAAAGATGCGCTGCTGGGCTTCTGGCGGGATGCCGCCGCCTTGGTCGATCACAAGGATATGCACAAAATCGCCGCGACGCCGCGCAGCAATGAGGATATCGCCTGATTTGCCGTGCTTGACTGCGTTGACCACGAAATTGCGCAGAATACGCCGTAACAGAAACGCATCGATGATCACATCCGTGTAAAGCGGACGACACCGCACGCCCATCCCCGCGGCGCCGGCCAACATGCGCGTTTCGCTGGCCAGCTCCTCCATGAAAGGGGCAAGTGGCGTGACAGACAGGCGCGGATCTTTCTCGCCATCGATAACCAGAGACAGTTGCGCAATCGAGTCGAGAATATCATGGGCAGATGATACCGCCGATTTGGCCTCACGCAGCTCCTTTAGATCCCCTGCCCCGCGACGCCCCGCGGCAAACAACCAAAGCTGAAGCGCGCTGAGCGGCTGGCGGAGATCATGACCGACGGCACGCAAGATCCGGCGCCGACGCTCCGTCTCAAGTGCGGCCTGCCGCGTTGCCGCTTGCTCACGCTCCACCGCGCGCGCGAGCGCCGAACGATCCTCTGCTGACTGACGATAAATCGAATGTGCCGCTAAGGCGACCACGAGGCTAAAGCTACCAACGATGAATGCAATCGTCGCTTGCTCAAACCACCCATCCGCATGCTGATGGTCATGATAGAAATAGACGACTTGTGCCGTGGCGATCGTCAATACGAAGAGGGTGGTCTTCAAAAGCCTGGCCGAAATCACCGCTGTCGTGAGGAGCGCGATGGTCCACATCCCGATGCCCGAGCCGATCGCTTCGACGCCATGTTCCATCAGTTTCGGGATGCGACCCCAATTGATGAAGGGCAGCGAAATCAGAAGCCAGCGGACAAATGCAGGCGCCAGTTTCCGGCGGAGGCGGTAATAGCCCCACCAGGCCAGCTGGATCGCAGCAATCGCCATGAAAAAGAGCGCCATCCAAAGGGAAAGCCGGTTGGCGAGCGTCCCCGCTCCCATGATGACCGAAGCAATCACAGCAATATTCGCATGCAGAATGGCTTCGATCCAAAACCGATCCATCCAGTCGCGTTTCAACGCGACGGCGGCATCCTCCGGCGCCTCTGCCGGCGGCCGACGCGTGGGCTCACCATCCTGCCACAAAGCCATCGCGGCCCCGATCGCGAACACTGGGAGCGTGAGCAAAATGTCGTGCGACAGATAAATCGGCCAATCGAAAACGAGATTGCTTCGCAATATCGGCCAAAACCCAAACTCGCGCCCCGCCGCAAAGAACGACGCAAATAGCGTGATCGGCAAGCAGGGCATGATCATCGCAAAATATCGCGTGAGCGCCGGCAAATGCGGGTTTCGCGAGAACGCCCATTGATAAAATGCCAAGAAAGGGAGCGCGCCGCCAAAGGCAATCGCCGCGGCAATGAAGGGGTCTACCGCAATACCGGCACGGCGAAATATCAGCGCGTTCAATGCGGCAACGAGGCCACAGGCGATGGATATGACAAAGAGTCGCCGCGGCTGAACGCGATATTGCTTGGTCATATGGCGAGACTGGTTACAAGTAAGACGAGGACTCGCTGGGGGGCTACCAGCGCAAATTGACGAGGATAATCAGGGGCATGATTCCTCTTAGCGCATTGAGCGGATGTATTTTGTTCGCAGGCATGGCAGCGCCAGACGAGATTATCGTCGAGGGGCAACGTGCCGGCCGGCTCGAATTGACCGCGGAAAAGAACGCGGACTCCCTGATTGAAATTGTTGCCCAACCCTCTCTCCGATTAGAGCCCTCGCCCGATCTTGCCGCGTCCTTGGGCAGGTTGCCAGGGGTTGCGGTTGATACCGAACGAGGCGCCAACCGATTTGTCCAATTGCGCGGCATCCGCCCTGCCCTCAATGCCGTCACCATCGATGGAGTGCTGATTGGCGCTGCGGATCGGTTTGGCGGCGGGCGTCAGGCGCCGATCGATCTCTTTTCGACGCGGCTCACCGGCGAATTGCAGGTCATCAAAGTGCCGACCCCCGCCGATGAAGGCATGGGGATTGGCGGCATTCTCAACCTGGTACCTTTGCGCGGGGATCGGCGGGTCAGCGAGTTCGACAATGATCCTTGGCTTCGCTTGCGCGCGGCAACCGTACCCTCCACTGATGATACGACGTTGGAGGCGGCTGGGTATTGGCAGATTGCGCCCCAAACCAGTGGGCGCCCCTGGTCAGTACACGTTGCAGGTGCGGCAGAATCTGCGAACGGCAAACAAGGCGTTTTCCTCCAGCGAAATTGGTCTGAACAAATGGGCGCAAGCCTGCCGGACCGGCTGCGCTATGAAAGCGAGCGCTTCACAGAAGATCGCTATGATTTCGATTCAGGCTTTAGCTTTTCCCCACACACAGGCCACACGATTGATCTTTCCGTTGCCAGCGGACGCACCAATGATCGGCTCGACTTATTGCGGTATGAAGATGAACTCGATGATGTCCTGAGCGTTGGCGACGACGAAGTCGATTTCGAAGTCCAACCCCTCTCCAGGACACAGCGGACACAAACTGATCGCGCTGCGACGCTTCTCCAATTATCGGGGCAGCATGACTTTGAACGGCTCCGCGCATCGTGGGGGCTGTCGCAAAGCTTTGTTTCCCTTAAGGAGAGGCGGCGGCGCTGGAACTTCGAAGCCCCGACACTGAGCGGTGCGCAAACGGCAGTGCTAGATGAAGACGGATTTTATTCGTTTCGGGATCGTCAGCCTTCAGATATTGCGGGCTACACCTTCTCACCGCTTCTGTATCAAACCAACTTGCTCGATGTGACCGATGACCGCTTCACGGCCAAATCCGATCTCGACTTTGATGTAGGGCATGGCATCACACTATCTGTTGGCGGATTATGGCGGCGCGCAATGCGCAGGGACGATTCGACCCTGGTCCTCGAACGCGCTGATGGCAGCGGTGCCCGCACCGGGCGGGTCTTCACGGCACAAACGCCCCTAGGCGCAACGCCGATCATCGATATGGACCTGACCGCGCTGGACCAAGACCGCAGATCAGGTGTCATCGGCCTCCAGCTCGACGCGCTAACCTCTCAAATCGAATCGACGATTGAAGATTTTGAGGTCGAAGAAACCGTATCCGCCGGTTATGCGATGGCGCGCATCGAACGTGGGCCAATGACCGTGGTGAGCGGCGCACGCGTAGAGCACACGGAGCGTGAGGCCAGCGGCATGCAGCTGACGCCTCTTGGTTTCATCCCCGTGACGAATGAAAATTCGCACACCGACATCCTCCCCATGGGGGCCGTCACGCTTCGCCTGCGCGATTGGCTCGTCTTGCGCGGCAGCGGCGGCAAACGGCTGGCGCGGCCTGAATTTGAATTTGTGGCGCCCCGGGCGGCTGTCGATTTAGGCGCGCGCGACGCAACGGTCTTGGTCACCAATCCTGACCTCACCTCTCGAACGGCCGTCAATTCTGACCTGTCGCTCAGCGTCTATCCGCGGCCTGAAACAGCCGTGACCATTGGCGTGTTCAAAAAATCCATCCGCAATGAGATCATCCCGACGCTCGGAATTTTCCAAGGCGACGCCATTTCGCCAGCCTTAGCGGCAGAGGGGCTCTCGATCGATGCCGCTTTGGTCGGTGTCGAGACACTGTTTCTCACCACCATCGACAATGTCGAGCGCTACACCGTCGAGGGCATTGAGTTTTCCGTTCAAACACCTCTGCGTCCGCATCCATGGTTTGAGGATCGCCTATACCTGACTGGTGCGCTCACCCTGATCGATGAAACGACTCTCTACGAACAGATCGACCGCGAAGGCTTGGTCACCGCACCGGAGCAAACGGATAAAACGGCGGCACTCACTTTGGTCTACGCGGATGAGCGCTTTTCAGCGTTTTTCGGTTATCGCTATCAGAGCGGCTTTTTGACGAACCTGACCGCGCGGCCGGAGACAGACCAATTTCAGTCGCCGAGCCACGACGTGGATTTTAGCCTCAGTTACGCTGTGAGCGACGGCCTTTCCGTCCGCTTTGATGCGCAGAATTTGATCAATGAGGTGGCGACGGAGTATCAAGGTGATAATCCGGCACAGATCAATTTGGCCGAACGCCCAGGCCGCCAATTTGGCCTGGCGCTTCGCTACCAGTGGCGTTGAGCCTTACTTACTTCCCACTCAAACGGTCGATGACCGCATCCAACGCCAATCGATAGCCGGTGGCGCCAAACCCCGCGATAATGCCATCGACCGCAGTGCTGACAAAAGAGTGGTGGCGGAAGGGCTCGCGCGCATGCGGATTGGAGAGGTGCAGCTCGACCTTATAAATGGAAATCGCCTTGAGCGCATCGTGCAGCGCGACGGAGGTGTGGGTGAAACCTGCCGCATTGATGATAAGACCGTCCGCCTCGCGGCCGGCGGTTTGCACCTGATCGATCAGCACACCCTCGTGATTGGTCTGCTCAAAGACGAGTTTTGCGTTTGAGGCCGCGGCGTGGGCACGGCAGGCGGCGGCGATGCTGTCGAGGGTGTCGACACCATAAATTTCCGGCTCACGCGACCCGAGGAGGTTGAGATTGGGCCCATTGAGAATGTGTATCGTCACCATTTCCGGCCTCGCTGACTGCCGCGACGATGATCTTATTCGATCAAATGGGTTAACCGATTAAAAAGGACGACAGGATGGCCGGGGGCAACACCGAACGCGGCCTCGAGGCGCACGGCCTCAAGCAGCGAAGCGGTAGGCCAAACAAAGATGGTGCGGTCGAGACGCTCGGAACCCTAAAAATATATCTGTAATATCAGTTCTTTGCAGATTTACTTAACCATTTTGTATCACAAAATGTATCCAAATTGTATCACACCTATTGGACCCGTAGGTGAGGTGCACGAGGGCGCACCCAACAAAAGAGTAAGCTAGTAATTCCTTTTATTTCAGAAGGTTAGAGATTTCCCTGCAAGCAACGATCATTCAAAGTTCCGGCAGGCGCTCGCTGATGCGCGCCAGAATATCGTCAAAGGGTGCGGGGTCCCT
>CAYFHK010000111.1:0-8689 GCA_964342585.1 uncultured Caulobacterales bacterium | reverse complement strand
ACAGCCCGTCACCGATGGATGCGCCCTTCACCTATCGCGAAGGCGAACCGATTGATGTCGCCACCGCCCTTGAGGCTGCCGGCCTTGGCGGCACCATCTCCTATGCGAGCGCGAATTTCGACGACGAGCTCGGCGCCACGGTGCTGACGGATGTCCGCGCTGGGGATGACGAAGCATCGGTGACCATCGCTCGCGCGGAGTTGTTTGGCGTGGACACCGACACGTTGATGACCGTTCGTCAGGGTGCGGCCATGGAAGACATGGCACCGCTGTTCCGCAAAATCCGGCTTTATGACGTCGACGCCAATTTCCCGATCGAGCAGGAGGGCGGCGCGGTGGGTCGCGGCACGTTCACCGCTGGCGGGGTCGATATTGATACGTTGTCGGTCAAGTCGCCGGGTGAGCGCGGCTATGAGGGGCTATCGGACCGTCAGGCCTCGGCGCTGGGGCTCCAATCACTCGAGTTTGGCGGCATGGCGCTCAAGACTGCCGTGATCGACGTGCCGACCGGCGCCACCGACGAAGACCGGGCCAAAATCGAAGTGGCGGATGGCCGCCTCGGCGCGTATCGCCAAGGCGCCTTTGACGGCATGCTGGCGAAAAACATCAGCTTCGAGATGAAGCAAGATGTCGATGCCATCCAAGAAAGCTTGTCTGCGTTAGGGACAGACACAAGTTTCCTCTCCAACAACCTCCTGCAGCAACTCGCCTTCCCGAGGCAGCAATCGGGCACAGTTGGAGAATTCTCTTGGGACGGATTTTCGGTTGCGAATCTCCTCCCCTATCTGGAGCGGGATGAAACCCCGCCACTCGACGCAAAGAATTTGATCAGTGTCGGTGGCATGGAAATGATCGATCAGGTTGGTTACCGCGAGGGGCGTAAAGTCTCGACCACCGAAAAGGTCACGTTGAGCCCGATCGAATTCGATCACTTGATGCCGAAGTCATTCAAGATGACGTCCGAAGGGGCCGTGACAGACGCCACGGCATTCTTCGGTGACGCAAATCCTGAGATCACCGAAATCCTTATGAACAACGGCTTGGATGAGATCGAAGGCAACGCGACGATCGTTTACGACTATGAGCCGAAGCAAGGCCGCATCAACCTGAATATGGAGACGGATGCGAACGGCCTTTATGAAACGGACTTCAACCTTTCTCTGAGCGATTTCGACTACCCCGCCCTGATCTCTGGCGATGAGGCAGCTATTGAGGCTGCACAAGGACAGCTGAGCCTCGCGAATGTGACGATGCGGCTTGAGGACGATAAGCTGCTCGATACGCTGTTCGCCGCCATTGGCGTTGAGCAAGATCGTGACCCCGCCGTGATCCGGCAACAGCTCTCGGGCCTGATCACCTTCGGTGCGCTGCAAGGCGCGCGCTTCAGCCCGCGGGTGCCCGATTACGCGGCCGCGCTATCAAGCTTCATTAATGAAGGGGGCACACTGACGATTAGCGCAACCCCGGACGCGCCAGTAAGCTTTCAATCGCTCACGGCAGTCACAGAAGAGAACCCCGCCTCTGTTCTTGACACGCTCGACCTGACCGTCACCAAAAACTGAATAACACAACTTCGTCTGCAAAAAGATCAAAGCTCGACGGGCGCCGCTCGCCGAGCTTTTTCTTGATCGGCAATGTAAGACACAAGCGGCGTGAAACAGTCGATCAATGCGTCGTACACGCCGCGCTTGAACGGCACGATTTTATCGGAAATCTCGGACAAAGGCGTCCACCGCCAATCACTGAATTCCTGCGGCGGCACTGCTTTAAGGTCGATCTCGCTGTCGTCCCCTTCAAAGAGGATCAGCGCCCATTTTTGCCGCTGTCCGCGCCAGCGATCCTTTTTCCGGGCCTTATGGTCCGACGGGAATTCGTAGACGAGCCACCCCGGTGTCATCATCAACAGCCGAGCCGAGCGGATACCAGTTTCTTCGTAAAGCTCACGAAACGCCGTTTCGGTCGGTGTCTCGCCCTTATCCATCCCGCCTTGCGGCATTTGCCAAAGATGCGGGAACCGCTTCTCATCACTGGGGGAAACATTACGCTTCCCAAGCCAGACAAGTCCCTCACGATTGATCACACACATGCCGACATTGGGCCGGTACTGATCGAGTTCGGGTAGTTCTTTCATCCCGCTTCCGTCTCCACGGCCATTGAGGCCGGTACAATCACCACGCCGCTCTGCGCCGAGGATCTAATCCACTCCACCAAGGCATTGAGCCCGCCCTCCCCGGCATAGACCTTGGCCAAAACGGGGGGTCCTCCGGGTACGGCGCGCGCCGCCAAAGCATCCATTTTCTGGGCAAGTGCCGGATCTCCCGGCGGGATCAACAAATCTGCTGCCGCTGCAGGTATCCCTGTCGCGGCCGCGCCGTCTGCAATCAGCCCTGTATCGTCGATGACACCTAGCCCCGCCTCGCGCAGACGCAAGAGGACAGGTCGCATGGCATCGGGATCAGCGGCGAAAGTTTGCCCGAGATAATTGGTCACCATGGGATAGGCCTTGGCGCGCGCCAGGATCCATTCAAGCCGCTTCGCATTTCCTTCCGCATTGTGTTGGGTGCTCAACGCCGCCGGCCCGATGGCACGGGCATCCACAAAGGCGGCTTCCATCGGCACCTCGACGGCGACCTCGTGCCCTTTTGCCATGGCTTCTGCGACCACCGCATCAAGATCCCGCGTGTACGGGGCGAAGCTCAACGATACGGAGGGCGGAAGCTTTTCCAGCGCTTCGGCTGTGGCCGTCCGATCGAGCCCAAGGCCACTCACCATGATCGCGAGCCGCGCACGCTCTGGGCTCGTCTGCTCGACCCGACGATAGCGATCATAGGGGCGGCTCCCGTCGGCGGCGCGCGCGGGGTGTAACCCATCAGTGCCTTGCTGCGCATAGGCGGGATCGAAGGGCTGTGGCGGCCGAGCCGCGAGGCCGGAGCGATCGGCAGCGTCGCTTTCGCTGCCCTTGCGCACCATAGGCGTGCTTTCCGGAATCGTGATCACCACGGCGCCACTACCGGCTTCGGCAAGCGCATCTTCAATGCTGGGGGCGAGGGGATCCCCCTCACCGCCCTCTATCGGCGCCTCGACACCGGCATAGGGCTCTAATGGCGGCGCATCTGGGCCAATTTCGAAGGGACGGTCGTTTTCCGCGAGGTCAAATGCCGCAGATGCTGCGTACCGTTCAGCCTCGACTGTCAAATCGAATACCGCGGCAGGCTCCTCCCCAGGCGGCGCAGGCGCCAATAAGGCGAACACCGCAAGCCCGAGCAGGACACTGCCCAGAGCGAGCCAGGCAATGGTCAACCGCGAGATCAAGACGGGACGGCGGCGGGCGGGCATCTGCCACTTCCTTCGTGAAGGGGTGAAACGCCGGAACAGTTGGCGTATGAACGACTTAGTGTCGTATACCGCTTCGATCCGAGACAACAGCCTCACCGGCCCCGCGAACGCCGGCTGAAACGCGCCACGGAAAGCTTGATGACCAAAAAAGAACAAACCCAGACCGAGGAATTTGCGCAACGTCGCGCGGCACAGGCCGACGAGAAAGAGCGTGCAGCCGCAGAAGAACGGCGGCGCGACGAGGCCTTACGGTCGCACAAGAAGATATGGTCCCGAGCCCGGCATACGCTGGTCTCAAAATTCCTTGAAACGCGCAGCCGCGTGGGCGGCGACAAGGTTGCCATCCTCGATCCCGAGGGTGACAAGATTACCTATGACCGAATGGTCCTGGGGGCATTCGCCTTGGGCAATGCGATCCGAAAGCGCACCAAACGCGGCGAGAATGTCGGCGTCTTGCTCCCCACGAGTGCAGGGGCGATCATCGGGATCTTGGCTTTGCATGTTGATGGTCGTGTCCCAGCGATGCTCAATTTCACCGCCGGTCATTCGGCGATGATCTCCGCCATTGAGACGGCGCAAATGGAAACGATCATCACGTCTCGCCGCTTCGTCGAAATCGGCGGGTATGAAGACATGATCGCCGCCCTCAGTGAGCATGCCACCATTCTGTACATGGAAGACTTACGAGAAGGCCTTACCGCAATTGATAAGCTGCGCGGCGCACTCGGTCAGAAATTCCCTGGCCTGCTGCGCCGACCGGTCTCGCCCGACAGCCCCGGCATCATCTTCTTCACGTCAGGGACGGAAGGCAAACCGAAAGGCGTCGTGCTGAGCCATCAAAACATCGTGGCGAACGTCGAACAGATCAGAGACCATGTGAAGATCGAGGACACGGATATCATCTTTAATCCGTTGCCGGTCTTTCACTCCTATGGCCTCACTGGCGGATGTCTCTTTGCCCTGATCGATGGGAAGAAGTTGGTTCCTTATCCGTCGCCGCTCCACGTCAAGCAAATCCCGCTCCTTGTCGAGAAGACAGGTGCAACACTGATCTTTGCGACAGACACGTTCCTTTATCGCTACCTTCGTGCGGCAAAACCCGGAACCATGGGGTCGCTCCGTTACGCGATTTGCGGGGCGGAAAAGGTGCGTGATGAGACCCGTAATCTGGCGCGGCGGCTTTGTGGCTTTAACGTGATCGAGGGATATGGCGCCACCGAGGCGAGCCCAGTGGTCGCCGTTAATCAGCCTGGCGATATTCGCCCGGGGACTGTGGGCAAGATGCTGCCTGGGATCGAAACGCGCATTGAGCCTGTCGAGGGCCTGTCAAATGGCGGACGCCTTTTCATCAAGGGCCCCAATATCATGATGGGCTATCTGGACAGCACTGACCCGGGGAAACTCATCCCGCCAACGGAAGGCTGGCATGACACGGGAGATATCGTCGAAATCGACGGTGGCGGCTATATTTCCATCCGTGGACGCCTGAAGCGGTTCGCGAAAATTGGCGGCGAGATGGTCAGCCTGGCCGTTGTCGAGAATTGCGCGAGCGTGGTGTGGCCCGAAGCGGTCAGCGCCGCCGTGATCATGCCGGATGGCAAAAAAGGCGAGCAGATCATCCTGCTGACGGAAGAGCCAGATCCGCAACCGGATACGCTGACAGGCTGGATGCGCTCACACGGCGTACCGGAAATCGCGATGCCGAAGGCCGTTTATCAGGTGCCCGACATCCCCCTACTGGGTTCAGGCAAGGTTGATTTCGTGACGTTGAATTCAATGGCGTCGGAATTGATCTCCGCGGCGCAGTCCGAAAAGCAGGCCGCTGAGTAGGACGCGCTAGCTGATTGGCCGGAAAACGAGGGTCAGCACCACGCCGACAATCCCGACAATCGCCCAAAGCGGCGCCGCGAGCAGGAAGTTCGCCACTTTGCCGATGCCGCCGCCCTCAAGATAATCCAATTCAGGACCAAAAAGGGCAATCACCTCTGCCGTGGTGCGCACCTCCGGAACGCCTGACTCCAGCGTTGCGATCGCATCGGCGCCGAGCAGCATCAGCGCCAGCCCGACCAACAACCAAGCCAAAATCCGTAATATGGCCATATCTTCGCCCGCCCAATTGAACTGACGGGAGTGTAAGGACTCCCGCCGCTGGCGGCAATCGCCTGTAAGCGGGCAGGTCAAAAAAGAGCGCCGGCGGGTTCACGCCGGCGCATCTGCTGTCGTTCAGTCGCAAAAAGAGCGGATCAGTAACCAGCAGCCTTGGCCAGCTTGTCGGCGTGGTAAGACGCGTCACCGAAAAATTCGTTCAGTGACCGGCCGCGCTTCATGTAGAAGCCGACATCGTACTCATCGGTCATGCCGATGCCGCCATGCATCTGCACGCCTTCCTGCACGGCCAATGTGTTGGTCATGCCCGCCATCGCTTTGGCGACCGATACCGCGTGATCCGCCTCGTCATCATTGGCGTCGAGCAGCACTTCTGACTTCCGGACGGCCGCTCGTGCGAGTTCCATTTCGCTGTAGAGATGCGCAGCACGATGCTGCAGCGCCTGGAAGGTGCCGATCTCTGTGCCGAACTGTTTGCGGGATTTGAGATAGTCGACGGTCATGGCCATGGCGCCATCTGCAACGCCGACGAGTTCTGCAGCGGCGCCTGCGCTCACGGCACGAAGCACCGGTTGCATTGCCGCCCAGCCATTGTCGACGTCACCGATCACCGCGTCGCCATCGACGCGCACATTATCCAGCGTGATCTCTGACGACATTTGGCTATCGACCAAGCGCTCAGTGCGGAGATCGATGCCGGCCGCTTTCGCATCCACGGCGAACAAGGTGATGCCGTCAGGCTCGCCAGCAGCGCCAGATGTCCGCGCGCTCACGATTAACAAATCGGAGACATGCGCCATGGGCACAAAGCTCTTCTTGCCCGAAAGCTTAAAGCCGTTCCCGTCCCGCTCGGCGCGCGTTTCAACCATGCTTGGGTGGTGTTTCTTCTTCTCATCCAAGCCCAAAGCGACGAGCGCTTCACCGCTCGCAATTTTCCCCAACCATTCGGCACGGTGACCGGCGCTGCCCTGCTTGAGCGCCGTTGCGCCGCCGACAGCCGTGTTGAGGAAAGGCGAAACCGTCAGGTTACGCCCAATCTCCTGAAGGACGAGCCCGGCCTCAACATGGCCCATGCCCACGCCGCCCTCATCCTCAGAGATAAGAATGCCGGCAAACCCCATTTCGGCGAATTTCGACCAAAGCTCAGGAGAATATCCCTTCGGATCATCGCTATCGCGCAATTTCCGCAGAGCCGATACCGGTGCCTCGGCGGCCATAAAGCCCTGCGCGGTATTGCGGAGCATTTCCTGATCGTCGTTGAGTGACAATTCCATGGGGTATGCCGATCTTTCGTTTAGGCGCCAGGCAGTTCGAGAATCCGCTTGGCGACGATGTTGAGCTGGACTTCGCTGGTCCCGCCTTCAATTGAGTTGCCTTTGGTCCGCAGCCAGCTGCGCGCGGGCGAGCCGCCGCCGGTGCGTTCGCTATCCCATTCAAGCGCTTCGGTACCGCCAACGGCCATCAACAGCTCGTTGCGAGCTTTGTTCAATTCCGTACCCGCATATTTCATCATTGAAGGCTTCGCGAAGTGCGCCTTGCCCGTTTTGAACTCTTCCACGAACAGCTCAGCGCACGCCTTAAAGGCTGAAGAGCGGACATCGAACAGCGCCATTTGCGCCCGCAAGACAGGGTTGTCCGCCAATACATCCGCGAACCGGCTACCAAGCGCACCCACTTGTCCACCGCCCATGCCGGAGATCATCTCACGCTCGTGGCCCAAGAGATATTTCGCAACATCCCAGCCTTTGTTCAGCTCGCCGACAAGATTCTTCTTCTCTACGCGCACATTGTCGAAGAAGGTCTCACAGAAGGGCGAGTAACCTGAAATCAGCTTGATCGGTTTGGTCGAGACGCCGGGCGTTTCCATGTCGAACAACACGAAGCTGATGCCGTTATGCTTCGATGCGCTCGGATCGGTCCGCACAAGGCAGAAGATCCAGTCGGCTTTGTCGGCATAGCTCGTCCACACCTTCTGACCGTTCACGATCCAATGATCGCCTTTGTCTTCTGCTTTGGTAGAAAGCGACGCCAGGTCAGAGCCCGCACCGGGCTCTGAATAGCCCTGGCACCAGCGGATCTCACCGCGCACGATCGGCGGGAGATGCTCTTTCTTCTGTTCTTCTGTGCCGTACTTCAACAGCGCTGGCCCAAGCATCGAAATGCCGAAGGAATTCAGCGGTGAGCGCGCATTAATTCGCGCCATTTCCTGGCGCACGATCCGGGTTTGCGGGGCGGACAACCCGCCGCCGCCATATTCCGTCGGCCAGTCTGGCGTCGTCCATCCTTTGGCAGCCATGCGCTCGAGCCACTGCTTCTGCGCTTCGGATTGGAACTGCCAATTGCGGCCACCCCAGCAGACATCCTTGTCGCCGCGCACCGGCTCGCGCATTTCAGGCGGACAGTTCTCTTCGAGCCATGCCCGCGTTTCGATGCGAAAGCTTTCGAGGTCTTGGTTTGTTTCTTGCGCCATTTGTTGCAGTCTCCGTGGCCGCGACGGCATCCCGTGTTCCCCGCTTAAAAGCGTAAAAACCGCAGGGAAGGCAAGGGGGTGGCCGCCAAATTTCTAAACTACGGCATGTTTTATCACGACGCTTCCCCGCGAGCCAGCGCCGGGACGGCGACGCGTCGACGCGCCTGCCCCACAGCGCAGCTCAACTATCTGCCGCGCCCGCTCTTGTCATCGTGCGGCGGACGCGGCACATCCGAGGGCCGAGTGGACAGGTGGCCGAGTGGTTGAAGGCGCACGCCTGGAACGCGTGTAGGCGGGTAACCGTCTCGAGGGTTCGAATCCCTCTCTGTCCGCCATCTCCGTTTCAGTTCGCCTGTTAGCTTGTTCGCCATGGCCGTTGTGTCACAAAGTGACGCTGCTTGCTGTATTTGGGGTCATCGCTTTCTGGCGACTAGCCAAGCCTTGCCCGACAATCCTGCCAACTTTCCGTGCACCGAATAAGCTGGCCATATTCTTGCTGCGGGCGCCTTGTCTCAGGCGATGGCTCCATGTTTATCCTGGACAGTCCCGAAGTTTCTGCTTGCAGACCATCACAATTGATCCGTCTTGGTTCTTGACCTGCTGATCGCAACGGAGCTTTACTGCCGTCGGTTTTCAGGAAGATACCCAGGCAGAGCCACGCTGGCGTGAGCAGGAGGTACCCAAGATGGGGGCGGCGCAAATTCATGAAACGGCTGCGGTCGATGATAATTGCGAGATCGGCGATGACACGAAAATCTGGCATTACTCACATATTTT
>CAYFHK010000110.1:0-8730 GCA_964342585.1 uncultured Caulobacterales bacterium | reverse complement strand
CACGCATCGAAGACTTGCTGACGGAAGCTCAGCGTCCAGTTGAAGCTCGGCGAGTTGTTGTAGACGAGCTTCGCGTTCGGCACGACTTCGCGGATGCGGTCGACCATCTCAGCGATCTGGCCAACATGCGGCTTCTCGGTTTCGATCCACAGAAGGTCGGCGCCGTTTTGCAGCGACGTGATACAGTCGAGCACCACGCGGTCAACGCCTGAGCCTTGCTTGAACTGGAACAGGTTCGAAGGCAGACGCTTCGGCTTAAGCAGCTTGCCGTCGCGCTTGATGACAACGTCTGAGCTTTCGAGTTGATCCGGCGTCACCTCTTCGCAATCCAGGAACGCGTTGTACTGATCGCCCAGATCGCCCGGCTCACGGCTATAGGCGATTTGTTTGGTCAGACCAGCGCCGAGGCTGTCCGTCCGCGTCACGATGATTCCGTCTTCAACACCCATTTCGAGGAAGGCGTAGCGGCATGCACGCACCTTCGCGAGGAAGTCTTCGTGCGGAACGGTGACTTTACCGTCTTGGTGGCCGCACTGCTTCTCGTCGGAGACTTGGTTTTCGATCTGCAGGGCGCAGGCGCCCGCTTCGATCATTTTCTTCGCGAGCAGATAAGTCGCTTCGGCGTTACCGAAACCAGCGTCGATGTCTGCAATGATCGGCACAACGTGGGTCTGGTAGTTCTCGACCGCGTTCATCAGCTCTTTTTCTTTGGCGCTGTCGCCAGCTTCGCGTGCCGCGTCGATGTCGCGGAACATCATGCCCAGCTCGCGCGCATCGGCTTGCTTCAAGAACGTGTAGAGCTCTTCGATCAGCTTGGGGACCGACGTTTTCTCGTGCATGGATTGGTCGGGCAGCGGACCAAACTCTGAACGCAGCGCAGCAACCATCCAGCCCGAGAGGTAGAGGTAACGACGCTTGGTCGAGCCGAAGTGCTTCTTGATGCTGATCATCTTTTGCTGGCCGATGAAGCCGTGCCAGCAGCCGAGCGATTGGGTGTAGTTCGCTGGGTCCGCATCATAAGCGGCCATGTCTTCGCGCATGATTTTCGCGGTGTATTTCGCGATATCGAGACCGGTTTTGAAGCGGTTCTGCGCGCGCATGCGGGCCGCATATTCTGGGTTGATCGCGTCCCAAGTGCCGTCGTGGCTCTTGATCACTTGCGCCAGCTGATTGACATCATCTTGAAATGCCATGGGGCAACTCCTTTAGTCGTCGTGGCGCCGAATGCGCCGAAACTGGCGGCCCTATGCCACGCAAATTTGCATTTTCGCAGCTGCAAAAGGTGAGGATGTCGAATTTCACAACATCCGCTTTGTAATCTTGTAAGAATTGCACTTTTCGGCCGCGCGGGGTAAGCCCGCGTGATGTCAGCCACCGCGCAATCCACCCGAGGTCTCTATATTGGCCCGCGCCTGCGCCGCCTGCGCCGTGATTTGGGCCTCACCCAAGCGAATATGGCCCAGGAGCTGGGGATTTCTTCGTCCTATATCGCGCTGATCGAGCGAAACCAGCGACCGCTGACCGCCGATTTGCTGCTCAAGATCGCCACAACCTATCAGCTCGACATTGGGAGCTTCGCCGGGGATGGCGGGGAGAACGATGCCGCACAGCTCGAAGAAGCCCTGCGGGACCCGCTCTTCTCCGACCTCCAACTCTCCCCCAGCGAGCCTGAAGACGTGGCGCGGGGTTATCCCGGCATGGCCGAGGCCATGCTGCGGGTTTACGACGCCTATAAACAGTCACAGCTCGCGCTGGCCGACCGGCAAGGCCAACCCGGTCGAGGTGATCCGCTCGAAGAGCTCCGCTCCTTCCTTGGCGCGCGGCGGAATTTCTTTCCCGTCCTCGATGATCAAGCCGAACAGCTGGCAAAGGATGTCGAGGCGCAGGGCGGCCTCGCCGCCTATCTGGAGGCGGCGGAAGGCATCCGCATACGCCGTATGCCGCCCGACGTAATGAATGGCGCCGTGCGTCGGATGGATCTTCACCGCGGTGAGCTCTTGCTTGATGACACGCTCGATGGGGCGAGCGGCAATTTTCAGATCGCGTTACAGCTCGCCTATTCAGCGCTCGACGATGCCCTCGACGCCGCCATCGCAGAGGGGCATTTCAGCTCCGACCCAACACGACGCCTCGCGAAACGCGCGGTCGCGAACTACGCTGCGGGCGCGATCATGATGCCGTACACGGCCTTTCACCGCGAGGCGGAGCAACGCCGCTATGATGTCGAGGCGCTGGGCCGCCGTTTCGGCACCAGTTTCGAGCAGACGGCACACCGGCTGACGACGCTCCAAAAACCTGGCCAGCCCGGGGTGCCCTTCTTTTTCATCCGCGTGGATGCGGCGGGCAATGTCTCAAAGCGGCTCGATGGCGGTAGCTTTCCGTTCGCAAGACATGGCGGCTCTTGCCCCTTATGGTCCCTACACAGAACATTCCAGACGCCACGGGAGATTGTCACCGAAATCCTGAGCCTGCCCGATGGCAGCCGCTTCTTCTCGATCGCCCGCACGGTCACGGCGGGCGGCGGCACCTATAAGGCGCCGCGCGTGACCCGCGCCGTCGCCCTCGGCTGCGCCATCGAACACGCAGAGCGCCTCGTCTACGCCGAGGGGCACGATCTGGCGGCCGCCCCCGGCACCCCCATTGGCGTCACCTGCCGCCTGTGCCACCGCAGTGCCTGCACCGCCCGCGCCGAGCCGCCCCTTGGCCGCGCCTTGATCGCCGATGACTATCGGCGCATGGCCGCGCCGTTTGGCTTTGCCGATCAGTGACGCTTGCGGCACTATCCAGATGAACCGAAAAGATGGTCATCTCATGCGCAAACGCCCCTTCCTTGCCGCCGCCCTCTTCGCCCTCGCCGCCTGCGGCCAGTCCACTCAAGAGACGAAAGAAGACCCGATCATGAACACCACGCCGGAAGCCCCGATCGCGGAAAAACGCCCTGTCGAGATTACTCAGCACGGGATCACGCGCACGGACAATTACGCCTGGATGCGGGACGACAATTGGCAAGAGGTGCTGCGCGACCCCGATGTATTGCGGGAGGACATCCGCGAGCATCTGAAGGCAGAGGTCGCATACTACGATGCTTCTACCGCGCACCTCGAAAGCTTGCGCAAAACGATCTTCGCGGAGATGCGCGGCCGCATCAAAGAGGACGAAAGCTCCGTGCCCATGCGCGAGGGCCCATTCGAATACTACATCCGCTTCCGCGAAGGCGGACAATATCCCATATATTGCCGCCGCAAGGATGAGAACGCGCCGGAAGAAATCCTTTTTGACGGCGACAAGGAAAGCGAAGGCACAGAGTTTTTCGATATCGAGGACGTCAATAACTCGCCCGACCACACGCTGATCGCCATCGGCACAGATACGGTCGGCTCTGAATATTACGACCTGAAGGTTCGGAATCTCGAAACGGGGGAAGAGTTCCCCGAAACCATTCCGTCCACCGATGGCGGTGTCGTCTGGGCCGCGGATTCGAAAAGCTTCTTCTATGTCGAGCGCGATGAGTTCCAACGGCCCAAACGCGTCAAGCATCACACGCTGGGTACCGACCCGTCAGAGGATCGCCTCGTCTATGAAGAGGAAGACGACGCCATGTTCCTCGGCATCGATGAAACCTCGTCGGAGGCCTTCGTCGTCATCGGCGTCGGCAATGGCGTCACCTCAGAAGCCTATGTCATCCCCAAAGATGCTCCCGACAGCGCGCCGCGCCTCATCGCACCCCGGATCAAGGATCAGCTCTACGACATCGATCATCGCGGGGAGCATTTCTACATCCACACCAATGCAGACGATGCGGTCGACTTTAAAATCGTCCGTGCACCTGTGGGTGCGCCGGGCCGTGAGAATTGGGAAGACTGGCTACCCTATCAGGCGGGCGTTTACGTCTCAGGCATGATCACCTTTAAGGACTTTCTTGTGCGAGCTGAGCGCGCCGATGCGGTGCCGCGCATTGTGATCTCTGACTATGACGGCAATGCCCACGCCATCTCGGTCGATCAAGACGCCTACTCGCTCGGCCTTGGCGGCTGGGGCGAGTTCGACACCGAGTGGGTACGCTATTCCTATGAGAGCCCCTCACAACCCGCACAAGTCTTTGACTACAATATGCGGACCCGCGAGCGGAAACACCGGAAGACCCAAGTCGTCCCCTCAGGGCATAATCCCAATTTGTACACGGTGGATATGATCCGCGCGAAGGCGCGTGATGGCGCGGAGATTCCCGTCTCGGTCCTCCGCTTGAAGGACACGCCGCTTGATGAGAGCGCGCCGCTGCTGCTCTACGGTTACGGCTCCTACGGCGCGTATATCTCCGATGATTTCTCGACGGCCGTGCTTTCCATGGTCGACCGGGGCGTCGTCTTCGCCCTCGCCCATATTCGCGGCGGCTCGGCAAAGGGCCGCCAATGGTATCTCGACGGCAAGCTCGAGAAGAAGAACAACACGTTTACGGATTTCAACGACAGCGCTCATGCGCTGATCGAAATGGGGTACACGTCCAAAGGCAAGATCGTCTCTTATGGTGGTTCTGCGGGCGGGCTGCTCGTGGGCGCGGCCGTCAATCTCGAGCCCGACCTCTATGCAGGCGTTATGGCCGCGGTGCCCTTTGTCGATGTGGTCACCACTATTTCCGATGCGAGCCTGCCCCTCACCCCGCCTGAATGGGATGAGTGGGGCAATCCCATTGAAGACAAAGACGCCTACCAATGGATCGCGAGCTACTCGCCCTATGACAACATCCAAGCGGGAACAGCCTATCCGCCGATCCTCGCCACGGGGGGCCTCACCGACTACCGCGTCACCTATTGGGAACCGGCAAAGTGGATTGCCCGCCTGCGCGAGGAGGCGACCGGCGGCCCCTTCCTCCTCCGGATGAACATGACCGCGGGTCATGGCGGCTCAGCGGCCCGGTTTGAGCGGATGGAAGAGCGGGCGCATCTTTATGCCTTCGCGCTCGACCTGCTGGGCAAAGCGGAAGCTGAGCCCGTCTCGCACAAGGAATGAGCGATTCGCCAAGCGCGCCGGTCGGCCTACCTCCCGCCTCATCAGATTGTTCTTGTGAGGTTCCCATGCGTGTTCTTGCTCTCGCGACCGGCGCATCCCTTTCCGTCATTCCTGCGGCTTGCGCTCAATCCGATGCCGACATGTCGGCGTCGTCAGATCACCCCTTCACCGCCACACCGGTGGCCCAATTCACCCAGCCTTGGGCGATGACCTTTCTGCCTGATGGCAAGCTGCTCGTGGCGCAAAAAGGCGGCGACCTCGTTTGGGCCACGCAGGATGGCGATGTGTCAGAGCCGATCGCCGGCGTGCCGGAGGTCGACTATGGCGGCCAAGGCGGGCTGGGCGATGTGATCTTGCATCCCGATTTCGCCGAAAACGGCGTGATCTACCTTTCCTACGCTGAGGCCGGCGACGGCGATACGCGCGGCGCCGCCGTTGCCCGCGCCACCTTCACCCCGAGCGAGAGCGGCGGCAACCTTTCGGATGTCGAGGTCATTTGGCGGCAATCGCCCAAGGTCACGGGCCGCGGCCACTACTCTCACCGCATGGCTTTCTCCCCCGATGGCGAATACCTCTTCATCACTTCGGGGGATCGCCAGAAGCAGGACCCGGCCCAAGACACGGAAAATAATCTGGGCACGGTCATCCGACTCTTCCCCGATGGATCGGTCCCGGAAGATAATCCGATGGCCGATCAAGGCGGCGTCACCGCCGAGATCTGGTCCTATGGCCACCGCAACCTGCTCGGTATCGCCTTCGATGCCGATGGTGTGCTCTGGGAGCATGAAATGGGCCCCAAGGGGGGCGATGAATTCCAAAAGATCGAGATGGGCGAGAACTATGGCTGGCCCACCGTCTCCTATGGCGACAATTATAATGGCGTCGTGATCCCGCCACACGATCCGACCAGCGATGAGTTCCGTCATCCTGACGAATGGTGGAACCCGGTGATCTCCCCTGCGGGCCTGATCATCTATCAAGGCGATCAGTTCCCAGACTGGCAGGGCAGCGCCTTTATTGGCGGGCTCTCGAGCCAAGCCCTCGTGCGGGTGAGCTTTGATTGCGAACTGCAAGGCCGTGAGATTTGCGAAGCCGAACGCTTCAACATGAATCAGCGCATCCGCGAGGTCGAAGAAGGTCCTGATGGCGCCATTTGGCTTCTTGAAGACCAGCGTCGTCCCGATGGTGACGGGGGCCGCCTCTTGAAACTGATGCCGAAAGGCTGACACCCCAGCTCCGGCCATCTGGCGCGATGCCGCCCCGCCTCTTACATGGGGGAGATGCGACACCTCATCTCCTCCATCGCCCTTGCGCTTTTCGTCGTTGCCTGCGGCAGCGGCAATCAAGGCGCGGAAGTCGGCGAATTCAAGAATGACTTCTACGGCAATGAAATCAAAGTGCAGGCCCTCGCCGACCCAAAGGTCGAGGGCGTGACCTGCCATTTGACCTATTTTGATCGCGGCGTGCTCGACCGCATGTCGAAGGGCAATTTCTTTGAAGACCCCTCGAACAGCTCCATCGCTTGCCGCCAGACAGGGCCGCTCAAGGTGGGTGATATCGACCTATCAAAATCGGGCGAGACGGTTTTCAGCCAACGCCAGAGCCTGGTCTTCAAATCGATCGCTGTGCGCCGGGTGTACGATGCTGACAGCCAAACGCTGATGTACATCGTCTATAGTCGGAAACCGATCGACGGCTCGGCAAAGATGGCTGTCTCCACGGTGGCGTTCTACGGCCAAGAGGTTGAGTGGCTGCACGGGGCCCCCGAAAGCGGCAGCTGATGCCTCTTTGACTCACGTCTCGCTGCGCTAGCTTTAGGCGAGCACGTGAGGAGAGCTGATCTTGATTTTAGACGCCTGGCAGGCGGTCGCCGCCGCGACCGAAGACATCACCGCGACACCATGTACGGACGGCGTCTTACTGACTCTCGCGCCGATGAATTCTGTTTTCCTGGCCGTTGAAACGGGCCCCTGGGAGCAATTGACGGCAACACTCGACGGTGACTTCGAAAATCGAGAGCCCGCAATGCAACACGCCATCTTAGCCGCGTTGACGAAGCTTCAGGTTTTCACCCTTGGCGGGCGTGCGGCCATCGATCGGCGTGGGGCGCTGGTCGTCGTTTCTGATCGCCTTGCGCACACGCTGATGCCCCAAGACCGGCTGTCTTGGGTGTTTTCGCTTCAGGTGGTGGCCAATGGGATGTTGTCGATCATCGCCGCAACCGGCCAACTGGGCCACGCCCCATCTCATGATGAATTACAATCGCTGATGACACAGCGGCCAAGCTAAAGGCCGCTTGAATTCGTCCCGCCTTGAGCGCTTAAATCGAAGCGAAATCGTCTGCAGCGCGGTGGCGGGAAGAGCGATGAAGGCATTTGCAAAGTGCGGGCTGGCGCTCGTGAGCATGATTGGGGCCAGCATCACCGGCGCGGCCGCGCAAGTCGGCTTCGTGGCCACAGAAATGACGCATGAGGAGGATGCCGCCATCCCGGTGGCGATCTGGTATCCGACCGACGCGCTAGCCGAACCGCAAACGGTTGGTCCTTTCACGATGGAAGTGACATTCGGGGCAGAGGTGTCAGGTAACGCATTGCCGCTAGTTGTAATTTCCCACGGCACAGGCGGATCGAAAGAAGGACACCACGACACGGCCACCGCCCTGGCGCAGGCGGGATTTGTGGTCGCGGCGATCGAGCACGCCGGTGACAATTATGGTGACCAAAGCCGCGTGAACAATGTGGCGGGCCGAACCCGTCAGCTACAGGGCCTTATCAGCTTCATGCTCGAGGAGGCGTCATTCCATGAGATAATCGACGCAGATCGCGTCGGCGCCTTCGGCTTCTCCGCCGGAGGATACACTGTTTTGGCCGCCGCGGGCGGTGTGCCTGATCTTTCGCTGAAAGACGATCACTGTACCGATCATCCAGACTTCTTCGATTGCAACTTGCCGGGTGGCCCGCCCGGTCCGCAATCATTCGAGGCGGACACGCGGATCAAAGCGGTTGTCACGGCCGCCCCCGCGCTCGGCTTTGCATTTGTGAACGGACTTGATGATTTGACCATTCCGATCCAGCTATGGCGCGCAGAATACGATCAGATTTTGCCAGCGCCGTATTATGCAGAAGCAGTGAGAGCCGCGCTGCCGCGCGAGCCGGAATACCACCTTGTCAAAGGCGCCAATCACTGGGCGTTCCTTGCGCCGTGTTCGCCCGTCCTCCTGCAAACGGCACCTGATATCTGTGAAGATCGCGACGGCTTTGACCGCACCGCGTTTCACGAGACGTTCAATCGCGAGGTGGTCCGGTTCTTCACCGAAACGCTAAAGTAATCATGCCACAAACAGTTTCGGCGACTGTTTGATCAATGCGCCGCCATCGGGTCGCCCGCTTCTTCTTGCAGCCAGCTTTTAAACGCGGCGACTTCGGGCAAAGCGGCTTTGGCAGCGGGATGCACCATCCAATAGGCAAAATCTGTCGGCGTCGTCAGATCGAACGGAATGACCAGCCGCGCGGCTTCGAGATCCGCAACCGCAAGGGCATATTTCGCGAGTGCCACGCCGCGCCCGGCCACCGCCGCCTCAATGACCAAGCTTGATTGGCTAAACCGCGGCCCGCGCGAGCCATCAATCGAGCTGCCCGCTGCGCGCAGCCACATGGTCCAGGTGGCGATCTCGTGATCATTCCCGCCATCATGCAATAAGGTGTGGTTGGCGAGATCATCGAT
>CAYFHK010000109.1:0-8786 GCA_964342585.1 uncultured Caulobacterales bacterium | reverse complement strand
GCTCTTCTCGTTGATCGCCGTATCGATCAGCTTCGCCCTGTTGCCGGTCGTATTTTCTCGCACAACAGGACCTGCGCCGATCAGCCAAACCAAGCCGGACCTCAAATTGCTGATGGCGATGGCGCCGATGGCCGGCGCCTCCGCATTGATCTTCGGTTTCGCAACGGCGGGCTTTTGGGGATTGGCGCCGATTTATCTGGCTGGGAACGGATATGGCGGGAATATCGTCGCCATCTTTGTGAGCCTCGGCGTTGTGGGCGGGGCGTTATCGCAATTCCCCATCGGCAAACTTTCCGATCGGATCGATCGTCGGCTCGTGATCATGGGGGCCGCGGGTGTCGCGATCGTCGCCGGCATTGGGCTGACCCTCTTCGGCGGGCAGCCGCCCCTCATGCTGATTTCGGCAGGCCTCTTCGGGGCAGCCGCGATGCCCATCTACGCCCTGGCCATCTCGCACGCGAATGACTCGGCGGGCCCAGATGATTTTGTCGGCCTCGCGGGCGCGCTCCTTCTTTGCTTCGGCATCGGTGCGGTTGCTGGCCCCGCCGGCCTTTCGGTCTTCATCGCCATCTTTGGTGACGGCATGCTCTTTGTGGGGATTGGGATCGCTTTCGCGGTTCTCATCGCCTTCGGCGCCTGGCGACTGAGCGCCCGCGCCCAGCGCTCACAAGAAGAAAAGGATACCTTTGTCCACGTGCCCGCTGGCTCGCCGGAACAGTTCCAAATCGATCCCCGTTATGAAGAAGCGGCGGCTTCTTAGAGTTTTCGTTCCTCAAAGGAGGTGACTACCTGTGCTGAATTTCTCAACGCTTCTCGCAAAAGACGACCGCCTGCTGATGCTCCCGCGCCTCTTCGCGCCCGCCGTGCCGCGCCAGCAAGACCGCGGAACACCTTCGCTTCGGCGGGTCACTGTTGCGGGCGCCGGGGCGTGGGGCACAGCATTGGCCATCGCGTTTGCGCGGGCGGGCATTGAAGTCCGGCTTTGGGGTCGCTCTGCGGAGAAAGTTCGTCAAATGGCGGCGGCGGGGCGCAATCTGGATGCCCTTCCTGATACGGAATTTCCCGACGGGCTGGAGGCCGTTTCCGATCTTGAGACCGCGGCGGCAGAAAGCGATGCAGTCTTCCTTGCCGTTCCCTCCTCGGCCATTAGAGAAACGGCAGCGCGCATCAGCGCGCACATCGCCGACAACACGCCGGTCGTCTCATGTGCGAAGGGCCTCGATCCCGAAACCGGAGACCTCCTCACCGACGTGATCGCCGCAGAAATCCCCAACGCAGCGCCCATGGTGCTTTCGGGCCCGAGCTTCGCAAGCGAAGTTGCAGACGGTCATCCGACCACGGTTGTTGTGGCCGGCATGGATGCGTTGACGAAGGAGATAGCGGAGCAGCTCTCCTCGAACGGCTTCCTCATTACACAGAATGAAGACGTGATTGGTGTCCAGGTCGCCGGCGTGATGAAGAACGTGATCGCGGTGGCGTGCGGCATCGCGGATGGGCTGGGTAGTGGCTCGAACACCCGGGCAGGGATCCTTGCACGCGGACTAGAAGAAGCTGCGGAGTTGGCCGCGCGTCTTGGCGGCGATAAAACCACATTGCTGGGCGCCGCGGGTGCCGGTGATTTGGCCCTCACCTGCACAGACCCCCAGTCCAGAAACTACTCCCTCGGATACAAAATCGCGACCGGCGACGAAGCCAGCGGATCGACCTTTGAAGGCGCGGCAAACGCTGAGAGGGTTCTCGCATTAAGCGAAAAGCTTGGCCTGGAAGCCCCTGTTACGCGCGTGGTTGTTGCGGTATTGAAGGCGGAGTGCTCGCCCGATCAGTTGATCACGCGGTTGTTCGCCGTGCCGGAAACGGCCAAGGCCAACCACGTCGCAATTTAAGGAGTGTGCGCGGTGGACGACCTTAAAGAGAAGTCGATCGTCTTGGCGACCGATCTAGACGGCACGTTTCTCGGCGGTTCCGACGCAGAAAAAGCCGATCTCTATCGTTTTATCGAAGACCGCCGCGACGACATTGGCCTCGTCTTTGTCACCGGGCGCGATGTCGATTTCATCCAGAAAATCACGCGGGATGAGGGGGTGCCGGCGCCTGACCTGATCATCGGCGATGTGGGCACGACGATCGTCGATGGGCGCGCCTATCAACCTTTCGCACCGGTGGATGAGTGGATCGAAGCGGCTTGGCCGGGCGCCGAAAAGGCGGAAGAAGTTTTAGCGCGGGCCCCACACTTGAAGCGCCAAGATGTTTTCGGCGGCCGCCGGGTCTCATTTTTCTACGAAGACCCGATCGCGGCCAAAGCGACAGCGGCAGAAATCGAAGCTCTCGGATATGACGTCCTCTTATCGGCTGACCTTTTCTTCGATGTGCTGCCTCGCGGGGTGCAAAAAGGGCCGACATTGCAGAAGACGGTTTCGGCGCTTTCCATTGACCCGACTAAGGTGTTGGTTGCAGGCGACACACTGAATGATTTGTCGTTGTTCCTGACAGAACTAGATGGCGTGATGGTGGCGAACGCCGAAGCGGCGTTGGTCGAAGCCGTGAAGGGACTGGAAAACGTCATGCACGCGGATCGCGAAGGCGCTGGCGGCGTCCACGATGCCGTTATCGCCAAGCTCAACAGACCATTGTGAGGGCCGAGGAAAATGGCGAAGTCGCAGCAATCTGATCTCGTGGTTGTCTATCACCGACAGCCATATGAAGAGGTGATCGTCAACAAGAAGGCCGTTCTCAAAGAGAACTCCAGCCCCAACGGCATCGTCCCGACACTGAAAGGCTTTCTGGGCAACGCTGAAAAAGGATGCTGGGTCGCCTGGAAGAAAGCGTCTGCTGCTGCCAGCAAGTCAGGCAAGCTCGGCTTCGAACGCGAGATCACCATCGATGATGCGTATGGAAACTATACCGTCGTCCGCATGCCGCTGACCGCAGAGCAGGTGAAATCGTTCTATCATGTGACATCGAAAGAGGCGCTTTGGCCCATCCTTCACTCCTTCCCGTGGATGTTCAATTACGAGGCTGCCGACTGGCCCATGTTCCGCGAGGTGAACAGATTGTTCGCCGAGGCGGCTTGCGAAAAGGTCGCCGATGACGGTTTGATTTGGATCCACGATTACAATCTTTGGCTTGTGCCCGGCTATATTCGGCAGATGAAGCCCGACGCGAAGATCGCGTTTTTCCATCACACGCCATTCCCCTCGGCAGACATTTTCAATATCCTTCCGTGGCGGGAAGAAATCATCGACAGCCTTCTCCAATGCGATGTGGTTGGCTTCCACATCCCCCGGTATTCTGAAAACTTTGCCGGCGTTGCGCGCGCCCTGCGCGGCGTTGAGCTTGGCCCGCATAAAGCCGTGAAACCGCCACTCGTGTCGTCTGGCATGGCGCTGTCAGAGCCGACGGTGACGCCTTGGCTGACCCATGAAGGTCGCCGCGTCATTGTCAACACGCAGCCAATTGGAACCAACCCAAAGATCATCAACGAGCTTTTGTCCAAATTCGAGGCCGGTGAGCGGGTGGCAGAGATTCGCCGTGAGATCGGCGACACCCACCTGATCATGTCCGTTGGTCGCGTTGACTATGTAAAAGGCATTCGTGAGCAGCTGCAGGCTTTTGAACGTCTCCTGGAGCGGCGCCCCGAGGTGCGGGGCAACGTCAAATTCCTTTTGGTTTGCGCCGCCGCCGCAGACGGCATGGCGGTCTATCGAAATGCTCAGCGCGAGATCGAACGCCTCGTTGGTGGGATCAACGGCAAATACGGCACATTGGGCTGGACGCCGATTATGCTCACGACACGGTCGATCCCATTTGATGAATTGGTGTGCTATTTCAAAGCCGCCGATACGTGCTGGATCACACCGCTTCGCGATGGCCTTAACCTCGTGGGCAAAGAGTACATCGCTGCGCAAAATGGCGGGCCGGGCATCCTCGTGCTGTCCGAATTCGCCGGCGCGGCTGTGGAGCTACCAGACGCGATCCACGTAAATCCGTACTCGGCGAAGCGGATGGATCAAGGCATCGATCTGGCGCTCGATATGCCCGCCGAGGAACGAAAACGGCGCATGCAGGCTCTGCTCAAAGTCGTTACAACGTCGGACATCGAAAATTGGGCGAGCCATGTGACAGGCGTATTCGACGAGCTGAAGGGCAAAGCTGGAAAGCCGGAAAAAGGCGATAAGAAAACCGCAAGCGCAGCGTAATCGACCTGCGCCAATAACAAGAATTAGGGGCGTTCAGTGTCGCTTGATTTGCACCCAATCGATTACGCGGTTCTGGCGGTCTATTTCCTCATTGTGATCGCGATCGGCGTTGTGGTGAGCCGACGGATCAAAACAGGTGACGACCTGTTCCTAGCCGGCCGTCGGCTGGGTTTTGCGGCGATCGGCTTTTCTCTCTTCGCATCGAACATTTCCAGCACGACGCTGATTGGCGTCACCGGGCAGGCCTATTCCACCGGCATCTCCGTCGCCAATTATGAGTGGATGGCCGGCCTTTTGTTCTTGTTCATGGCCTTCACCACGATCCCAATCTTTCTCCGATTACGGATCACGACGGTTCCTGAATATCTCGAGCGGCGCTTCGGTCCCTTGTCGCGAAAATACTTTTCAGCCCTCACGATTTTCTTGTCGGTGATCGTTGATACGGCCGGCAGCGTCTATGCCGGGGTGCTGGTCCTACAGACCTTCGTGCCAGATCTTCCTTTCGTCACGACCTGTATCGTGCTCGCCACCTTTGCGGGACTTTATACCATCACTGGCGGCCTGGCCGCCGTGGTTTACACAGACATTCTGCAAGCTGTTGTCCTGCTGGTCGGATCGACCGCCATTGCGATCAGCGTCTTCGCCGAATTCGATTTCTCGTTTGCCCTAGCGTCCGCCAATCTACCGGACGGCCAGCTTTCGCTTATTCGGCCACTCGACGACCCTGCGCTGCCGTGGCTCGGCACACTCATCGGCGTCCCCATCCTCGGCTTCTATTATTGGTCGACCAATCAATATATCATGCAACGCGTATTGGGGGCGCGGGACACTGACCAAGCGCGTTGGGGCGCATCGCTGGCGGGCCTTCTGAAGATCACGCCGCTTTTCATCATGGCGCTCCCTGGCGCCTTTGCGGCAGGTCTCATCCCGGACCTCGAAAATGGTGATATGGTCTTCCCTGTACTGACGACCAACTTTCTCCCCATTGGCCTGACGGGCTTGGTGCTCGCGGGCCTCATCGCGGCCATCATGTCGACCATCGACTCAACCTTGAACTCGGCCTCCACACTGATCCTGCATGATTTCGTCGATGTCGAAGGCAACAAATGGGACGAACAGCGAATTGTCAGAACCGGACGATTGGTCACCGGCATTCTGATTGTGGTGGCAGCGCTCTGGCCGCTCGTCATTCGCGACTTCCCAGGGCTTTTCTCCTACATTCAGCAGGTATTTTCCTATGCGGTCCCCCCCGTCGTCGCGATCTTCCTCTTGGGCATGTTCTGGCGGCAGGCGACGGGAAAGGCTGCCTTCTTAACGCTTTTGTTCGGGCACGGACTGGGGCTGGGGATTTTCGCCTTTCGGTCGATGGCAGGTGAGGCAGACCCCCTCCCCCATTTCACGATCGTTGCAGGCTTAAGCACTTTAATCTGTGTGCTGTTCTGCGTCCTCACCAGTTTAATGACCGGCAAAACGCTCGAAGATCGCACGGCATCAATGTGGTCACCGAGCGACGTAGCACCCAACAGGCCTCATCCTTGGTTCACCGACTATCGGACGCACGCATTCGTGGTCGCCATCCTCACCTTGATGACCGTCATCGCCTTTTGGTGAAGGCCTTCGCGGCTCATTCCCTCATTTGGGGCAGCATTGCTGTGGTCGCTTGGATCACACCGCGGACGGCTGACACCCTCCCTCGCGTGATATAGGGTCATAGGGGATCGAGGAGGGAGAGTTCAAATGCCATCGATCGGCCGCACCGCCAAACGCCTCGCCTTGACGCTCTTTTTGCTCCTCAGCGCGGGTGCTGCCCCCGCGCACGCACAAGACGAGATCGCAGAAGCGATCAGCGCCTTTGCCATCGCACAAGACAAAGGCGCTCCCCCGTCCGACCAGCTCGACCGCGCCCAAGCGCTCCTTGAGGCGGACCTTTCGGCGACGCCGCTGACGGTGGCGGAACGCGCCGAACTGCTGCTCGATATTGCGGAGACGCTCCATGAAGGTGGGCGGCCCGGTCTTGGCGCCCGTGCAGAGGCGCGCGCCATCGAGCTGGTGGATCGCGCGATCGGTCTGGCAGAGGACGAGGAAGCGGCTTCCGCGCTCAAAACTCTTCAGGTCGAAAATCTCCGCACGGTTGCCGACCGGCAGCGCCTGCGCGACGACCTGACGAACGCGGCATCGACCATCAACCGTGCCCTGACGCTTGCCGAGACATTGATGGCCCCCGAGGACGATGGCATCCGCTTCGTTCTGAAAGACTGGGTCGAGATCCGCCGCGAGGCCGGCTTAGAGGTGCCTGCGGCGCGCGCCGAAATGTATGCGATGTATTTCGAGCCGCTTCCACCTCGGTCGGACGAGCCGGGTGACACAGAAGCGGTGATCCTCCCTGCCCCCATCATTGAATTTCCGCCGCTGATGGAAACGGACACCTTTCAATCTGTCCGTGTCTTGTTTGCCGCCACCCGTGAAGACAGTGGATCGGAAGACCCAACCAAAGCGTTCGGTCTCAATCGGGGTGGCGCCTCGCCGAAATATGGCGCGGTCATCGTCACGGTGCCGAAAGACCGGCAGATCGGGTCTATCCCGCGTCCGCAATTCTATGACTTCCGCGGGCCCCGCGACGGCGTGCACGTCGTTTTAAAATATGTCGACCGCTTTGAGGACGCCCCAGGCTATCAAGCCGTGCTCGCCAGTCAGATGAGCGATGAAGAAATGGCCGGCCGCTCAAAGGACGCGTTTATCTTCGTCCATGGTCACGCAACGGATTTTGCCGGTGCCGCCCGCCGAACGGCGCAGCTCGCGGTCGATCTTGATCTCCGCAGCGGCGGCATCTTCTACGCGTGGCCCGCATCGCACCAGGCGTTCGACTATCAGCGCTCGCAGAACAACGTTGAATATGCCGTACCGGGACTTGTAGACCTCATCAAGGCGACAGCGCCTGAGGTCGACCAGCTCCACCTGATCGCGCATTCGATGGGCAATCGCGTGCTGCTCGGGGCGCTCGACGAATTGCAACGCGAAGAGGCACTTGCTGCGACGCCGCTCGACCAAATTATTTGGGCCTCCCCCGATGTCGATGCAGATGTATTCGCGCGGCGATTATCCGCCCTCGGGACGATCGCACGCGGCATGACGCTTTATGGATCCACCGGCGATCGGGCGCTAAAATTGAGCAAGTGGCTCGGCGGCAGCTACCCTCGCGCGGGCCAAACACCCCCGCCGACCGCTGTCGCGCGAAGCCTCAACAGCGTCGACACGAGCGCCCTTGCCCAAGTGGACAGTGATCTGATCAATCACGGAGATTACGCCGATGGAGCGATGCTCGACATGCGCGCGGTCATCTGGCTGTCGCTTTCACCTGAGGATCGTTGCCAATTAGAACAGGTCACCAATGACGGCGCGCCCTATTGGAGACTTTCACCGCAAACAGATGGTTGTAGCGATGAAGCCTTCCGCCGAGCGGTATCTGCGCGACGGCTATATGGCGAGAATGCCATCTCGACGGTCGAAGCGATGATTTCCGAGCTGTCGGCGTCAGAGCCGGAAGAAGCCGCCGCCTGGCGTGATGCGCTGCGGATACTGCAGCAGATTGGGTAGACGGAGGATTTGAGCCGCTCACTCGTCGTGTTGCGGACGACCCGGCATCGGCCGGCTGTTAAAAGCTCGCTTTCAGTGACACCCACGCGCGAGAACCATTATCGGCAAACTGACCAAAAATCCCCTCAGCATCGCCCGTAAACAAATCGGCGCCAACAATCAGATCAAAAGTATCATTCGCGTCAAACTCGATTTGGGGACGGAAGACAGCATCTCCCTCATCCGCCGCAAATAGTGTTTCTAGGCGCGGGGTGATCCGATCATTACGAAAGCTTCTTTGGATCCGAATTGTTCCGATCACGTCGTGCTCATCACGAACGAGTGTCGAGGGTGAATCATAGACACTGTCGACCACAAGCTGCGCATTGACGAAAACATCACTCGGCGCATTCCAATCCATGCCAAAACCGACCAAAGACCGGGTGATCTCTGTTTTATCGACAACACCCATGTCATTCGTGTTCATCTGCTCATCGGGGATCACCGCCGCTTCAAGCCGGATCACCGTTGGGCCGAACGGCGCCGCTGCTGTTGCGCCGACCAGCGTGCGTCGGGGATGCTCAAGGCGGACCGCGGGCATTGTATTTTCATCCAAGAACGGCGCAAGAAGCGCCTCATGCCGCGGCCCACTGATGGCTGAAGCCGCTAAATCCACGCGACCGATCGTCGTCGCGAAACGCGCACCGTATACGGCGTCGTCGATGTAATCGTTTCGGGACTCACGCATGAGTGTGGGAAGGGGAACCTCCCTCGATAGACCACCGCGATAGCGCGGCGCATTCGGAAAATAGAGATTGCCGGGATTGGCGAGTTGATCAACGGTGGGATCGGGCGCGAAGGCGAAGTCGTATTGGATGGCGCCGAGATCACCGCGAAGACGGGCGGCCCACAGACCAATTCGCTCTGGCCGGTCTTGGGTGAGAACAAACTCATTTAGCCGGATCGGGTTGATGGCGTCGGTCACGCGCCCCCCGTCTAACTTCCCCCAGGCGATGA
>CAYFHK010000108.1:0-9073 GCA_964342585.1 uncultured Caulobacterales bacterium | reverse complement strand
CGGGCACGTCGGATGCCGATGTGCTGCGCGGGTTCGTCGCTAAGTATCGCGCGGATGCCAGCGCCGAGGAGATGGCCGCCCTCGAGCCGCTACTGCCGTATGCGATCAATTACTTCGAAGACTTCGTGAAGCCCAAGAAAGTGTTCCGTGCGCCGACCGATCAAGAGCGCGCAGCGCTTGAGATGTTGGCGGACCGCCTTGAAGGCATGGAAGCCGGCGCGCCTGAGGATGACTATCAAACCGCCGTGTTCGATGCGGGCAAAGCGCAAGAGTACGAGAACATCCGCGAGTGGTTCAAAGGCCTCTATGAGGTGGTGTTCGGCCAATCCGAAGGTCCGCGCATGGGTCCCTTCATCGCCATCATCGGCCCGAAGGACACCGCCGCGCTGATCCGTGAGGGATTGGCGCGGGCCTGAGCTGCCAATGAAAATCGCGGAATAGGCCAATCAAACGAGTTGATTAGCTGACACGATCTGCCAGCATAGAGACGTTGGGAAAGACTGTGGCGTGGGGGTGATCGCGTAGAATGGCGAATGACGTGGGGAATTCGGGCAACAACTTTGTCTACCTTCCGGTTTGGGTAAAGGTGATTGCGTTTATCGTCTTGCTCAGTAGCGTTGTCCTCGGCTTCGCTTCACTGATCGATTCGGCAACAACGCAGGTCGTATTTGAGACCCCAAATGCACCGCTCGCCTTTCTTCAATTCACGATCCCCTCGCTCTTTGCTTTTGCCGTGATCGCCTTCGGCCGGAGATACGTACCCAGCAAGCAAATCGAAAAGCGCGTCGTGAAGTTTCTAAGGTACGAGTTGCCGCAGGAATTCGACACGCAATTCAACACCAAGGTGATCCGTGACCAGCCAAAACTGCGGCTGCGCAAACTTGCGATGAGCAGTGACAGGCGGGGCTGTGAATATGCATTCGGCGATGGCGCCCAAATGGGCTGGGTCAATATCTGGTTCGATTTGAGCGACTTCCACGTGCTGTTTCGATTGCCGCATTCATCCAGTGAATCGATCGATCAGTATGCTGCGCATGTGAACGAGGTCCTTCGGCACTGGCTTCCAAGGTTTGAACGAAAAGGCTGGGAGCTATCGATCCGGCCATCGGTTGGCGCGCAGTCCGAAGATGGCACCGGCGATGTTCTTGAGGTGTGGGCCGTCAAGAAACAGAGCCAACAGTGGATTTATGACCCCTTTGAGCAGACCGTGACGCGGCAAGAGGTGGGCTCCATGGCGCGGTCGTTTTTCCAGGAAATCGGTCGCGGCAAGCTGCGTTGGAATGTCGATGCGCCTTGGCTGGCCAGTCGTCGGATTATTGCCTACCGCTAAGGGACGGTGGCCTCGCCTTTCCGGTCGCAAATTTAGTGACGCTTGCCACGCGCGCGCGCCCGGTCGCCATTGAGGCGCCGGTGGACCAAAAAGTGCGGGGACCCGTGCAGGGCCTGACGGCCAAGCGGAAGGGTTTGATTGATACTGTAGCTTGGCTACCCCCGGTTCTTTTCCCGGCGGCCCTGCACGGCGATGGGCCCTTGCCCCCGCGGCCCATAAGGAGCTCATCGCGAGGACGGTCGTCCCCCGGCCTCGAAAATGAGAGGCCAGGGCCACGGGCCCACCGGCATTGGGCAAAGGACGACGATATCACTCCGCCCCGCTCCCAATGCGATGGCGGTGAGTATGGGGGAGATGGGGGGCGTGGGGATAATTTATTCGGACACCGCACATCCCTACGCAGGCAGGGATCCGCACCTGGGAGACAGATCCCCGCCCCCGGATAACGTCCAGGGCAGGCTCGCGCGGGGATGTGCGGGATGTGCTTCGCTGTCATCCCGGGTGCGCAGCATCCCGGGATCCATCACACGATCATCCGGTCTGGGCACCCAGTCTGAGGCGGCATGTCAGGACATGGACCCCGGCAGCCTCCGGCGCCGGGGTGACGGCGTGAGCGCCGTTCAGCACACGGGCGCCCACCCGCGGCTTGCCTGCACCGGCGAAGGCCGGTGACCGCAATGGGATCGACCACCGTCTCCCCGCGGCTTGACCGCGGGGAGACGGAAAGTAGGTTAAGTAGCGGCGCCCTTTTTGCCTGCACGGGCCTTCGCCAATGTCGGGCGCACTTTATTTCCTCAGCACCTGACATTGCCTCTGATGCGTGACGTCCCGTAGGTCTCGCACGGAACCGAGGGGAACACGAATGAAACTGGCCACCATTTTTGTCGCCGCGATGACCGCGGCGCTATCGCTCTGTGTCGCCCGGGCGCAGATCGATCTCGAGAGCTACACAGAGACGACGCAGAACGGGATGGTTTGCAGCCAAGCGCAGGCCACCGAGTGCGCCGAAGTCTGCAATCGCGCCTATCGGTCATTCTCCGAGACGCCGCCCAACGGGGACGCCGCATTGATCGCCGAATGCCGGGCCTTGTCCGCTCCCGTGCGCATCGCAGCGGAAGCGCAAGAAGCGGCGGCTGCCAGCCTGGCAAAGGCGAAGCAAACGGCCCGCGCCCTCATCAAAAGCTGCCGCGGCAACAATCGCGCAGCCTGTATCGCCGCCTGCCGCGCCGCCTACGAGACACCTGCGGACGCCGGATTGCTGGCCACCTGTCGCGAGAGCCAGCCGGCCCCTATTGTGGATCCCAATGCCGGGCTCACCTTCGCTACGCGCGTGGCGAATATGGACGGCTATGCCGCCTATTGCGAAGCCAAGAAGGCCAGCGGAAAGCTTCAACGTGGCGACCGTCGGCCGCTGGATGGCTGTATCGCCGCCTGTCGCAATACGCATGTGACGAATGAGAATGTCCCGCGGCAACAACAAGAAGCGTATCTCGCGCAGTGCGAGCGCAGCTATCAACTCCTGAAGGCGCATTTCGGCGACTAGGCCGTCACGGTGTGGACCCCGGCAGCCTTCAGCGCCGGGGTGACGTGCGGCGTCATCGTGCCTTACCGACCAACGCCATGTCCTCTAGCCCCCCGGCGCAAAACTTGCTCCGACACGGGGGATGAGCATTGAAACCCTCCCCCCTGCCCCTGCGCCCGCGCGGATTGACGCGATCCAGGCGTTGCGCGCGGCGGCGGCGCTATTGGTGGTGGGGTTTCACCTCCACGGCGCTTTGTTGGTCGAAGGGATGGCGGCAGGCGCCTTCGCGCCCTTTGCCCATGGCGAGGCAGGGGTCGATCTGTTCTTCGTGATTTCGGGCTTCATTATTCTCTACACGACGCGCCGGCGGCCGGATGCGGGAGTTGGCCGGTTCATCAAGGCCCGCTTTGTGCGCATCTACCCCATCTATTGGGTCATCCTGGCCATCTATGTCGCGCTGGGGATTGCCATGGCGGCAGTGGGCCAAGACACCAGCATTCCCATTGACCCCAGGACCATTCTCAATTCCGCGACGCTCTTCCCTTACGCCCGTGAGGTGATCCCGGTGGCGTGGACGCTGACGCTGGAGGTCACTTTCTATGCCCTCTTCGCGGCGACCTATTTTACGCTGGGCTTGCGCGGATTCCTGATCGCGCTCGCCCTCTGGGCGCTGGCCGCGCAGCTGGTGCTCATCGCCGCACCGCCGGCCTCCCCCTGGCTCTCGCTGACCATGTATTCAGGCAATATCGAGTTTCTTTATGGCGCGGTGATCGCACTGTTGGCCGAGCGGGGGCGGCCACGATTTGCCCTGCCGATCGGTGTCTTAGGTCTTGTTCTTTTCTGCCTCGCCTTCACCGGCGCCCCCAAGGGCTGGGGATATCTGGGCCACCGCGAATTCGCCATCGGCCTGCCCGCCGCGATGATACTTTACGGCGCCTTGGGGTGGCAGCGGGCCATGCCGCGCTGGGTCATCCAGCTGGGGGACGCCTCTTACATCCTCTATCTCGGGCACTTGCTCGCCCTTTCGATGATGCTGCTGGTCTGCCGGCCGTTTATCGGCGACAGCACCATCGCGGCCGTTTCGTTCGGGGTGGTTTACTTGGTGATCGTCTCGGCGGGGAGCGTTGTGGCGCACCACCTCATCGAGCGACCCCTCACGAAATGGACGGCAAAAGCCCTCGACCGGGTGAAACTCTCCCCCCCTACAGCGACGACCTCTCAACCCTAAGACTATCCCATGGAAATCGGATTGGGCCGATCACGTAACCGGCGCCGATCACTGGAATAGACCCAGGCGGTGAAGCCCAAAATCCCGAGGTAGCCCCCCACCAACACCACAAAGACAGTGGAGCCAGGGATCGCCCCCACCGCCATCCGCTCTAAGAATTCTGACCGATTGGCCGCGGGCGTGGGGTGCACAGAGGCCTTCGCCAGATAAGCGAGCACCTGCACAGTGAAGATCCAGACATAGTTCCGGCGCAACCGGCGGCCGAGCGCGCGCCGGAAGCTGATGTGGTGTTCTGGCCGCTCATAGTCATTGGCGAGCGTGTCGCGCCATGCGGGGTCAGCACCGGGCCGTTGCCGCAAGAGCGGGGAGTAGAAATTTATTTCCATCCACCGCGCCCGCGCGCGCCACACATTGAAATACCGGTAGCGCCGGGCCTCGAGATATAAAAAGACCGAGATCAGCACCGCGACCAATAGGAGCGGCAGCGAGGTGGCCTGCGGCGATGCGTAGCTGATCGACAGGGCAATCCCGAGGGAGACAACAGACCAATTGGTCGTCGCATCGAGCCGAGTGCGCCAGATCGTCGAGCGGTAGACCTCACCGCGATAGAGGTGCGCCACCGCGCCGATTTCGGCATTGGTGAAGCCTTCCGTGGCACGGACCAGCTCTTGCGGCGGCGCTTCGGCGCCCTTCTCATCCGGCGTATGCTCGCGCGCGGTGCTCGACATCTCGCCCATCCTTTCCGCCGCTTATCTCGCGCGACGTTTGGTCATGCGGGGCAGAAGCTTTCACCGCTCAATCAGCAGCCACGCACTTCGAGCGCTAACCTTCCGTCGCCACGCGTCATGTTCGACTGAAGTCTCGCATCAGAAAGTGTCAATACCGTTGCGATACGGAATTTTCGATGGCTCGGGAAATCTTTAATTGGGCAAGTGTATCAGATAGTTAAGTTGTCGTGTTGCTGCGTTGCGACAAAGGTGTGACTTCCCGGCACTCGCAAAAGACCGCTTCTGGTCGTACCTTCTTAACGTGCTCCAGATATCGTTGACTAACGGTCAGATCATCGATTGACATGACCAGAAGGCGTAACCGAGCGTGTTGTCGGTGGTGAGCGGGATTGCGCGATATCGTCCTTGTTCACCAGACTCCGCGAAACGTCTTTGTCGCAGGGATTTACCGGCGTTCGAGGCGATTCGTGCTAATTTAGCGTTAAGGCTCGCAGGCGGCAGGCGGGCCAGGAAAAACGGGTGGCAGCCATGAGCGACAGTCTCGACATTTTCGATGCCTTTTCGGAAGGATATGAACGCACACGACATGAGGAGATGTCGTTACGGGATTATCTCCTCGCGGCGCGCGACGATCCGATGATGTATGCGTCTCCGGCAGAGCGCATGGTCAAAGCGATCGGCGAGCCGGAATTCATCGATACGTCGAAGGACCCGCGCCTCTCTCGGATTTTCTTTAACCGGACCATCAAACGCTACAAAGCGTTCGAGGGCTTTTACGGCATGGAAGACACGATCGAGCGGATCGTGGGCTATTTTCGCCATGCGGCCCAAGGCCTCGAAGAAAAGCGCCAGGTGATCTATCTCTTGGGCCCTGTCGGTGGCGGGAAATCCTCCTTGGCCGAACGGCTGAAGGATTTGATGGAGGAATACCCCGTCTACGTGCTGAAAGCCGGCGACCAAATCAGCCCGATTTTCGAAAGCCCCCTTGGCCTCTTCCAGACCGAGAAGCTCAAAGCCCTCCTCGAAGAGAAGTATGGCATTGAGCGCCGTAGATTGAGCGGCATTATGAGTCCGTGGGCGGTGAAACGCCTTGATGAGTTTGGCGGCGATATCTCCAAATTCAGTGTCGTGAAGCTGTGGCCATCGAAGCTGCGCCAGATCGCCATCACGAAGACCGAACCCGGCGACGAGAACAACCAGGATATCTCCGCCCTCGTGGGGAAAGTGGACATCCGCAAGCTCGAGCATTTCAGCCAGGACGACACCGACGCTTATTCCTATTCCGGCGGCCTGTGCATGGCGAACCAAGGGCTTCTTGAGTTCGTCGAGATGTTCAAGGCACCGATCAAAGTGCTCCACCCCCTGCTGACCGCGACGCAGGAAGGGAACTATGTCGGCACCGAGGCGCTCGGCCCAATCCCTTTCCAAGGGATTATTCTGGCGCACTCGAACGAAAGCGAATGGCAGCAATTCCGGAACAACCGGTCGAATGAAGCCTTTCTTGACCGGATTTCCGTGATCAAAGTGCCCTATTGCCTGCGGCCGACCGAAGAAACCAAGATCTATAGCAAGCTCTTGGCGCATTCTGAGCTGAGCGAAGCGCCGTGTGCGCCGGAAACCTTGCCGATGTTGGCGCGCTTCTCCGTGCTGACCCGTCTGCGGGAGCACGAAAACTCGAACCTTTATTCGAAGATGCGTGTCTATGACGGCGAGAAGCTGAAGGACACCGATCCGAAGGCGAAGAGCCACCAGGAGTATAAAGACGCCGCCGGCGTTGATGAAGGCATGGACGGGATCTCCACCCGCTTTGCGTTTAAGATCCTGTCGGAAACCTTCAATTTCGACACGGAAGAAGTCTCCGCCGATCCGGTTCACCTGATGTACATCCTGGAGAACGCGATCAAGCGCGAGCAATTCCCAGATGAGACCGAGAAGAAATATCTCGAATTCATCAAGGCCGAGCTGGCGCCGCGCTATGCCGACTTTATCGGCAAAGAAATCCAGAAGGCCTATCTCGAGAGCTATGGCGAATACGGACAGAATCTGTTCGACCGCTACATCGCCTATGCCGATGCATGGATTGAGGATCAGGACTTCAAAGATCCAGACACCGGCCAATTGCTCGATCGGAACACGCTCGACCAAGAGCTGTCGAAGATCGAGAAGCCAGCTGGGATCGCCAACCCCAAAGATTTCCGCAATGAGGTGGTGAAATTCGCCCTTCGCGCGCGGGCAGCGAATGAGGGCAAGAACCCGGCTTGGACGTCCTACGAGAAACTCCGCTCCGTGATCGAAAAGCGGATGTTCACGCAGGTCGAAGACCTTCTCCCAGTCATCTCATTCGACTCGAAGAAAGACTCCGAGACGGAGAAAAAGCACAATGACTTCGTCGCGCGCATGACGGATCGCGGGTACACGTCGCGCCAAGTGCGGCGCCTCGTCGAGTGGTATATGCGGGTGAACAAGGCGGGCTAACCGGCCACACCTCACCGATTTCTCAAAAAACCCGGGCCGCTTCGCCCGGGTTTTTTTGTTGTCCCCCATACGGTGGCGTTGATCCCGCGGGTTAGCCGCGCAAAGGTCACCGCTCAAGACGGGGAACGAACCCGACAGAGTCACGACGGGGGAAATCAAGATGATTCGCCAAACACTTCTCGCAGGCTGCGCCTGGGTCGGCTGTACCGTGGGCGCGGCCGCGCAATTTCCGAGCCTGCCTTCCGCGCCGCGCCTGCCCGGCAGCGTCGAGGATGCCGTCCGAGAGGGCGCCGCAGAAGTCGCGCGCCGCGCAGCGCCTCCGATTGATCGGTATGCGGTGGACTTTTACGAGCCTGCTTACCTCTTCGACTTCTTCGTCGAAGGGGATGATCTGTCGTTCGCTGATATGCGCGATCAGCCCATGGTCGATGACGACACCTATCGGCTCTCCCCCGGCTATCACCGCCTGGTGATGGAAAGCTTTTGTATCAAGGCCGGTACCTATGAGCTGCCCGGTGGCGACGGGTTTTCGGTCGGCCGCATCGAGCAGAGACTGGCACCGGTCATCGGCAAAATCCTCGCGCGCTACCCGAAACCAGGCGTCACCCAACGAGAGGCGCAGGTCCTGATCTGGGCCATCTTGGCGGGCGCTGACTATGGCCGGCTGGATGCCGAGAAGCGTCGTACCGCCGAAATCCTTCTCGATCCGGAAGATATCAACCAGCTGCGCGGCGGCCTTGGCGGCATCATCCCTGACCGCTTGAGCCGAGAAGCGCTCAACGCCCTGCCCCGAGAAGCGCGCGAGGTGTATAATGCCTATCGTGAAATGAAACGCCTTTATGAGCGCGGCTCCCCCACATATGCCCAGCTGGAGCGGCTGGCTGTGCGCGCGGGCGCCCCGGATGGCTCGACCGAAGTGGCGCCGGGACAGTGGTTTCAACATCCCGAAGGCTATTACATCCGGATGACGTCAAGCCGGTATAGCGAGACGACCGCTGAGGTCCTCGTCCCAGAGCCGATGGATATTCAGTATGATGATCTCGGCCGCATTGATCGGTTGCGTTTCGATGATGGCATGGAAATCCGGTCGATCTACGATCCGGGCCCGGGCGTCGCCTTCGACGACTATCCGGGCATTCTCGTGCACGCCCTGCGCGGCCTCATCTATCGGCTGCCCCAGCCCGACGGCACAATGAAGGAAGTGACCATCACCACCGATGAGCCAGGTCTGGTGACAACCGCGCTGCCCGAAGCGCGCTTTGGCAGCCTTGCCCCCATCAACAATCGCGACAGCTTCCCGCCGATCGCCCAGGTCGTTGCGTATACAGAGGAAGGCGACGGCGACGATGGGATGAGCATGCTTGAGCGCATGGCAAAGGATCGCGTCGAGCGCCAATCGAAGCGCAGATTCGAGCAGGAGATGGGCCGTCGCTTCAAATCCTATGAGGATGCGAAGAAAGCCTATGACAAGGCCAAGGACTATAAAGAGCGCGCGGAAAAGCTGAAGGATGCGGCCGAGGGGAACATCTCGGATGAGGACGGCAAACAAGTCGCTGAGACGAAGAACTATAAAGACGCGATGAAGAACGTGCGCGAGGGCGGAAATAAAGCGGCGCTTGAAGAAACCGTCAAAGCCCAAGAACGCACCGCCCACGGATTTGGCGAGGCGATCAAAAAGCTGAGAGACGTCCGCTTTGGCGATGATGATGAAGAGCCCGGACCGCCGCCTAACTCGCCTCCCGACAGTCCGTCAGGCAACCCGCCCGGAGGACCCGGCGGTGGCGGCGGCG
>CAYFHK010000107.1:0-9116 GCA_964342585.1 uncultured Caulobacterales bacterium | reverse complement strand
TTCCGGATCGACTTCAGCGCGAATTTCGTTCGCCGCCTCATCGACCTCATAGAGCGTCATGTCATAGCCGCCGGTGATATTGATCAGAACGCCGGTCGCGCCCTTCATCGAGACATCATCCAGGAGCGGATTGGAAATGGCAGCCTGGGCGGCGTCGGTGGCGCGTTTCTCGCCCTCGGCTTCGCCGGTACCCATCATCGCCTTGCCCATCTCGTTCATCACGGCGCGGACATCGGCGAAATCGAGATTGATCAGGCCCGGCATGACCATGAGGTCGGTAATTCCGCGAACACCGGAATGCAGGACCTGGTCCGCCATGGAGAAGGCCTCGGCAAAGGTCGTCTTCTCGGTGGCAATACGGAAAAGGTTCTGGTTGGGAATGACGATCAGCGTATCGACATGTTCCTGCAGCTGATCAATTCCGCTCTCGGCCAGTTTCATGCGGCGCGAGCCCTCGAAATGGAAAGGCTTGGTGACCACGCCAACGGTAAGAATACCCATTTCGCGCGCAGCGCGGGCGACGACCGGGGCACCGCCCGTGCCGGTACCACCGCCCATGCCGGCTGTGATGAACACCATATGGGCGCCGCCGAGATGCTCGCGGATCTCGTCAATGGAATCTTCGGCAGATTGCTCGCCAACCTCGGGGCGCGCACCGGCGCCCAGACCTTCGGTGATCGACGCGCCCATTTGCACGCGCTTATCGGTCAGGGAACGCGTCAGAGCCTGAGCATCGGTATTGGCGACAACGAAATCGACGCCTTCCAGCTTGGCCTCGATCATATTATTGACGGCATTGCCCCCAGCGCCACCGACACCAAAGACGACGATGCGCGGCCGCAGTTCGGTCGTTTCCGGAATGGAGAGATTCAGCGTCATGGGTGACCCCGTATACAAATTACTAAGGTTAACGAAGTTTCGCCGAATACTCTCGCCCTGACACACTTAAGCGAGGGTTAAGGCGTGTATTAAATGTGAAGAAAACGGCAGGATTTAATGCAATTGCGTTAAGCCGCCGGCGAGCCTTTAAAAGCTCTCCGCCAGCCAGCGCCACATGGCCGCCGCACCGCGCGGCTCATCACTCCCCGAGCGCCGGCGCAGGGACGCAGCCTGTCCCAGACGCGGGGGACCGGAAATCGCTTCTGCCGCACCGCGGGTTTCGCGCCGGACAACACCGGAGACGGCGGAAAAGGCCGGGCCGGCGACAGCATCCCCAAGACCGGTAATGCCGCTCGGGCCTGCCATACGGACCTGTTTGCCGAAAATCCGCGAGGCGAGTTCGCAGGCACCGGGCAATTGCGCAGCACCGCCGGTCAGAACCATGCGACGCCCGCCGGCATCCTCCACGCCCGCCGCTTCCAGACGATCACGGATAAGCTCGAACGTCTCTTCGATCCGCGGCCGGATGATGGAGTTGAGGAGAGAGCGCGGGGCTGAGCCATACGCTGCTCCCTCCTCGCCCACCACCGACGGTATTTCGATCATCTGCTGATCGTCATCCGGACTATCCAGGGCGGAACCGTAGAGAATTTTCAATCGCTCGGCGGCGGTAAGCGGGGTCGACAGGCCGCGCGCCACATCGGCGGTGACATGCGCACCACCAACCGGCACAGCATCAATATGCAAGAGCGCACCATCAGCGAAGATCGCTGCTGTCGTGGCCCCCGCACCCATATCAATCAGGGTCGCACCGAGCTTCACCTCATCATCGCCGAGAGCGGAGAGTGAAGACGCGTAGGGCGTAGCCACCACGCCTTTCAGGTCGAGATGGCAGCGCTCCACGCAGGTGAGCAAATTGCGCAACGGCCCCACAGCGGCGGTGATCACATGGACCTCAACGCCCAAAGTGCGCCCGAACATGCCGCGCGGATCGCGAATGCCGCGATGATCATCAACTGACCAGGCCAGCGGGATGGCATGCAGCACCATCCGGTCCGCAGCATGGAATTCCGACATTGCACCATCGAGCAGGCGGCGCAGATCGCGTTCATTGACTTCACGATTGGGCAGGTCGATCTCGGCGGCAAGTCGCGTCGAGGTCGGCTGGCCAGCCGAAAGGGTCACGGAAACAGAGGTGACCGCCTGACCGGCCATGCGCTCGGCCTGTTCAACAGCGCAGCGGATCGCATCGGCCGCGGCATCCATATCCACGACCGCACCACCGCGAACACCGCGGCTGGATTGATGACCCACGCCGACCATGCGCGGGCGCGGCCCGGCAATCGTCTGATCGGTCTTGGCGATGAAACAGGCAATCTTCGAGGAGCCAACATCCAGCGCAGCACACACGCCATTGGATTTGGCCGAGCCTTGGGCGCTCGCGGCGCGCGGCTTGAGAAAGGAGAAAATCGTCATGCGTCGCGCTCCCGCATTCCCGCCGCTGCAGCCCTGTCAGGCAAAGCCCGCACGATGAGATCACCCTCACCGCGCAAATCGAAACTCTCAGCTGCCAGGCGCAAAACGCCGCGTTCCGCATGCAGGCGGGCAAGAATGGCAAGGGAAGCGCTGACATCGCCCTCGGGCAATTTCACATCAGCGCCATTCTCCATGCGCAGATTCCAGCGACGCTCGCCGACACGCACGGCACCGATAACGTTTTGCTCAATGGCGGGATAGCGGCGCAGGGCCTCGATAATCTCGACGGCAGCCTCATTCGCCCCCTCGGCGACGACGAGCGGCAGATCGGGCGGGCTCATCATATTCGCCTCGCCCATCACCTCGCCTTCCGTGTCGATGACATGCAGGGCACCATCCATCTGCCAAAGCGCATAGGCTTCACGCGTCTCCACCACGATGGCGACGCTATTGGGCCAGAGCCGGGCGACGGAGGCCTTGCGGATCATCGGCAGGGCCTCGACGCGGTCGCGGACATCAGAAGGGTCGATTGAGAAAATGGACTGGCCGCCATGCAGGCCGGTCGCCAGGACGATATCTTCGGCCAGGGCGCCACGGGCACCGGATACATCCACCGTATCAACGGCGAAACCGGAGCGGACCAGACGGGATTCAACATTGTCAGCGGCAAGGAGAACGACATCATCAAGCTGGCCGAAAGCGGTCAGACCAGCCACGGACACACCGGCCAATACAGCCAGAGTGACACCGCCTAAGCGGGCAGCATTTGCCACCCGGTAACGCGCACTACGGATCTGAGCTTGTACCCAGTTACTCAAACGCCGCGGTGCGGACACCGCGGCGGCCCTGGTTTTGGTTCTACGCCGGACCGACTTTTTCGGTCCGCCGCGCCTTACCTTCGACACGACGCATTCTCCGCCATCCATTCCACGAGATCAGGAAACGCGATCCCGCAGAAAAGCGCCTGTTCTGGCGCTAACGAGGTAGGAGTCATGCCCGGCTGAGTATTAATTTCGAGTAACCACAAAGGCTGATTCGCTGATTCGTCAAAACGAAAATCAGAACGCGTCAACCCCCTGCAACCCAAGACTTTATGGGCCTTTAGAGCGAGTTCCTTGGCCAGCTCGGCGATTTTTTCCGGTATGTCTGCCGGTAAAATATGATCCGAACCGCCAGCCGCATACTTGGCCTCATAATCATAAAAAGCGGTGTTGGGGATGATCTCGGTCACCGCCAGTGCCCTATCCTCCATCACCGCCACAGTGAGCTCGCGTCCGGGCACATAGCGCTCGACCAGAACCTCATCACCCAGCCCGTCAGCCTCTGCAGCGAGGTCTGCGGGCGGACGATTAGCGCCTTCGAGCACAATATGCACGCCAACGGATGAGCCCTGCGCATTGGGCTTGGCGACATAGGGCGGTTTCATCGCATGGGCTTTGGCCGCCTCGAAGCGATTGACGATAATCCCTTCCGGACAGGGAATACCGGCAGCACGCAGAACATCCTTGGCCATCTGCTTATTCATCGCCAGGGAAGAGGCCAGGACGCCGGAATGCGTATAGGGCTTGCCGAAATGCTCAAGCACGCCCTGTACCATGCCATCCTCGCCCCACTCGCCATGCAGCGCGTTGAAGACGATATCGGGATTGGCCTCGACCAGCTGATTATAGAGATCACGACCGGCATCGATTTCGACGACGTCATAGCCTTTTTCGCGCAGGCCGTCGGCAACCGCCTTGCCGGAAACGAGAGAGACATCGCGTTCGGGGGACAGGCCGCCCAGGAGGACGGCGATACGTTTACTCATCTGACTCATCCTTCTCCCCGATCCGCCGGACTTCCCAGCGCAGATCGACGCCATGCTTGTCTTTCACCCGGGCGCGCACATCCTCACCCACCTGTTCAAGATCGGCGGCTGTTGCCGTGCCGTCATTGATCAGGAAATTGCAATGCTGCTCAGAAAAATAGGCGCCGCCGACCCGGTAACCGCGCCCGCCGACACTATCAATCATCTGCCAGGATTTGCGCTGATTGGGCGTGCCCGGCGCATCCGGATTGGCAAAGGTCGAGCCTGAGGTTTTCTCGCGGATGGGCTGGGTGCTCTCGCGCCGCGCCGTGATCGCGTCCATGCGTTCGAGAATAGCGGCCGGCTCATCGCTTCTGCCCTGGAAAACCGCTTCGGTGAAGATCCAGTCCTCCGGCGCGCCGCAATGGCGGTAGGCATAGGCCAGCTCGTCCGGCTTGGCGACGATACGGCGCCCCATGCGATCAAGCGCTACCGCCTCGACGATCACATCCTGGGTTTCCTGGTCATAACAGCCGGCATTCATTCGCAGCGCGCCGCCAATCGTGCCCGGCACGCCGACAAGATATTCCAGCCCGGCAATCCCGGCCTTGGCGGCGGTCTTGGCGACCATTTTATCCAGCGCCCCCGCACCGGCGCGCAAGCGGTTCTCACCAATGGCTTCGGCCCTTGCGAACGGCCCCGCCAGACGGATCACAACCCCGCGCACCCCGCCATCACGCACCAGCGTATTGGACCCAGCGCCGAGAACATGCACCGGGATACCCTCGGGCGTTTCGGCCAGGAAGCGCGACAAATCCGCCTCATCGGCCGGCAGGTAGAGCACATCCGCCGGACCGCCCACGCGCAGCCAAGTCACGTCCTTGAGCGGGGCGTTCTCAATGTATTTGCCGCGGACGTTCGGAAGATCAGGGATTAAAGACATGAGCTTTTCCATCCTCGCCCTTGATGGGCGAGGTGTTCCGCGCAGCGGGACGGAGTGGGTGCGGCGGCGAAGCCGCCAATGATCGATATCGCTCCTGCGGAGCGGCACCCCTTCCGTCTCGAGGCTGCGCCTCGATCCACCTTCCCCATCAAGGGGAAGGATGTATCGCACAGCTTGATCAATCCAGCGCCTCCAGCTCGCCCTGGAGGGCATAGGCCCATTGGGTGATATCGCCAGCCCCAAGGAAAATAACGATATCCCCCTCGCCGGCTCGCGCCTTGACCTCGCCGGCCACCTGATTGCGGGTGACGGCAAGCGCCTCGCGATGACCATGGGCGATGAGGCTTTCCACCAGATGATCGCGGTCAAAGCCCTCAAGCGGCGTTTCGCCGGCGGCAAAGACATCAGCGATCATTACCGTGTCGGCATCATTGAAACAGGTGGAGAAATCCTCGAAGAGATCCGCAAGGCGCGAATAGCGGTGCGGCTGCATTATGGCGAGGACCTTACCCGTCGAGGCCTGGCGCGCGGCTTTCAGGACCGCCGCGATCTCCACCGGGTGATGACCATAATCATCGATAATCGTGGCGCCTTGCCAGCTGCCCGCCTTGGTGAAGCGCCGCTTCACCCCGCCAAACTCCATAAGCGCGCCCTTGGCCTTGTCCTGCGTCAGGCCGAGCTCGCGGGAAGTCGCAATGGCTGCGAGCGTATTGAGCACATTGAACTCGCCGACCATGGGCAGGAAGACATCCGACCAGGTCTCTTCCTCCTGACCGCGCAGGCGGAAAGTAATGTCAAACGTCGTGCCGGCGGTTTCGGCGCGCAGATTATGGGCGCGGACATCGGCTTGCGGGTTGAAGCCATAGGTTATGACCCGGCGATTATCGACGCGGCTGGCCAGCGATTGGACTTCGGGATGATCCGTGCACAGGACCGCAAAGCCGTAAAAGGGCAGGTTCTCGACGAATTGGTAGAAAGCATCGCGCAGCGTATCGAAATCGCCGTAATGCTCCATGTGCTCGGGATCGATATTGGTGACGATGGCCACGGTGGAGCGCAGCTTCAAAAACGAGCCGTCGCTTTCATCCGCCTCGACCGCCATCCACTCACCCAGACCGACCTTGGCGTTGGACTGGTAGGCCGAAATAATCCCGCCATTGATCACGGTCGGGTCAACGCCGGCCGCATCGAGCAATACAGCCGTCAAGGATGTGGTCGTGGTCTTGCCATGCGTGCCGCCGACCGCGACGGAGTATTTCAGACGCATCAGCTCGGCGAGCATTTCCGCCCGGCGCACAACGGGGATTTTCGCGGCGCGCGCGGCGACGAGTTCGGGATTATCCGGCTTGATCGCCGAGGAAACAACAATGGCGCCCGCCCCCTCGACATTTTCTTCCGCATGGCCGATGGCGATCTTGGCGCCGGCCTCGCGCAAGCGCTCGACATTGGGATTGGCCTTGATGTCCGAGCCTTGCACCTTATAGCCCAGATTGAGCATTACCTCGGCAATGCCGGACATGCCGATACCGCCAATACCGACGAAATGGACGGGACCGACCGGGAATGGCAGGGCGGTGAAATTCATTGAATTGCTCCGGTAACAAGACCATCGACGGCTTTCGCCAGCGCTATCGCGGCATCCGGCCGGCCAAGCGATCGCGCTGCCGCGGCACGCTCGGTCAGGTCTTCCACATCGTTCAAACGGGTTTCAAGCAAGGCGGTCAGCCTGTCCGCGGTGAAATCGGCTTCCTGCAGGACATCGGCCGCGAGGGCTTTTGACAGGCCTTGCGTATTGGCGGTCTGGTGATCATCCGTGGCGATACCCAGGGGGCAGAAAATCGCCGGACGGCCCACGCCCATCACCTCTGACACAGTCGAAGCCCCGGCGCGACCAATCACCAGATGCGCCTTGGCATAGAGCTCGCCGACATTCTCAAAGAAGGGCTCGCACAAGGCGTTCACGCCGGCTTTTTCATAGGTTTCTCGGGCCATGGCGAGGTTTTCCTCTCGCGTTTGTTGGACGACATCAAGGCGAGATTTAAGCTTTTCCGGGAGGGCTGCAATCGCGGCCGGAACGGTTTCCGACAAAATACGGGCGCCCAGCGATCCACCCAGGACGAGAAGATTAATCCGTCCCTCCGGCTCAAGCGGCGCATAGCCCGCCGCGCGCGCGGCAACGATGGGATCGCGCAAGGGATTGCCGGTGAGGATATGACGTTTCTTCGCGCCCGGTGGCAAACGGTCGAGACGCTCAAAGCCGGAGGCAATGAAACCGGCCTTGGCCGCAAACACCCGATTGACCCGGCCGAGCACGGCATTTTGCTCATGGATGCAATAGGGAATGCCGGCGATCCTGGCTGCAGCCAGCGCCGGAAAGGCCGGATAGCCGCCAAAACCGGCGACGACATCGGGCTTCCACGACTGGAAGATGGCGCGGGTTTCCGCCAGCCCCTGGGTGAGTTCGACGCCGGCCTTTAACAGCTTGAGCGGGTTTTTGGTCGACGGGCTGGCAGCATGGATTTCATCGACCGCCACGGCGGGAAAACCCTCAGTGTGTTTAAGACCGCGCGCATCGGTGACGAGGCGGATCTGCCAGCCGCGCTCAATCAGGGCTTCAGCAGCGGCGCGGGCGGGAAACATGTGTCCGCCGGTTCCCCCGGCGGCAATCAAACAACGGCGTGGTGGCGTCATGCGGAATAGGCACCCGGACGGCGGCGGGTAAAGGCCAGCAAGAGACCGGCCGTAAAGGCCAGTGCGAGCATGGACGACCCGCCATAGGAAACGAATGGCAAAGTCATGCCCTTCGGCGGGATCAGGTTCAAGTTCACAGCGATGTTGACAATCGCCTGAAGGCCAAATTGCAGCGCCAGACCGGCAACGGCCAGCTGGGCGAAATGATCGCGCAGACGCATGGCCTGGCTCCAGGCACGGGCGACGAGAATAGCGAAAAGCCCAATGATGGAGAGCGAGGCCAAAAGCCCGAATTCCTCGGCCGCCACCGAGAAGATGAAATCCGTATGCGCATCGGGCAGGAAGTGTTTCACCTCGCCCTCACCGGGCCCGACACCGGCAACACCGCCGCGCGAGATCGCCTCCATCGCCCGGTCGATCTGATAGGTATCGCCGCTTTCAGGGTCGAGGAAACGCTGCACCCGGCTGGCGACATGCGGGAAGGTCATATAGGCAAGCGCGGAACCGGCCGCCGCGAGCGAGCCCAGCCCCGCCACCCAGATCCAGGACAGGCCGGAGGCGAAGAAGACCCCGCCAAAGCAGAGCGTTAAAAGCACGGACTGGCCGAAATCCGGCTGAATCATCAAAAGCGCTATCGCCAGGATATAGATCGCAAAGGCGATAATCCGCCCGGGCACGGGGGCGCCGCGCTTTTCCTCGGCAAACAGCCAGGCTGCGGTGACGATCAAGGCGGGTTTGAGGAATTCCGAGGGCTGCAGGCCGAACGACCCAATACGGATCCAGCGGGTCGCGCCTTTCACCTCATGGCCGATCACCGGCAAAAGCATCATCAGGAAAAGCGAGCTGAACAGCGCCAGCACGGCCAGCCGCCTCGCCCCTTTCGGGCCGAAAGACGAAACCAAGAGCAAGGCCGCAACGCTGATCCCGGCAAACACGCTCTGCCGGTAGATAAAATAGAAGGGGTCGGAAATGCCCAAACGGTCCGCCGCTGCCGGGCTTGCCGCCATGGAGAGCAACAGCCCGGTGACAATCAGAGCCAGCACGGTGAAGAGGAGCGGCCGGTCAATGCCGCGCCACCAGGTGATGGCTGCGCGAGGGGCCAGAGCGATCATTTCACTGCCTCCGCGACCGGGCTCGCCGCCAGGAGGGCCTTTACCTGATCGCTAAAGGCCTCACCGCGGGCTTCAAAACTGGTGAATTGATCAAAGGATGCCGCGGCGGGCGAAAGGAGGACCACACTTGTCTCCTGCCCGGCAGCAAATGCGTCTCGTGAGGCGCGCTCCAGCGCCGCGGCGATATCACCGCAGCGCTCATACTCCACCTCGCCATCCAGCTCGGCCG
>CAYFHK010000106.1:0-9207 GCA_964342585.1 uncultured Caulobacterales bacterium | reverse complement strand
ACCGGCGCTTTTTTGAGCATCGCGGCTTTGATCTTCGCGGGCTGACCCGCGCGGTGATCGCCAATATCCGCGCCGGCACCGTGGTGCAGGGCGGCAGCACGATCACGCAGCAGCTGGCGAAAAACCTCTTTCTCTCCCCTGACCGGACCTTGATGCGCAAATTCGAGGAGATCCAGCTCGCCTTTTGGCTTGAAGCGCGCCTCAGCAAAGAAGAGATCCTGTCGCTCTATCTGAACCGGACTTATCTGGGCGCGGGGTCTTACGGCATCGAAGCGGCCTCGACCCTCTATTTCGGCAAACCGGCCGTAGAGCTGACGTTGCCGGAGGCGGCCTTGTTGGCGGGCCTGCCCAAGGCCCCGTCCGCCTTGGCGCCCACCGTAAATCTCGAGGGCGCGCTCGAGCGCGGACGCGAAGTGATCGACAATATGGTCGAGACCGGGCGGATCGACGAGGTGACCGCCTCGATTGCCAAGCTCACGCCCCCCGCCCTCCAGGTCACTGAGCAATATGCCTCCTACGGCTATTTTCTCGACCATGTGGTGGCCGAGCTGGAGAAGCGCTTTGGCGCCCTTGATCAGGATCTGGTGGTCACGACCACGCTCGATCAGCGAATCCAACGCTTCGCTGACGCCGCCGTTGATGATGTCCTTTCCGCCGAAACGGCTGTTCAGGGGGCGGAGCAAGCCTCGTTGATCGCCTTCGATGAAAAGGGCGGCATCGTCGCCATGGTCGGCGGCCTTGATTACCAATACTCGCAGTTCAATCGCGCGACACAGGCCAAACGTCAGCCCGGCTCCGCTTTCAAACCCTTCGTCTTCCTTGCTGCACTCGAAGCCGGATTCTCGCCCGAGTCCGTCTTGATCGACCAACCGGTCAAGGTCGAAGATTGGGCGCCGCGCAACTACACCGGACGCCACCGCGGACCGATGCGCCTCAATGCGGCGTTCGCGGCATCAACAAACTCCGTGGCCGTTCAATTGTCCGAAGCGATCGGACGCGACCGCGTGGTCGACGCGGCGCGGCGGAGCGGCATTTCGCAAAACATCAGTGCACACGCCTCGCTCCCCTTGGGCACTGAGGAGATGGCGCTAATCGATCTGACCGCCGCCTATATGCCATTCGCCCATGCAGGGGCAGAGGTGCCACCCCATTCGATCCGCGAGGTCCGCACGCGCCAAGGCGAAACGCTTTATCAGTTCGAGCCAATTGAAGGCTTCCGGGTCATCGAGGCAGCCCACGCAAAGGTCATGACGCAAATGCTTGAAGGCGTTGTCAACCGCGGCACCGGGCGGCGCGCGCGCCTGAGCAACCAACCCGTGGCGGGAAAAACGGGCACAACGAACGAATGGCGCGATGCCTGGTTCATCGGCTTTAGCCCTTACTACACCGCCGGCGTATGGGTCGGGAATGACCGCGCCGAGCCCATGCGCGAGATTTCAGGCAGCACGCTGCCATTGCAAATCTGGCATGACTTCATGGCGCCCCTCCACGAGGATCTTCCGCGTGCGCGATTGGCGACGCCAGAGGTAGCCACCGTGGCCGATGTGACGACCCTGTCCGCCCATTACGATGGTCTGCGGAGCGATCTGATCAATGTGATCTTCCCTCCGCAGGAACCCTCTTGGTGGGGCCGGTCAGAGCGCGGCTTCGGCCGACGCGTCTTCGGTCGAAGCGCCGTGCCTGATCGTGCCGACGAAGACCGCCTTCCCCCGCCTCAGCAAGGCAATGATGGCGGACGCCGTGTGGTCGGGCGCGCCGCCCCCGGCTTGGGAGAGTCAACCGATCCTTAAGCGGATCGCACGCATTTCAATTAAATCGGCATCTGCGTTTTCAACGCGTTGAAAGAGACGATCGCTAAAGTTTCCTATGCTGGTGAAGGGAAGCTGGGTCGGCCGTGTCGAAATCTCCATTGCAACGGCTCATAGCACTCGAGGAAGTCGAGGATAGCGAGGGACGCCGCGAAGTCCTCCGCGAAGTGACGGACTCCTTCATGGTCGCGTCGGACCGTTATGGCCGCCGCGAAATGGCCCTCTTCGATCTGGTCCTGCCGCGAACCGCCTCCGCGATGGATCGCCGATTGCGCCGCCTCTTTGCGCTGGCGCTGGTCCGTGCTGGGGGCCGCGAAGAACATGTGCGCATGATCTTGTCCGAAATCGGCTCGCCCAATGAGCGGTTTTTGCGCCGAAGCGTTACAAAGACGAAGCGTGACTTGTTAGAGACTCTCCGCGAGCAAGCGGACCCGGCGGATTTTGACGGCGATCCCGCGCTCGACGATGGCAGCGCTTTGCGCCTGCCCAAGCTCCTTTTGGCCTGGTGTTATCACTATCTCGTTTGCGGGTACCGCGATTCCCTGCGCCTGAAGATTGGCGCTGAACGCGCTGACGTGCTGGAGCGGACCGCCTCGCGTTTTCGCGAAGAGATCACTGAGGCCGCCGCCGCAGAGGCACAAGACGAAATCGTCACGGCACGTCGCACCGTTGCTGATTGGGCCAAGCGTGAAGCGATCACCGATGTTGTGCTGGCAGATCTGCTCGAAGCCCGCGCCATGACAGAATTCATCTTTGCCTTGATGAACACGCTCAACCTCGATGCCTCGACCACCGTACGGATCCTCAACGACACAAGCTTTGAGAGCTTCGCCGTCGCCGCACGATCGGGGAATATGCGGCGCTCAGTATTTGCGAAAACCATCCATGGGTTTAAAAATCGCCGTACAGATCAAAATGCGGCAGACCGCATTTTAAGCCTCTATGGCAAACTCGATGTCGAGAATGCAGAGCGCGCCATGCGCTTTTGGCGGCTGCGTGTTGCAGAGCATGGCGGCTTGTTGAACGATTTGGACGCCTCGGATAGGTCCAATTTTGCGGCATCGGCTTAGCCGCTAACGCTCGATCACCGTTCCAGGCAGCGTCTCTATTAGTTCATCGCCCTCTAAATCGAGCACCCAAATATCGGGATCAAAGCGACGCTCCTTCTCCAAAAGCACATTCGCTTCCTCGTCAGTCGCGGCACCAAGCCGACACCGCCAAGCCAGTTCCCCGGCCCCATCTTGTGTTTCCGAGAGAACGGAAACGCCGCTTCGTGTACGTATCACAAGATGGATAATTCCGCCCTCGTCATGGCCGCGCCGCGCGACCACGCCGAATCCATTTGCACCGTTGACCGCGCGGAGGATGGCTGTGACGAGAATATCGCTGCGCAGCCGAGCTGGCATCAGCGCCGATGGCTACGCGGCAGAGGCGTCACATTAGACAAGGGATCGTGCGTGCCCGGATCGCTGATCTCAGGCCGATTGAGCGGCAAGCGCAACATCGCCGTCGTCCCCTCGCCGGCCTCGCTCTTCAAATGAAGATCGCCGCCATGTAGGCGTGCCAGCGCCTTACTGAGCGAAAGGCCGATGCCGCTGCCCCTGGTGCCGCGCACACCCTCTGCTCGGGCTTGCTTAAAGCGTTCGCCGACCATCGCCAGCTCATCGGGTGACATGCCAACGCCGGTATCCGTCACGGTCAGGACAAGTTCATCGCCAGACGGCTTCAGCGAGACATGCACACCGCCCCGTTCCGTGAACTTAATCGCATTGGACAGCAGGTTCAGAATGATCTGCCGGAAGACTTTTGCATCCAGCAACACTGTCCCGACCGTCTCATCGACATCGGTGGTGATGGTCAGGCCCGCTTCCGACGCACGCAAATGCATCATGTCAGCACAGAGCGCCACCACCTCCGCCGGCGCAACGGGCGAGGTTTCGACCTCATGCTCATTGGCCTCGATTTTCGACAGGTCGAGAACGTCAGAAATCAATGACAGCAGGTGTTGCCCACTCTCATGGATGACCCGCGCATAGTCGCGGTACTTATCGTTTTCCAGCGGGCCGAAACGCTCGCCGTATATGGCATCGGCAAAACCGATCACCGCGTTCAGCGGTGTACGGATCTCGTGGCTGACATTGGCGAGCTGCTCGTTCCGGCGCTCTGCCATCTCCAAAATCTGCTGGCTTTCTTCGCGCATCAAGGCTTCTTGCGCCAAGCGATGCTCGATATTGCGCGTCACGCTTGTGAAGCCCTCTTTTGTCCGGGTGAGCGCGATCTCAACCGCTGCGCCCAGGGTCTGGCCCACCCGCACGCGAGCTTCGAATCGGGTGCGGCCTTCGGGTCCGGCCTCGCTCAGTTCACCCAAGGCTTCGAGCAACCGATCCTGGTGGGCCGGTGCGATGACATCCATGAGCCGGCGCCCAACAAGCAGCTCAGGCTCGACACCGAACACCTGGCGCGCGCCCTCTGAAAGCTTGAGGAATCGTCCATCTGGGGCGTGAATCGCAATGACGTCATCACCTCGGCCTTGCCAGATTTGCGTCTCTGGCCCGCGGGACATCCATCGGATTTTCAGGCGATCCAACATATAACGTTAAGATTAGAGCGTGATCTCTTAACGCTTCCTGAATGCCGCTGCGTCACCCTGTTCGCGGCGACGGGGTATAAACGCCAATCGAGTGGATGGTGGGAGTATGCAGGGGATGCCTAAACGTCTTTTCACGGGATTTACGGGTCGCCGTCCGGCCCGTGATTGTGTTACGTCAAACGGAAAGCAGAGGCGGCAGGCCTCGCATCGGGCAGGGTTATCGGAGGAAGGCATGATTGGACGCGCAACCGCGGTTGCCGCAGCATTAATGGCTGCAGCGTGGGCGCCAACGGCTGCAACAGCCAGCAGCACCAATAAGACGGAAACGGGATCAACTTCCGATATTTTGGAGAGTGTCGCTGCGCCATACGTCTATCTGCGGAGCGACGTAGCCAGCATTGAAGCGTCGCCAGTGACCACGGCGGCAAGGATGCGTGAGATCCATCACCTTCTCGCCTCTCACGACCCTGAGGCCATGGCGACGTCTTTCGTGGCCTACGCGGCACTGGTCGCCGCAGACACGCCGGCTTTTGCCGAGGGCATTGAGAAGGCCTTGGGTCGACGCCAGCGCAATCGCGACGACTTCCTCCGTCAATTGGCCACCGACCCGATGTCTGTGCAGAATATGCAAGGCGGCAACGAAGCGATCGCCGCGATTATGATGATGTCAGCGGCGGATGCGACGCGAATCGGCGCGCTGGGCAATCGCTTTATCGACAACGCCTATAGCATGCAGGGACAAGCCTGGGCGCGCGGACGTCTGAAGACAGACGGCATGAGTCGTGTGCGCGGCGCGAGCGAATACGCCCAACAGCGGACCTGGCCGATCACCGGCTCGACCTCGGCGATCATGTCAAAAGGCGGCACTTATCGGCCGAATCTGGTGGCTGATGAGCTGTGGACGATGGCATGGTCACCAGAGATGGAGCCCCCTAACCCGAACTCTTCGGCCGGCGCCATGCTGACCCGCGCGCTGATTTTGGCGGCGCGCTATGCAACCGATTCGCTGACCGAGGCGGACATAGATGCCTATGCCAAGTCTCGGCCCACCCAACGCTGCTTTGTCAGCGCCAAGCTCAATTTTGATCAGTGTATCGCCGCGACGCGCACGCCCTATGAGGAAGCGTTTTGCATCGGCACCCATGGGCTGAACGATGTGTCACGCTGTGTGGGCTGGCCTGCCGGCGCAGGGGCGACGCAGTAAGCCAAAACACCGAAAAGCGAAGACGTAAAAAGGCCGCGCGAGCGGCCTTTTTCATGTGCTTGTGCTCTCCTGCAGGCGGGTTATCTACAAGGCTATGCCCGAAGCTCTTCCTGATTTTGACACCATCGCCGACGATTTCGCCTTTATCGACGATTGGGACGAGAAATATCGCTATCTCATCGATTTGGGACGTCGGTTGCCGCCCCTATCGGCGGAGGAGCATGACGAGCATCACAAGGTGCGCGGCTGTGCCAGCCAAGTCTGGCTCATCATCGGCGAAGGTGAGGATGGCGCTATGACCTTCAAAGGCGACAGCGACGCGGCGATTGTCAAAGGCCTCGTGGCGCTCGTGATGTCGCTCTATGAGGGGAAAAGGCCCGATGCGGCGCACGCGCTCGATGCGCAAGGAGAACTCAAGCGCCTAGATCTCGACAATCACATCACGCCGCAGCGCTCGAACGGGCTCGCCAGCATGATTGCCCGCATCCGCGACGTGGCCGCGGCGCGCACAGCGTAAAAGGTCAATCGCGCGCCAGGCTCACCGAAGCCAGATAGCGATGCACGACGTCTTCGAATCCATCGGCAAAGGCGATTGTCGAATGATCCGCCCGCGGGAAGGCGTGATAGGTGACGTTGGTGCCGTTGGCGTCGAGCGCGTCGGCAACGTCTTTCACGAGCCGCTTGGGCACAATCCCATCTTTCCCGCCTGCCAGCATCAGGACGGGTAGGTCGACGCCGTTGAGGATCGTGGTGAGGTCATACGCTTCGAGACCGTCGGTTGGCTTGAAATAAATGAAGGGCCGAAGGGGCAGCGGCACCCAAGTCCGGGCGACGGTGGCCGCGTTTTGCCCGACCGCTTCAAGCACGAGACCATCGGCAGCATTGATCCGCCGGGCAAGTTCGCTGCAAACAAATCCGCCTAAAGAATGGCCCCACAGGATGAGGCGTCGGTCCTCCGGCACTGTTTCATTGATATACGCGACGAGCGCGTCCGCCGCTGCCTCAAAATTCGCGACCGTTGCCTGCCCCGTGCTTTCACCATGGCCTGGCAAATCAAATTGCACCGAATCGCCAAAGGCGCGCAATTTGATCGCATGCTGAATGCCGTTGTTATAGAGATTGGCCCCGATCCCGTAGCAATGCACGAAGATCGGCCCCTGCGCGGTCGCCGACGCCTCCCGCGTGATCTCGACCACTAAGAGGTCTCCACCCTCAAACGGCAATGTCCGGCGCGTGATCTCGGCGGGAATGAAATCATCCGCCTCGAGCCGATATTCGATTTTCGTCGTCCAGTATTCGCGGTGACTGAGCTCGCGTTCGAGCGGCTCACTCAGGGCGCGTCCCATAAAAAGCCCAGTCGAGCCTTCAAACCGTTCATCAATGGTCAGGTTTTCAGGGACCCAAAGCAGATCGTCGTCCAGCTCGACGGAACAGCCGGCCAGACTAAGGCAAAGGAGAATGCTCGCAAAAAGCCGTGTTCCGCACATTTTGTCTCTGCCTTCGCCATCCCTTGCCGGTCACCATAGGGCTGAATTGCGCCAATGCGCCAGCTGCGACGTCAGTTGGGCCTATTGAGCGCGGGTCGTGTCCGCTTTTTTCGTGGCGGCCATGCGCTGTTCGGCAACTTCGTTGCGGTAGAATGTATAAGAGAGCGTGATCTCGCGCACTTCATCAAGACGCGGATCATCGGCCATCGCGGGATCGATATAATAGGTCACCGGCATCTTCATGCTCTGCCCCGGCTCGAGCAATTGCTCGGTAAAGCAGAAGCATTCCACCTTCATGAAGTGGATCCCCGCCTTGGCCGGTTGCACGTTATAGCTGGCCGTGCCGATCACGGGGTAGTCGGCATTGTTCGTTGCTTCATAAAAGGCAAGACCGGTCTCGCCGATGTGCAGCTCCTGGCTGACATCGACGGCAGAAAAGCCCCAGGGAAGACCATCGGAAGTCGATGCATCGAAGCGGATGGTGATTTTCCGATCAAGGACGGTATCAGACTCGGCGGTCGCCTCTTGCGTGGTCCCACCCCAGCCCGTCACCCGGCAAAAGGTTTGGTAGAGCGGCACCGCCGCATAGGACATGCCGATCATGCCGATCACAACAGCGCCGACAATCGCCGCAATCCGTGTGTTCGGGTCCTTGATCATGTTCACCCTCCCGCGCCCATATTCTCGGTTAGGCGCAAAACGGTGGTGAGGAACACGAGTACAACAAAGGCGACGATGCCGAAGGCAACCGCAAGATTACGTTTGTCGCGCGCCTTTTGTTCTTCCGCAGACGGCGTATAGGTCTCGCCGGTGGCGACGCCTTCACGCGCCTCTTCAAAATCGTCCTGCGCCGGTGTCTGTGTCTCAGCCATGCCATCCCATCCAATGTTCCGCGAGCAAGGCGAGGAACAACGAGAACAAATATAGGATCGAGAAGCGGAATAACGAGGCGGCGTCTTCGTCGCGGGTGGACGTTTTGACGGCCCAGGCCTTGCCGACAAAAAGCGCGCCGCCGCCTGCGGCCACCAGGAAATAGAGATTGCCGGCCATGGGCAGCGCGACAGGTGCCATCGCCGCAGCAACCAAGACCAGGCTATAGGCCCAGATGAGCTTGCGCGTATAGGCGTGCCCACGGACGTTCGGCATCATCGGGATTCCCGCGGCCGCATAGTCATCGGACTTGATCAAGGCGAGCGCCCAAAAATGTGGCGGCGTCCACAAGAAAATGATCGCGAAGAGAAGCCACGCCTCTAACGGCGCTGTCCCCGTCACGGCTGCCCAGCCCACAACGGGCGGCAGCGCGCCGGCGGCGCCGCCAATGACGATATTCTGCGGCGTGGAGCGCTTTAGCCCCATCGAATAAATGACCGCGTAAAAAAAGATCGTAAACGCCAAGAGGCCCGCGGCCACATAGTTGGCGCTGAGCGCAAGGAGCCATACGGACAAGAGCGAGAGCGTCGCGCCGAACATCATGGCCTCCGCGCGCGGCACGCGGCCAGATGGGATCGGGCGGTTTTTCGTCCGTGTCATGACGCGATCAATATCCGCGTCCCACCACATATTGAGCGCACCCGACGCGCCCGCCCCGATGGCGATGGCCAAAAGCGAGAACAGCGCCAAAGGCCAGTTTTGGATCGGCCCTGGCGCCGCCACCATGCCCACAAGCGCGGTAAAGATGACAAGGCTCATCACGCGCGGCTTGAGCAGGTCAAAGAAATCACGTGGCCCAGCGAGGGACAACACGCTTGGCTGAGGATGTGAAAGGGGCGCCGATGCGGCGCCCTCCCCATTCAGATTATCAACGGAAGCCGTCATTATTTGATTTTCGGAAGCTCGTTGAATTGGTGATAAGGCGGCGGGGATGGCAACGTCCATTCAAGGGTCGTTGCGCCCTCACCCCATGGGTTGTCTTGTGCGACGCGCTTCTTCCGCATCAGGAAGGCCTCGAGCTCGACGATGACCCAGATCCCCATGGCGAAGAGCGTGAGCCAGTAGCCCATGGTCGAGATCTTGTTCCAGTAAGCAAAGCCTTCCGGATAGTCGATGTAACGGCGTGGCATGCCCTGCATCCCGAGGAAGTGCTGCGGGAAGAAGATGAGGTTCACACCGATGAACATG
>CAYFHK010000105.1:0-9233 GCA_964342585.1 uncultured Caulobacterales bacterium | reverse complement strand
CCGGCCGCGATCGATCGGTGGCGGCGAAGACCTGTGCGGCTTCTTGCGCGAATTGCGATGCTGGTTGCGCGCGGCGACCAAAGCTGCCGCCGGCGAGCATGGTGTGAAGTATTACGTTCTCACCCGAAACGCCAAGGGTGCGAGAGAGCACCTGGTGGTCGATCGTTTGCAGCTGGGAGCCCATCCAAACTTCAGCGCCGTCGCCGGTTTGTTCGATGACCGCATCAAGCGGCTCCATCGGCGCATGGGCGAGATAAGGAAAGACGTAGGTGGCTTCGTGAATGTCCTCGGCATCGCTCAGCGCACTGTCGATATCGCCATTCGCAGCGGCAGTTTTCCCAGGCGCCTCTGCCGTTGAGAGGTACGTGTCGATGAGCGATGCGGTCGACCGCGTCTCTGCGCTCGACGTGTCCCAACTGATCTCGAGCGCATCGCGACCTTTGAGCGCCGCATATGTGTTCTCGCCATAGACCGCGACGCCCGTGGGCACCTGTTCAACAGCGACCACTCCGGGCACTTCCATGGCTGCCGCTGCGTCAAAGCTGGCAACGGTCGCGTCAAATTGATCAGGGTGCGCCACGACGGCTGTCAGCATCCCATCGCGATAAACGTCCAGGGTGAAGATGGCGCTGCCATCGATCTTTGCGGCGGTGTCGAGCTTGGGAAGCGACTTGCCGATATATTTAAAGTCAGCTTTGGCTTTCAGCGATGGATCTTCCGGCGGGGTCTCCTGCGCCGCGAGATCAGCGAAGGCGCCGAAGGTGCCGGATTGGCCAGAGGCAGCGTGGGAGATGACGCCGTTCTCGACGGTGACCTCGCTCGCAGGCACGCCCCAGCTCTTGGCTGCGGCGGCCACCAGCATTGCCCGCGCCGCCGCACCGGCCTTGCGCATCTGCGTGTAGGAGTTCGCCATCGCCGTTGAGCCGCCCGTGCCTTGAAGGCCAAAAGCGGTATTGGCGTAAAGCTGTGCGTTTGCCGGGGCGGACTCGGCGCGCATTTGGGCCCAATCGGCGTCGAGTTCCTCAGCCACGAGTGTGGCGAGCCCGGTATTCGGACCCTGCCCAAACTCGATATGTTTGATCAGCACCGTGACGGTGTCGTCAGGCAAAATGCGGATGAACGCGTTTGGGGCGAAAGCGCCTGCGCTGCCATCACCTTGCATGACCGCCGCGGCACCGGATTGCGCCCGCGCTTTCAACGGGATGAAAGTGGCGAGGGTCAGCCCGCCCATGCCGGTCAAAACGTTGCGGCGATTGAGATTGACGGTAGGCGTTGAAGCGTCGGCCATGACTTAGCCCTCCTTCACGCTGCTGGCGGCGTCTTTGATGGCCTGGCGGATGCGCACATAGGTGGCGCAGCGACAAATATTGCCGGTCATCGCGCCGTCGATCTCATTGTCGCGCGGATCGGGTGTGGCATTCAGCAGGGCCACGGCGGTCATCACCTGGCCGGACTGGCAGTAGCCGCATTGGGGCACGTCAATCGCCGCCCATGCCTCTTTCACGGCGTCGGCGGTCGGGCCCTCAAGGCCTTCAATCGTTGTAATCTCGTGGCCTTCAACGCTGCCCACTGGCGTGACGCAGGAGCGACGCGGCTTGCCATCCACATGCACCGTGCAGGCGCCACATTGGGCGATGCCGCAGCCGAATTTCGTGCCCGTGAGCCGAAGCTCGTCGCGCAGCACCCACAGAAGCGGCGCTTCGCCAGCCGTCTCCGTGGTGACCTCTTGTCCATTGACCTTAAAGCGAACCGCCATAGCCCTCTCGTACGTTTTCCTGACCCTTTGGGGCACCATTTAGGAGTGTTCCCGCAAGGTCAATTCCCCAGCACATTCTGGCGCGAGCGTAGATCCGTCGCCCGCTGTAAATCCTCGGTCGTATCGATATCGATCAGACTTTCGGAAGCAAACGCGACCTTCGTGACCTCAAATTGCGGGAGAAGGGCGCGGGCCCCCTGATCCCCGGTGAGCTGGCCGAGGGCGTGAAAGGTCCGCCTGTGGAAAAGCGCTGGTGGGGAGAGCCGGCCCTGCGACTCTGCGATCGCGATATCCGTTCTACCAATCGCACGGGACAAGGCCGTGAGGTGCGCGGGCCTGACGTTCGGCATGTCCGCCAAAAGGACAAAGATGACCTGAATGCAGGGGTCGTCGCTCAACTCACGAATGCCAAGCGCCAGCGAGTCGCCTTGCCCCGCGCTCGGATCGGTGTTCTCGAAAACCTCAATACCGGCGCGGTGGAAGATCTCTGCGATTGGCTGTGACGTTGGCGGCAGCACGGCAAGGCGGCGATCCGCCGGTGTGTCGGCAGCCGTCATCGCGGCATACGCGGCCAAGGGGCGACCGTTCAGCGCTGCACCCAATTTGTTTGTTTCGCCAAAACGAGCAGACCGGCCCGCGGCGAGGATGATAATGCCGACCCCATCCGCCGAAATGCTCACAATGCATCCGTCCCCGGATAAGCGTCGACGATCTCCGCCAACGCCGAAACCGCGAGGGTGGTGGCGTCGCGCGTCGCGGGGATGAGCCCGACCGGTCCCCGGACCCGTGCCCGTGCGCTCGGGTGAACGCCAAGTTCGGTCAGCGCGGCCAGCCGCGTTTGATGTGTGCGGCGGCTCCCCATGGCACCGACAAAAAAGAAGTCGTGTAAGAGCGCCTCTCGCAGAAGAGGCGGCTCCCATTCGTGATCATGAAACAGACAGATAAAAGCCGACCACGGATCACCGGAGAAGTCGGCCTTGTCGCCAGGAAAACGCAGGGCTTGGACGGTGGCGCCCAGGGTGGCGCATCTCTCAAGGATGTCGGCGTCGGGCGAGGCCACCATCACGCTGTAGCCTGCTGCGCGAGCGAGCTGAGCCAGGGCGAGCGTTTCTGCCCCGCGTCCCGCAATGGTGAGGTGCAGCGCTGGGACGTAGTCAAATCGTTGAGCGGTTTCTGCGGGGCCTTCAGTTAGGCCTTCAGGAGAGAGAAAAAGGGCCGCCGGCTGCCGTGCAGACAGCTGGTGATATGCAGCTTCGATGAAACAAGCATCCGGGTGCGGAATGAGTGCGATATCGATCGCGCCGCCGCAGGGTAGCTTGATGTCGATGAAGGGCGACCCTTCCCCGTATCTTACCCGTCTCATCTGCCCCAATGAAAATGTTTCGCGCGCATGGGCAGCGACGCTCGCATCGATGCATCCGTTGGAAACATATCCGCAATGCTCATCGGCGCTAACGGCCATCAGTGCACCGACGGGGCGGGCGGAAGACCCTTCGATCGCCGTCACGATCGCCAAGGTGATGGGGTGGCCAGCGCATTGTTCTTTGGCGGCAAAGGCGAGAACATCGAGTGGGGTGTGCCCGCGCGTGCCAAGCTCAAAGGGTGAAGCGACCAGATCCATGGCCTTAATCAAGCATGAGCGGCACTCTATCGAAAGACACGAAAAACGCCCGACCAATAGGCCGGGCGCTCTCGTTAGATCGGAATGTCAGAGGCTTACGCTGCTGCTTCCTCGTTCACGCTACCTTCGGCAATGCGCGTCATCTCGCGATCGCCATGATAGGTGTTGTCCAAGCATTCCTGCAGCTTTGTGACGTCACTGCCAAGGCCTAAGCGCTTGGCGAATGCCACCACACAGCCATAACCGGCAAGACCGTAATGCGTCATGCGCTGATACTGCGTGATGATCATCGCATCTTTGACATCGTTATCGCCGAAGTCGGCATTCAAGACATGGGCGTCGACTTCTTTGACGAGCCCTTCCATCCCTTTGCAGAATTCACCGGTGGGATCGGCATCGTGGCTCTTGATAATGGTTTCGAGCGTTGAGATGCCTTCCGAGATCCCATCGACACCGCGCTTCAGCGCCGCTTTCAGCTCGCTTGAAGTGGCTTGGTCGTGCAGTTTTTTTGTGGCGTTGAGTGACTGACGGTCAGCGCTGTATAGATCCTGCAGCTGATCGACATAGACATCTTTCAGTGTATTGAGCGTCATAATTCCCTCATGAAATTATTGGTCACGCGGCGTATCGAGCGCGCCTTGCCTTCGCGATGCGCAACCTTGGCAAGGATATTGATGGTCCGCGACCCAGGTGGGGGCAGGGTGGGCAGGGATCGACCTGGGTCGCGGACCATACGTGATGATCTTTTCGATCAACCAGAGAACGTTGCTCAAAGCGATTGAGTTCCTGGCGCTCCGAAAAAAAGTATCGCACTCGCGAAAAGATCCCGTGAAAGCCGCTTCACTCAACAGTCAGCGGCACTTGTGATAGCCTGCGACAAAACCGAACACCGGGAGTGGGGCGTCGATGACAGAAGCTGTGACAATGACGAAGGGGGAGCTGTTTGAGGCGGTGTGGACCAAACCCATCGCAACCCTCGCGCAGGAAATTGGCATCAGCCCGAACGGTCTGGCAAAGATTTGCGATCGGCTGGATATCCCTCGCCCCCCGAAAGGCTATTGGCGACAACGCGGTTCGCAGAGTGCGCTGGAGAAGCCTGAGGGACCTAGCGACCCCGATGAAAAGGTCACCATTGGCGCCGGGATCCGCGCGCCGCGCCAGCCGCGCGCTCGATTGGCGCCTGAAGAGCGTCGTGCACAGATGATAGAGGCGGCTCGATTGATCGCGACGGAAGAGGGCGTTCATCAGCTTACGCTCAAAGAGGTGGCTAAGAGATTGCGGATGAGTGAAGCGCAAGCCCACAATGTCTTCTCGACGCGGGAGGATCTTCTTGTCGCCTTGGCGCAAGATGAGATCGATGCCTTCGAAGCGGTGCGGCGGGACGCTGTCTCGCGCGGCGGAACACGGATTGCCCGGGTTGTGATGTCCTCGCTCAGCTATTTGCGCGCCGCAGCGACGCGGGGGCCGCTTCTTCACACGCTGATCGGCGATTCTGGTGTGCGAAAGCGGGTTGAGACGCGCCGGAATGCCATTCGATCTGTCGCCTCTGAGCGCGCGGTGAGTGCGATTATCGGCGAGACCAGCTTGTCGCCACAAGAGGCGCTGGCGTCCTTAGCGATGACCACCGCCATGGTGGTGCGCGCGGGCGCTTTGGTTGCGGAGAAACGCATCGAGATGGAAGATGCAGAAGCTGTCGTCTTGCCGATTATTATCAACTCGGCATTAGGCGATTCAGCGATCTCGACGGCGGCCGAGCAGTCAGCTTAAGCTTTCTATTGCGACATTCAATAAGCGGTCGAGCGTGACCCTCGCGACTTGTTCGTCAAGGCGCCCGCGCTTGGTCAGGCGTGCTGCATGCTCCGGCATTGCGCCCACCGCCGCAAAGGCTGCGAAGCTGCGCCGAAAGGAGAGGTTCGCCTCTTTGCGGGCTTTGCACGCAAATTGCCGAAGGATGGTGAGATAGATGTCGTTGGCGCGCGGCAGCAGGTGCCCCGTCATGAAATGGTCTCGCGGCGCCTGTGCCAATATCAGTCCGTGCTCCAGATAATGATTGAACATCACGCGGCTATAAAAAAACGCGAAGTCACGAAGCGTGTCAGGCAAGTCCGGCGGCGGCACCAGTTTGGGCTCAAGCAGCTCTAACTGCGCCGCAATCATCGCATTAATTAATTCAGTGTGCTGCGAAAAATGCGTGTAGATGAGTGACCGGCTGACACCTGCAGCCTCGGCCACTGCGGCCAAGGGCACCGGGAGCACTGGATTTTGCTCATAAATCTCACTCGCAGCTTCAACGATCCGTTGCGCACTCGAGGGCACCGGGTCGATTTCGTTCGACGGTAGAGTTGGTGAAGCTGTCGGCTGCATCGCTCACTGTCATTTGCTTATCAAAAAACGTTAGTCGCTTTTACCAGCCAGGGCGACCTTAAAGATTGGTGCGTTGTTCAGAAGTGGTTTCTTAGAAAGACTCCTGAAAGCCAGCCAGATATTCAAAAAACAAAGATCGCCTTTCGTACTCAATGCATTAATGGTGCGAATGACATTGACGCCGCGTTTCGCAGGTGTATGAAAGGTAAAAACGGGAGGAATGCCGATGGGGAAGCCTTGCGAACAACCGCAGGCCTCGCGGCGATCAGCGCTGAAGAGCTTGGCTGCCTTGAGTTTCGGGGGGCTTTGGCTCGGTGCGTGTGGGCAAAGCGCGCAGTTGAGCTGCGCCGCGCCATCGCAATTGACTACAGGTCAACGTGCCGCGCGCGATGGCCGCCAATACGTCGAACAGTCAGGCGTGAGCGGCAAAACCTGCACCAACTGCGTGTTCTACGATGGCGGGGCACAATCCTGCGGCACCTGCGGGATCGATGATTTGCCGGCTCACCCACAAGGCTATTGCACCTCCTGGGCGCCCGGCGCCGCCGCAAAACTCAATTCTGCGCGAAAGGAACAGTCCCATGCGTAACGGTCGTCTCGCTTTGATGCTTTCCGCGAGCCTGGTTTTGACGGGCGGCAGCGCTGTCGCTGCGGATCCTTCCTCCGGTGCGGAGGCGGCGATGAACACGCCCGCGCGCGTGGTGGGCGGTGAGCAGGCGTGGCCACAATTCGCCTCTACGGCGCCTGGCACGCTCGGCTTTGCCTTCAGCTATTTTTGGTACGACGTGCACGAAACGCCGCAGGACTGCCCTGAGGGCTTTGCGTACGCGCTGCGCGACATCGCCATTTTAGACATGCCGAAAGAAAAGCAGGAATATCTTCTGCAGCCCGAAAATCGGTCAACCTATTATAAATTAGGCTACGCCCTCTCTGCAAAACGGATGCGTGAGCAAAACGGCGCCTCGATCTGCAACATCCCCGACTCGTATGACGATCCGCCAATGAAAGTGGTGCAATCACCCATTTCCTTTGGTCGTGATCTCGATGGTCAAGCCTCTGACGGCAGCGATATTGATAGCTGCGGTGCGCAAGATTTCACTTCACCAGATGGCCGGTCCGGCATCGATAATCAGCTTTATCGTGTGATGGGGTGTGTCGATAGTTTTCGCCGTACGGCCGAGTTCGCTGGCGGGGCGATGGAAGACTACCATGTTGGCGCCTACCGAGATGGCGAAATCACGACACTGATGGAAGTTCGCGATGTCGATAGCATCGTGAACGACGACTACGTCGAAGTGAGTGTCTATTCCAGCCACGAGCCGACGCCCTATGATAGCCAAAAAAATGGTCTCGGCTATGCGAGTCTAACGGTCACCGACAACACGCTTTGGCATAACACTGTCAAAGGCCGGATCGAGAATGGCGAGCTCATTACAGAGCCCTTTGAGCTGCGGCTGAAGTTTGGCTGGACCGGTCGTCCCGCCGAATACTTCATCAAAAAGACGCAGATCCACCTGACACTGAACGATGACGGGTCGGCCTCTGGGGATCTCGTGGGCTATTTCGATCTGAAGCATGCCTATTGGCAAAACTTCCATGATGAGCGCGGTGCGCTTCAGGTGGCCAACGGTTTCACGTGTCCGGCCGTGTGGACGGCACTTCAGAAATATGCCGATGGGCATCGCGATCCGGAAACTGGGCAATGCCGGTCCATTTCCACCGCGATGAAGATCGAGGCGGTGCCCGCCTTCGTTATCCATCCGCCAAAGGAGCAGTTGACGAAATATATCTTGGACACCCGAGAGTATTACGGCGTCGATCTGGCCGAAATCGCGGTAGAAGGGGCCGAGCTGCGCGCACCTGAAGGGGCGGGTGGGCCGCCTGCTGCCTCTGATACCGGCGAGGATGAAGCGATCAAGAAAGCGGCGGACGATCCGACCAAAGAGGCGAAAGCCGAAACATCTGACGAGACTTATTAGGGCGGGCCAAGGGAACCATGAAACGACTGCTTATCCTCGTATTGGGACTGGGTGCCGTTGTCGCGGCGGTGCTCTTCGGCGTGCCGATGATCGGCGGCATGCTAGAAGGCGACGAGATTGCCTATGAGGCGCCAACACCTCAGCTGCGCCGCCTCACTGAAAGTCAGTACCGAAACACGATCGCCGACGTCTTTTCGCCTGAGATCAAAGTTGTTGGCCGCTTTGAGCCCGATATTCGGGTTGGTGGGCTCGCGGCTGTTGGCGCGGGACAAGCGTCCATCAGCGCCAGCGGATATGAGCAATACTACGCCTTAGCGGGCCGTATCGCTGATCAAGTCATTGCCGAGGAACGCTGGTCGGCCCTCATGCCATGTGCAGCCGATGATGACGTGTCCTTCGATAAGGCTTGTGCGGAAGAGATTGTTGGCAGCTATGGCGAGCAGCTCTTTCGCCGCGAGATGACCGCAGAGGATCGCCAGGCTTGGACGCAGGCGGCGAGCTTGGCCATGGATGAGGTCGGATCATTCCGGACAGCGATGGGCCTCGTCATTGAGGGCATGCTCTCTTCGCCAGAATTCTTATTCCTGGTCGATACAACGGAGACGGCACCGAGCGGCGAATTCCGCCTCACCGGTCACGCCAAAGCCGCGCGCCTCTCTTATCTGCTGTGGGACACGGCACCTGACGACGAGCTGCTTGCGGCTGCGCGCTCGGGCGCCCTGCACACGGACGATGGTCTTGAAGCACAAGTTGATCGTCTGTTGTCATCGTCTCGGCTGCGCCAAGGGATGCATGCGTTCTTCGAAGACTTCCTGCATCTCGAGGGGCTGAAAAATCTCGAGAAAGACAAGCTGATCTACCCCGCGTTCAATCATGCGGTGGCCGAAGATGCCTATGAGCAGGTCATGCTTTTCCTCGACTATCACTTGATCGAGCGGCAAGCGCCTTACACGGATCTCTTCACGGCGAAGGAAACGTTCCTAACGCGTCCATTGGGCATGGTTTACGCCGTACCCGTTCAGCAATCGGAAGGGTGGGAGAAGGTCGCTTTCGCAGAAGACGATTTGCGCGGCGGTCTGCTTTCGCACCCCGCTTTCACGGCGCTTCATGCCCATCCAGGTCGGAGTTCTGCGACGCTGCGCGGAATCGCTGTCCGTGAGCTTCTCTTGTGTCAATCTGTGGCGCCCGCACCGGCCGCGGTGAACTTCACCGTCGTTCAAGAGACGGATAATCCTGAGTTTAAAACCGCGCGCGCCCGCCTTACCCAGCACCGGACCGATGAGGCGTGCGCCAGCTGTCACGAATTCATCGACCCCATTGGCCTGTCGCTCGAAAACTTCGATGGCGTCGGCAAGTTCCGGCTCGCTGAGAACGGTGAGCCGATCGACCCGAGCGGCACGATCGATGGCTATGATTTCGCTGACGCGCGTGAGCTTGGCGAAGTCTTGGCGGAGCATCCCGCGACCTCAGCCTGCGTCGTGGAAAAGGCACAAAAATACGCAACGGGTCGAAC
>CAYFHK010000104.1:0-9378 GCA_964342585.1 uncultured Caulobacterales bacterium | reverse complement strand
CGACCCGGAGACCTATGAGAAATTCGACGAGGTGATCGTGACGCACACCTGCCGGCTCGCGGCGGAGACGGTCTATTCAAGCGAAGTCGTCAACGCGCTGCCGGACGACCCCTTGGTCGGCGAAGTGGCGCCGGGGAAACTCAAATATTTTGCCTCCTGCACCCGCGAGGATTTCGCGAACAAAGGTCGGATCACCGATCTCATCGAGAGCCGTCAGCTGTTCGAATCCCTCGGCGTGCCGGCACTTAACCCTGAGACGGATCGGGTGATGATCTGCGGCTCGATGGAGATGATCCAGGATACCAAAGCCATCACCGAGACCTTCGGCCTGACCGAGGGCTCGAACGCCAAGCCAGCAGAGTTTGTCGTCGAGAAGGCGTTTGCAGGCTAAGCGCCACCTCACGCTTTGCGCCAGAGCGGTCCCACCGCCAGCAGCAAAATTACCAGATTGAAGACAGCGTTCAGCGCATTGCCGGACGCCACAGACCCCATGCCATCGAAAACGAACCAGGCAAGGAAGCTGACAACCACCGCCTTACGGATGGGCTCGGGCGCTTTGTCATAGGCCTCGCCAGACAAGATCCAGATCATCACGCCCCAACCAAGCGTCACGCCGCCTAAGATCGCGGACAATAATCGGCCATCTGATGATTGAAGAACCGCCGTTCCGTTGATCGGCCAGCTCAACAGGTCGAGCACGAATGCCGCCGGCGCCGAAGTGGCTGGCATGGTCCCCAAAAAGAGGAGCGGCGCGAAGCTCGCCACAACGACCGCGGTGACCTTTAGCCAAGTCTTGTGAAGCGACGACGACATGAGAAATCCTTTCGAATGCACCTCGCTATAAGCGGGCAAGGGTGACATCGTTTCAATGACCTCAGAGGTTAGTGACGCACCGACCTCTCACCGCTAGTCTCCGCGCCATGAGCCCATTTGCCTCTGCCCTGAAGACGTGGCGCAAAACCCGGCGGTATAGCCAACTCGACCTCGCCCATCAGGCAGAGGTCTCCGCGCGGCACGTGGCCTTTTTGGAAACGGGCAAAGCGAACCCAAGCCGCGAGATGATCGGTAAGCTGAGTGATGCACTCGACCTCCCCTTATCGGCGCGCAATGAGCTTTTCACCTCGGCAGGCTTCGCGGTGCGTTACACGGCGCGCGATTGGACCGATGACGAAATGGCGCCGATCCGCGCGGCGGTGGATTTTCTCCTCCGCCGCCATGCCCCCTATCCAGCCTTTGCGCTCGACCATCACTGGCACATCGCCGCGCTGAATGAACCGGCTGAGCGGCTGTTCGGCCCGTTGGGCATCACGCGCGGTGCGTCAATGATCGACGTGATCAAAGGCGGGGCCATCCGTACAGCGATCGAAAATTGGTCTGATGTTTGCCATTTCACCTATCGGCGTCTGCGTACCGAAAGCCTGGCAAGAGGAGGTGATCCCTGCCTCGATGCGGCGGCCGCAGAAATCGGCGAGAATGATTTCGGGCCGCCCTCGGCTTCGGGGCCGGTGGTCCCGATTACCTTGGCAATCGCCGATCAACGCCTCTCGCTATTCTCGACCATCACGCAATTCGGCACGCCCGAAGACCTAACCCTCGACGATCTGCGCATCGAACACTTTTTTCCGGCGGATGAGCCGACGCGCAATTGGTTCGAGGGTCAGGTCGCAACGAATACGGATGAATAAAAAATGGATGTCGTAAGCGCGGGCTAAGCCGTCTCGGCTACCGCTTCGGCCGAGGCGTCGCCTGCAGACCACCGCGCCAAAGCGGCCAGCAGCGCGTCGCGCTGAACGGGCTTCGTAATGTGATCATCCATGCCCGCATCGATCACGCGCTGACGGTCTTGCGGCCCGGCATGCGCGGTGAGCGCAAGGATTGGCACGCGGGGCGCGCCTTCCGTGGTCTCCATATTACGGATCGCCTGGGTCGCGGCAAAGCCGTCCATCCCCGGCATCGACACATCCATCAAGATCACGTCGAAGCCGCCAGGGCCGGCCGCCTCGACCGCCTCCACTGCCTCAGCGCCGTCCTCGACCATAGTCAGCGCGACGCCTGTGCCGCCGAGCAGCCCCTCAAGCACCAGCCGGTTCACATGGTTGTCGTCCGCTGCCAGCACACGGAGGTTCTCGATGGAGCGGTCGACTTCGCCGCTCGTCCCGAGCTCCGTGCGGTCATTTGATCCGTCAACGTCTTCGGCCACGATTAGCGGCATCGTCACGGTAAAGGTCGAGCCCACGCCGAGCGTCGAGCGCACGGTGATGTCTCCTCCCATCAATTGGACCAGCTGACGGCTAATCGCGAGCCCAAGACCGGTGCCGCCGAATTTCTTCGTGGTCGCCGCTTCAGCCTGCGCGAAGGCATCGAAGACCTTTTCGAGCTTGTCTTCGGCGATGCCGATGCCGCTGTCTTCGACCTCGATCACCAGGCTATCATCACTGTCGTGCTGCGCGAAAAAGCGCACACTCACGGCCCCCTTGGCCGTGAACTTCACGGCATTACCGACGAGATTGATCAGCACTTGGCGAATGCGCCCCGCATCGCCCATCAGACGCGGCGGTAGATCCGTTGACACTTCAACATTCAGGACAATGCCTTTGTCCTCCGCCGCGCCGCGCAACAGGTGCGCCACCTCATGGGCCACGCCCTCAATCTCAAAGGGCGCGGGGTCGAGCTCGATCCGGCCGCTCTCGACTTTGGAGAAATCGAGCACGTCGTTGATCACCGTCAACAGTGCCTCGGCGGAATGGCCGATCGTGTCGACGGGCAGTTTTTGATCGTGCTGCAAGTTCGTTCGGCGGAGCACTTGGGTCATGCCGATCACACCATTCATCGGCGTGCGAATTTCATGGCTGACATTGGCGAGGAAGCGCGACTTCGCCGCGCTGGCGCTTTCGGCCACAGCGCGCGACCGTTCGGCTTGCTCAACGGCGCGCTGTTGCGCGGCCATGAAAGTGTCCTGCATATGCGTAAAGAGCAGGGAGAAGATCATGAAAGATCCGATCACCTGGGTCACGGTGACGGGAGAGATCAGTTCTGCGGTGGGATCGACAGCACGATCGATACCGTAAAACACACCCCATACGGAGATGATCGCGGCCATTCCGACAACGATCGCCGCTCGGCTTCCGCATAAAATGCCCGCAATAAAAGCCGCCGGAAGAAGGCAAGAGGTCGCGAACGTCTCAACACCGCCAACGGCGATCATGAAAAGAAGATTGCCGACGAGACTCGAGAAAGTAATCAGCCAACCGGCCCATTCGATCGCCAAGCCTCGCCAAAGTGAAAAGATCGCCGCGCCGTGCAGAATCACACAGCCGACCGCGAGATAAACGCCAGGATTGAAGCCGTTCTTGACAACGCCGAGTGTCGTGAGGGTCGACACCGAGACGATATAAAGCATGGCAATGACGAAGGCGGATCGCCGTCGTAGGACGACGTCGATCTCGTCGCCCTCACTCACACCGACGATGCGATCCAATCGTGTGCTCACTCGCCCTGCCAGCCTCTCGGATTCCGCCCCATTTTTCGGGATTTTTCCGGGGAGGGTCGCACAGCAAGCTTAATCCGCTGTGAAATATGCGCGTGTAAACTTTACGAATTGCGACGGCGGCATGGCGCTGTGGACCCGGGTTGCCTCCCCATCTGCACGTTTCCGCGCAAGGCAAAACCAATCAAGGGTCTCCCTGCGCTTCGTGCGCGGGGCCCAGCACCTACGCTCTCCTCACGTGATGGACCCCGCGGCCAAGCCGCGGGGAAACAAAACAGAGGGACGTCATCCCGGGCGCGGCGCAGCACGAAGTGATGCGCTGCAGACCCGGGAGCCACACCCGTCGTCCCCACCCGTTCTGCGCCCCCATTCGCACGTTGCTGCGCAGGCAGGAACCTGGTCCTGCTTACCTCGCAACCGATCCCTGCCTGCGCAGGGATGTGCGGGACAAAGAAAAAGAGTCCCCCGCGGTTTAACCGCGGGGCCCAGCACCCGAACCAACCACCGTGTGATGGATCCCGCGCCGGAAGCGCGGGAAGGCTCAAGACCAACTTCACGCGCCTCATCACCAGAGGAACTTATCCCCGCTCCCTCCGCCGTCCTCATACTCCTCACATCGCGGCAGGACCCAGGGGCGGAGTGGTACCGTTCCCCCTTCGCCTGTCGCCCCTTATTCGTCGCATGCCGGGAAGCGCTCACTTTTGCGCCTCCCCCGAACGGCATGACCGCTGTGAGCTCCTTATGGGCCGGCGGTAGGAATTGGACGGATAAGGGCCGCGGGCGGCGCCTCCCGGTGGGACGGGATTATGCCGACGCACCACCCTACATCGCACCCATTCGCGACGGCAGCGTCGCCTGCGGGTCCCCTGGTCTTCTTCCCATCACCGGCTCGGACGGGCGACGCCGCTTGCGCGAAATTCATCCCGCCGCACTGCACAAGCCGCTCGTCGGGCGCACGATTTGCGATAAATTACCGCCAGGACGCACTCCCTAGGAGATCACGATGCGCTTTTCCTTCCGCCCCACCCGCACCATCGCCATCCTCATGGCGCTCAGCATGGGGTCTGCCGCCCTTGCCCATCATGGCTGGAGCTGGACCTCCGGCGAAAACATCGAAGTCACCGGCACGATCACCAAAACCGATCTCGGCAATCCGCACGGCGAAATTGTCGTGAAGGCGGACGATGCCGAATGGACTGTGGAAGTCGGCCAACCCTGGCGAAATGCACGGTCCGGCCTTGAAGATGGCGACCTTGCTGAGGGCGTCGTCGTCACCATCGATGGCGAGCCCGCCAGCGACGGCCGTAAGCTGATGAAGGCCGAACGCCTCACCATCGATGGCCGACTGTACGATCTTTACCCTGGCCGCAGCTAGGCTGCCGCACCCGCAGGCCACGTCGTCTCCACGAAGATGCATCGTTGACCAAAATTTGGTATCATCTGAGATGATGTCAGAGACCGTCTCCCCGAAACCCGTGGCCCGAGCCCATCCGCGCGATCATTTCACGCCTGAGGAATGGGCGCGCCTGCGTGGCGTTTCGTCATGGAAGGGCCTTGCGCTGGTCGCTCATGCCTGGGGCGTCATTGGGCTTGCCCTATGGGCAAGCTTCGCCTTCCCCAATCCCATTGTGTGGCTCCTCGCCGTGATGGTGATCGGCACGCGCCAGCTGGGCCTGGCCATTTTGATGCACGAAGCCGCGCATGGTCTTCTGCACCCAAACAAAAAGTTGAATGACCTGGTGGGCGAATGGCTCTGCGCCGCGCCCGTGGGCGGGAACCTGGCGGGCTATCGCGACTATCATTTGAGTCACCACCGCTTCACCCAGACCGACGCTGACCCCGACCTTGGCCTCTCGGCGCCGTTTCCGGTGACGCGCCAGAGCCTCAGGCGGAAGATCATCCGTGACCTGACCGGCCAGACCTTCCTGAAGCAGCGGCTTGGCCTCTTCGCCCTGAAGCTCAAACGCCAACCCGCGGCGCCGGATGGCATCACCCCCGGCGCGGAGGTGAAAGTCGGCCCGTTCCTTCTCATCAATGCGGTCCTTCTGGCCGGGCTGTTGGCTATGGGGGCACCGCTTCTCTTCCTCGTCTGGCTTGTGGCCATGGCGACGTGGTTTCCCCTTGCCACCCGCCTGCGCAATATCGCCGAACATGCCTGCGTGCCGTCACAGGAGGACCCGTTCACCCATGCGCGCACGACTAAGGCCAACCTTATCGAGCGCGCTTTCATCGCGCCCTATTGGGTCAATTACCATGCGGAGCATCACCTCTTCATGTATTTGCCCTGCTACCGCCTGCCCGAAGCGCACCGCTTACTGATGGAAAAGGGCGCGGTGGCAAAGGGGATGACCGTCGCCCCTGGCTATCTCGCCGTCTTGCGCGAATGCGCGCCTGCCTGAGGTGATGAAATTTTTTTAATGGGCAACACTGATCTTTTCAGCCCGCCAAAATGAGCGCATCTTATGCGCGTTGGGGCCAAGTGACCCCAACTCCCCTGGGCCGGATGAGGCCCTCCTCTAGAGGATTGCCAAAATGGCAAACAATCCGTCCAAACCTTCGACCACGCCCGGCAATCAAAGCCAAAAACCTGGCGTGAAACCGGCCGCAAAACCGGCGAGCAAACCGAAGAAGTAACGTAAGCCCGCGTCACCGCGCTTCCTGCTCAAGCAAAAGTGACGACCGCCTTGGCGGCGCGCGTTGATGCGCCGCCAAGTGTCGCCTTGCCGAGACGGTCGCACACCGCCACATCGGCAGGATGACCGAAACAGCCGCCACCCGTCCCCCTCACGCCCCCGCCGATGACGGCGCCAAACGGCCCGTATTCGCGGCCATGGCCAAGGGGTTTCGCGGCAAATGCCCCCGCTGCGGCGAAGGTCCGCTCTTCCGCGCCTATTCAAAAGTCACAGATCATTGCACCGCCTGTGGTCAGCCTTTTTTAGGCCACCGCGCCGATGACGCCCCGCCCTACATCACGATGATGATTGTGGGCCACGCGCTGGCGATCCCCATTGTCGAGGTGAAGCGCCATTTGGACCCGCCCTTGGGGCTGCAATTCCTCATCTGGATCCTGCTCGCAACCGTAATGACGCTCTGGCTCTTGCCCCGCAGCAAGGGCGCACTCATCGGCCTTCAATGGGCAAACCGGATGCATGGCTTCGGCGATCCAGACGAAGATCCTGAAGCCTCCTTGCGCAGCTGAACCTCCGTTGTCCGGTACGCAGCCCGTCTCGGGAGCCTCCCCCCTCCCCATGAGCGGCCTCATCGCCGCCATCGCCACCATCTCGGTGGCGGGGATCGCGCTTGGCCATTCGCTGCCGCTCTTTTCGATCCTGCTCGAAAGCTATGGCGCGAAGGATGGCACGATCGGCCTCAACGCCGGCACCGCCGCGATTGGCAGCGTTATCGCCGCGCCCTTCTATCCGGCTATACTGAAAGCCTTGGGGATCAGGCGGCTGTTGCTTGTCTGCCTTGTCGTGATGATCGCCGCCTATCTCGGGCTTTACGCAGTGGGCGACAATGTCGCGCTATGGTTCCCGTTACGCTTTGTCATTGGCTTTGCCGCGACGGGCCTATTCGTCGGGTCGGAGATTTGGATCAATGGTTTGGCGCCTGATCACCTCCGGGGACGGATCATCGGCGTTTACGGCACTTTCCTTGCCCTTGGCTTCTCCCTCGGCCCGCTGCTGATCGATCTTGTGGGCTATGAAGGCTTCGCCCCGTTTGCGGTTGCCATTGCCATCTTCACCGCGGCCACCGTGCCGGTCGTGGTGGCCGGGACGCCACCGGCCAGCCCGCCCGATGCGGCAAGCGGCTTTTTCAAACTCTTGCCGCGGGCGCCTGCGACTTTTTCCGCGCCGATGCTGTTTGCCGGGATCGAAGCAGCGGTGTTGGTCTTCCTGCCCCTCCTTGCGATTGAACGTGGCTGGGGCCCGAGCATCGGTGCTATCACGGTGACGATTTACGGCTTGGGGATCGTCGTCGCCCAATACCCCATCGGGCTGCTTGCCGAACGTCTCGGCTATGCCCGATCGCTGTGGCTCGGCGCGGTCCTGAGCGCCCTCGGCGCCGTCACCTTCGCCATGATCAACTGGTCGCTCGGCCTCACCTATGTGACCCTTTTCATCTGGGGCGGGGTTTTGGCGGGGCTTTATACCGTGGGCCTGAGCCTAGTCGGCGATCGCTTTGGCCCCCAAACGCGCGAGGCCGCAAATACCGGCTTCGTCTTCGCCTATGGCATGGGCGCCATGCTCGGCCCCGCCATTGCGGGGCTGGTTCGCCAAGCCTATGGCGCGCGCGGCCTCGACATCTTTTTGATCGTCGCGCTCACGGCTTATGCGATCCTGACGTGGCAGCGGCGGCGCGCCGAGATCCCCTAAGGACCACAGGTTTCAATTGACAAAGCGAGCCGCGCCGTTAGTTTCGCGCTTTCGTATTGATCCGCACCATTTGCGAGACCCGACATGGCAAAACCAACAACCATCAAAATCCGGCTGAACTCGACGGCTGGCACCGGCTATTTCTACGTGACGAAGAAGAACTCGCGCACAATGACCGAGAAAATGGTCGTCCGGAAATATGACCCGGTGGCGAAAAAGCACGTCGAATTCAAAGAAGGCAAGATCAAGTAATTGCCGCCGCCGCTGCCGCGTTAACCGTCCACGATGGCGCGCGGAAACAGCCGGCGAAAAAAGGGCGTTGCCGGAACGAACCGCAATAGCGCGCGCCGGCTGGCTTCCCATCCAAGGCCCAAGAGCAAGACGCCCGCGCCGAGCAGAATCATCGTCGCTGCGACGACACCTGCGCCATCGAGCCCGACAAATCGCAAAATAATCGCCAGCGCGACCGCCGCAGACGTGAGGCCAGCGACGATCAGCGCACGCCGGTTGAGCAGCAGGGAAATCACGGCAAAACTCGCGATGATGAGCAGGGTCAGGATTGATTGAAACACGCTGAACCGCGCGTCCGCCTGATCACCATCGGAGGGCCCGAACGCAAAGCCCTGCGCGGAGATCGTGAGAACCGAGAAAAGCAGAATCGGCGCGGCGAAAAAGTGCAGCCAGAACCCATTTCCGGAAAACCGCGACACGCGCTCCGGATCTCGCATGTCAAAGGCGATCCCCGCAAACAGCAGACTTAACCCAACGATGAGCCCGATCGTCGCCTGAAACCTGATGGCGTCGAACGGAATGGTGAGGAGCAGCACACCCCAAACCAATCCCCAAGCGGTGATCGCAAACAGCGCCGCGGAAAACGGCAGCCGAAAGCGACGGTAGTAACCAAACGCGGTAAGGGCGGCGATCGCCGGCAACCCGAGCCAAAGCAATTTGATCTGCAGGGGAACCGACCGAACCATGTCGTTGGTGGCAGCGCGCATTTGGCCAAGATCGTTATCGTCGACCTCATCAAGCGTGCTAAAAAATCTGATCTCGCCGAGGCCATCGAATAGCGCACCACCATAGACCGATTGGAACAAGCAGTATGCGGTCGATACGGCCAGAACGACGGCCGAGATCGCAAGCACAATGCCCGGAAGGATCCGCCGGCGAGCCCTTACGATGACCTCAGATAACATCCACACGACAGCGAACAGACCGAAAGTCACGGCGGCGCGCAGCCCAAAATTCGCCGATGCGCTACCAAGGTCAGCCGCAGCAAGAATTCCGCCGAATACGGATAATCCGCCGAGCAAGATCGCCACACCGACCGTGAGGAAAATGTCCTGGAAATTGCTCAAAAACGGGAGCGGCTCATCCTTCGGATCAAAGCCGTCAATCGTCTCGTTTTCCGGTTCACTCTGCACAGATCCAGACATGCGTCCCCCGCCATCGCCATGCGTCATGCGTCATGCGTCATGCGTCATGCGTCATGCGTCATGCGTCATGCGTCATGCG
>CAYFHK010000103.1:0-9533 GCA_964342585.1 uncultured Caulobacterales bacterium | reverse complement strand
CGCAAAGACGTCGAGCGGCATGCGCGCATCGACATCCCAGCGCCCTTCGCCCAGCGCGCGGATCAAGAAGTCGTCTTCGTCATCATGCTCGTCGCGCATATCGCCGACGATCAGCTCAACGAGGTCTTCAATCGTCACGAGGCCGTCCGTGCCGCCGAATTCGTCGATCACCAGCGCCATGTGCACGCGCGATGCCTGCATGCGCAGCAACAAATCCGTCACCGGCATAGAAGGCGGCGCGTAGAGAATTTTGCGAATAATCCCGCGCAAGACAGGGCCGCTTGCGGCATCCGCCTGCGCCGCTTCTGGATCGGCAATCAGACCCACAACGTCTTTGAGGTGCACCATCCCAATCGGGTCATCGAGGTCGCCCCGATAAACCGGCAACCGCGAATGGTTGGTTTCCTTGAAACATTTGAGGAGCTCCGTCAGCGAGATCTCGACGTCCACAGCTTCGATGTCGGCCCGTGGGATCGCGACATCGTCGACGCGCTGCTTCTCAAAGGCGAGGATGCGCTCGATCATGTCGCGCTCAGCGGGCGACAGATCAGCAGGCAGCGCGCCGCCATTGCTCAACAGCTCTTCGCGGCTTTGGGCTTTGGGGCCCATCATCCGTTTCAGTAAATGGCGGAGCCCCCCATTAGCGGGGGGAGGGGGTGTCTGGTCTTGCCCCGCATTTGCGGGGCTGAAAGACGGCGCTTCGCCGTCGGGCATTGGTCTCTCCATTTTCGGGGCGCCTATCCTATCGGCTAGGGCGATCTCGATCCGTGTAAGGATCGGCAATGCCCAAATCGAGAAGGAGGCGGCGCTCCAGGTCTTCCATGACCTCAGCCTCATCCTCGCCTTGATGGTCATATCCGATCAAGTGCAAAAATCCGTGAATCACCAAATGGGACGCATGATCCTGGATTGAAACGCCCTTCTCTGCGGCTTCCGCCGCGCATACGCCGAAGGCCAACACCACATCACCCAGGGGCTGGGGGATATCGGGCGGCAAGGCCAGCTCGTCGACGGCGGGGAATGAGAGGACGTTTGTGGGGCGATCTTTGCCCCGCCAGGTGGCATTAAGCTCTCTCACCGCGTCATTATTGGTGAACAGGATCGCGATCTCGCCCGGGCGCAAACCAGCTGGCGCCGTTGCGATCAGGGTCTTCGCACATCGCTCGGCCAGGGCGTCCACGTCGAGCGCAGTCCACGCGTCGTCATCCACAGACACATCGAGGGCGATCACGATCGGTCTTGGCTCTTTTGCATCCGCGCCTGAGACCGTTGATCGTAGGCGGCGACGATATCACGAACCAGGCGGTGGCGAACGACGTCTTCACCGGTGAACCGTGTGACAGCCACACCCTTTATGCCGCTCAACAGCTGCAGGGCATCGGCGAGGCCTGAATCTGCCGCGTTCGGAAGGTCCGTCTGGCTGGGGTCGCCCGTCACCACCATGCGCGAGCCCTCGCCGAGCCGTGTGAGGAACATCTTCATCTGACCCACTGTCGCGTTCTGCGCTTCATCAAGGATTACCACTGCGCGCGATAACGTACGGCCCCGCATAAACGCCAGCGGCGCCACCTCAATGTCACCGGCGGCGATGCGCCGATCCACAAAGTCCGCATGCATCACATCGTATAGCGCATCGTATAGCGGCCGAAGATAGGGGTCGACCTTCTCTTTGAGATCACCGGGCAAGAAGCCAATCCGCTCGCCAGCTTCCACCGCGGGTCGAGAAAGGATGAGCCGCTCGACATCTCCGCGCAACAGTGCTGCCGCGGCATCCGCGACGGCGAGATAGGTCTTGCCCGTCCCGGCTGGGCCGACACCAAACACAAGCTCCTCTGTGCTCAGATGATGCATGTATTGCGCTTGTGCCTTCGTACGCGGAAGGATGGTTCGCTTTGGCAGGGCCAGTGCCCGCTCAGACGCCGGGCGCGCCGTCTCTTGGGGCCCCTCAGCAAAGCGGATCGCCGCATCAACATCCGCCGCGCTGACCTGCAGCCCTTGCTTCAGCCGGTTCTCGAGAAAGGTCAGCACGTTCTTGGCGGCCGATCGCGCACCGTCCGCGCCCTTAACGGTGATCGTGTTGCCGCGCGGCAGAAGGCTCACGCCGAGTTTATTCTCGATGCGCACCAAATTCATGTCGTGCGGCCCGCATAGCTCGGAGAGTAGATCGTTACTGTTAAAAGTCAGTGTTTCGACGGTCACGGGCTTTTCCGCTCCGGTTTCGCGGTCCGGTCCATGCGCTCTGCGACGGCTGAGTCCACGTTATGCTGGCGCAAGCCCTCTATCACCCCTTGAAAATCGTCCTCAGCTTTATCCTGGCTCAGCTTTTGGATGCCGCTCAGATGGGTGACGCAAACTTCGACGCCCACAATGCCGTTGATCAATCGATCAATGTAAGATGGGGGCGCATCGTCCACTTGCCATGGCTTGCTCATGTCGCGTTCTGTCCTGGCTGTCAGATCCATGAGCATCGTCTTAAGAACGCCGGGTTCAGTAAGCAGTCGCACCTTCCCGCGCGCCTCCACCGAGACATAGTTGTACGTGGGGACCGCCCGCCCATGTTCGGCTTTTGAGGGGTACCAGCCCGGATGAATGTAGGCATGATCGCACAGGAAACTGACAACCACGTCTTGGCCGTCATTCCCCTCGGCGCCGATCGGATTGCCGCGATGCACGTGGGAGATCAGGTGCAGAATGCCATCATCTTTTTTGTATACGAATGGAATGTGAGACAGTGCGATTCCATCTTCGGTGTTGATGATCAGCGCCCCTAACCTCGTGCTGTCGATCAACGCTAACAAAACGTCCTCGCGGTCCTCGCGAAAAACCGGGGCAGCAAAGCTCACGCGGCCACCTCGAGAAGCCGTCCGCTTAGGCTGTTGGGCATTGTCGTCTCAAGCGTCACGGGAACGATCTGGCCGATCAATCTCTCTGGCCCCACCGCATGCACGGCTTGCAGATAGGGGGAGCGGCCAGACAGCTGGCCTGGCTCGCGGCCCTTGCTTTCCATCAGCACAGGCACGGTTTGGCCCACGCAAGCGCGGTTGAAAGCTTGCTTTTGCTCTTCAAGCAGAGCTTGCAAGCGTGAAAGCCGTTCAGCTTTCGCGTCTTCGGCCACTTGCTTCGCCATGGTCGCACCCGGTGTGCCCGGGCGGCGGGAATATTTGAAGGAGAAGGCCGAGGCGTACGTCACCTCACGGACCAGCGCCATAGTGTCTTCAAACGCGACCTCATCCTCACCGGGGAAGCCCACGATGAAATCGCCAGAAAGGGCGATGTCAGGCCGCGCGGCGCGAATGCGTTCGATCAGGCGGATATAACTCTCCGCTGTATGCGCCCGGTTCATCGCCTTCAGGATACGGTCGGATCCTGCCTGCACTGGCAAATGCAAATAGGGCATCAGCTTGGGTTCTTCGGCAAACGCCGCGATCAGCCCATCATCCATATCGTTCGGGTGTGATGTGGTGAAGCGGATGCGGTCGATGCCGTCGACCTTCGCCAAATGACGGCAAAGCTCGCCCAGGCCCCATGCCTCGCCGGGCACGCCAGCGGGCGGCGCGCTTCGCCACGCATTGACGTTCTGTCCAAGGAGGGTCACCTCGCGCACGCCTTGGCTTGCCAGCGAGCGCACTTCTGCCGTGATCGCATCGACGGGCCGCGAAACCTCCGCACCCCGCGTATAGGGCACCACGCAGAAGGTGCAAAATTTATCGCACCCCTCCTGGACTGTGACGAAGGCGGAATACCCTTCGGCCTGGCGCGTCGTGCCCAGCGTGTCGAACTTTTCTTCGACGTCGAAGTCTGTCTCCAGCGCTTCTCCGCTCTCGCGCGCGGCGCGGGCAATGAGCTCTGGCAGTTTGTGATAGCTCTGGGGGCCGACGACCATATCCACTTGCGGGGCCCGGGCTTTGATCTCCGCCCCCTCCGCTTGGGCGACACAGCCGGCAACGGCGATCTTCGCGCCGCGTTGATCCTTCACAGCTTTCAGGCGTCCCAGCTCTGAATAGACCTTTTCCGCGGCCTTTTCGCGAATGTGACAGGTGTTGAGGATCAACAAGTCCGCATCGTCCGGTGCGCCCGTCGGGGCATAGCCAAGCGGCTTCAACAGCGCGGTCATGCGCTGCGAGTCATATACATTCATCTGACAGCCCCAGGTCTTCACATAGACCTTCTTCAAGGGCTGGTTCTCGGCATCCATGTCGTTCATCGTCGGCGCTGTAGCGGAAGATGGGTCACACTTCCATGGGCAGGTGGGGGCAGGGTTGACGCTGTACCGTCGTCGCCGCAGACCGCCGTTTTCCCTCAAAGGAGTGAAGCGTGCCCGCCGCGACGGAGAAGGCTGACGTCATCGTCATCGGCGCAGGTGCCGCGGGGCTCTTCTTCGCGGCTGAGGCGGCGCGTCGGGGCAAGCGGGTCGTCGCGCTCGATCATGCCGAAAAGTTGGGGGAGAAGATCCGGATCTCCGGGGGCGGTCGGTGTAATTTCACCAATCTCCACACGGCGCCAGCGAATTTCCTGTCTGAAAACCCCAAATTCTGCATCTCGGCATTGCGGCGGTTCATCCCGAAAGACTTCATCGCCCGCGTCGATCGCGCAGGCATTGCGTGGCACGAGAAGAAGCTCGGTCAGCTCTTTTGTGATGGCTCGGCCCAGCAAGTGGTCGACATGCTGTTGGAAGATTGCCGTCAGACGGGCGTCCAAATCCGCTCGGGGACAAGCGTCCAAAGAATAAATCGTAAAGACGCTCGTTTTGAGGTCGAAACATCAAATGGCGGGCTGTCGGCCCCCGCATTAGTGATCGCCACAGGGGGCAAGTCGATCCCCAAGATCGGTGCCAGCGGCTTTGGCTATCAAATCGCCGAGCAGTTTGGGCTCTCTGTCATCGAACTGCGGCCCGCACTCGTGCCGATCACTTTCGACGGCGACGTCAAAGCCATGGCGAAGGATCTGGCAGGGGTGTCGTGCGAAGCAAGCCTTTCTGTGGCGACTGAAGGCGCGAAACAACGGCGCGCCGCCTTCCGCGAGGGCATGCTTTTCACTCACAGAGGCCTCTCAGGGCCATCTGTGCTCCAAATCTCCAGTTATTGGCGAGAGGGGACGCCGCTTCGGGTCGATTTCACGCCCGACACCGATCTGTTCGCGAAGCTAAAGTCGAAGAAAGATCAGAGCGGGAAAGCCAGTTTGCAGACCGCGCTGGCGGAGCATCTGCCCAAACGCTTTGCACAGCGCCTTTGTACAGACCGCGGTTGGGATGGGCCCTTGGCCGAATGGCCCGATAAAAAACTCCGCGCGGTGGCGGAAACTCTCGCCGCTTGGGAGGTGACGCCGGTGGGCACGGAAGGTTACCGCACGGCGGAGGTCACGGCCGGCGGCGTCGACACGAACGCGCTGAACTCCAAAACCATGGAAGCCAACAATGTGCCCGGCCTCTACTTCATTGGCGAAGTGGTCGACGTGACCGGGTGGCTCGGTGGCTATAATTTCCAATGGGCCTGGGCGTCAGCCTATGCCGCCGCCCAGGCCGTGTAAGGAAGATCGCGCTTAGCCGCGTAGGCGCATGATCGATTTGGCGTTCACGAATTCCTTCATGCCAAAGCCGCCATGCTCTCGGCCATAGCCAGAGTCTTTGACGCCGCCGAAAGGCATGTCGGGCTGTGCGAGGCCGAACCCGTTCACGAACACCATCCCCGTGTCGAAGCGCGTTGCCGCTAACTCGAACGCCCGTTCCTCATCATTGCTGAAGATGGCGCCGCCAAGACCATACTTGCTGTCATTGGCGATCCGGAAGGCATCGTCTTCGTCCTCAGCGCGGATGAGTGAGGCGACGGGGCCGAACAACTCATCTTTATACGCAGGTTGGCCGGGATCCACCCGCTCAAGCACCGTAGCTGGATAGAAATAGCCAGGTCGTTCAGGCTTCTCGCCGCCTACGGCAGCTACGGCCCCCGCTTTAATGCTCTCCAGCACTTGCTCGTGGAGCTCATCACGGAGGTCTTCCCGCGCCATCGGCCCAAGGTCTGTCTCGGCGTCGAAAGGGTCGCCCACTTTCACATCCTTCATCGCGGCGATGAATTTCTCGCGGAACTCATCGTAGACCGATGCGACGGGAATGAAGCGCTTGGCCGCCACGCACGTCTCACCATTGTTAAAGATCCGTCCCTGCACGCATTGTTTTACGGCGCGGTCGATATCGGCATCTTGCAAAATGAGATACGCATCGTTCGACCCAAGCTCGAGGACGGTTTTCTTCAACCGCTCCCCGGCTTTCTCCGCGATGATCCGCCCGGCGTCGGGGCTGCCCGTCAGGGTCACGCCGCGCACCAGATCATGATCGAGCACCTTGTCCGAGCCGTCGTGGTCGACGACGAGCACTTTGAAGAGATCTTCCGGAAGTCCCGCTTCGCGATAGATTTGTTCGAGCATGAGGGCCGAGCCTGTAACGTTCGCCGCGTGCTTTAATAAGACGCCATTGCCCGCCATCAAGCTGGCGATGGAATAGCGCACGGCTTGATAGGCGGGAAAGTTCCAGGGTTGGATGCCATAGACCACGCCGATCGGGCTGTAGGCGATGCGCCCGCGGCCACCCATCATCAGGTCACGATCCTCGGGCGCCAATTCATCAGGGCCGTTTTCCGCCGTATACTGGCAAATGGCTGCACAAAGCTCGATCTCGCCATCGCCTTGGCTGCGCACCTTGCCCATTTCCCGGCTCATCAGATCGGCAAAGTCTTTTTTGTGCTTTTTCAACATGTCGCCAATCGCGGCGATGACCTTTGCGCGATCCTCGAGTGAGCGGTGGGACCAATCGAGATGCGCGGCATGGCACGCCTCGACCGCGTCGGCCGCATCGCTCTCGGACATGAGGCGATAGGTTTCGAGCGCCTCGCCGGTGGCGGGATTGGTCGTCTGAATCGTATCAGCCATGGGGAAATCCTTTTTGTGTTGGGGTCTTCCGCTCACAACGACGGGCGCGCCGGTTCGATCCATCCTCATGGGTTACGATCTTGCGACCTGACCTGCGGGTGGGCTTTCGCGGCGGCTGCGCCTAGGTAGCTGACCGAGCTTGCGGGACTTCCTATGATTCAAGACCAAGCGGCGTCCGCGCCCGACGACCAAGAAACCGTCACTATCGATGCCTCAGAGGCGACGCTGGAAGTGCCCGCCGAGGCAATTGAAGACGCTTTGCCGCAGGATGATCAGATAACCGAAGAGGCTGAGGCCGCCCTTGATGATGCGGGGGACACCATGGCTGACGGGGTCGAGGCGGCGGGCGAGGCGCTGGGGCGCGGCGATCCGGAATCGGCCATTGGCGAGATCCTCCAAACCGAACGGCTTCAGCAGATTGCCGGCGATCTCCTGATCTGGGTTCAGGAGGAAGTGCTGACGATCAACATGATCATTCAGCTCTCCCTAATTGTCGCGGCCGTCGCGCCGGCGCTTTTCTTCGGGCCCAAGCTAAAGCGGTTCATCCAGCGCCATTTGCGTGAGCGGGCGCCCTCGGGGCTCTTGCGTCGCGGCGTCGATGCCATGGCGACCGTGGCTACGCTGATCGCTCTGTGGGTCACGCTGACCATCTTTATGAGCGTCTTGCGCGGCTTTGGTCAGTCGGCGGCGGTTATTTCTGCCGTGCAGAGTCTCTTATTGGCCGCGATCTTCATCCGCATCGTGACGCTCGCCATCCGGTCGGCCTTTTGGTCCAAGGTGGCCTTCTATGTCGCCTGGCCAATTGCGGCGCTCGATGCCTTTGGCATTCTCGACAATGTCGTGCGTCAGCTGGAGGCAGCCTCGATCACGCTGGTCCCTGCCGAGGGCAACAATCCGGCGGCGACGCTTTCAGCGCTCGATATCGTTCGCGCGGCCATCATCTTCGCCATCATTTTCTGGCTGGCCTCGGTCGTCTCGTCCCTGATCACCCGGCGTCTTGATACGGTGGATGAGCTCAACCCCTCGTTCAAGGCGCTTCTCTCGAAGGTCTTGAGCTTCATCATGCCGATCATCGCCTTGGTGATCGCGCTGCAGATGATCGGGTTCAACCTGGCGAGCCTTGCGGTCTTCTCCGGTGCCGTCGGTCTCGGCATCGGTCTGGGGTTGCAGAAAATCATCGGCAATTTCCTCGCCGGGTTCACGCTTTTGGCCGACAAATCGATCAAGCCAGGCGATACGGTGCAGGTGGGTGACACCTTCGGGTGGATTACCGAAATGAAGAGCCGTTATGTCGCGATCCGCACACGCGATGGACATAATCACTTGGTGCCGAATGCGGACTTTATCGATAATGGCGTCGTCAACTGGTCGCATAATGATCGCGCCGTGCGCATTCACGCCCCGTTCGGCGTGACCTATAATCAGCGCGATTTGCGCCTGGTGCAGCAGATTGCCACCGACGCGGCCAAAAGCACCGAGCGGGTGCTGGAAACGCCGAAACCTGTCTGCAATCTCATGGGCTTTGGCGACAGCTCAGTCGATTTTGACCTTCGCTTTTGGATCAATGATCCGCCGAATGGCATCTCCAATGTGCGCTCTGAGGTGATGATGAAGATCTGGGATCAGCTGCACGAGCATGGCATCGAAATCCCGTTCCCGCAGCGGGACCTGCATATCCGCTCGTCAGAGGTCGACTTTGTCAGTCTGCCAAAGGCGGCCGAATAATGTCGCGCACGATCTATTTCGTCCGTCATGGCGAGACCGAATGGAACAAGATCAAGCGAATGCAAGGCCAACTCGACGCGCCATTGAGCCCGGAGGGTGAAGCACACGCCGATGGGCACGGACGGTTCTTGGCAACCCGGAACATCGAGGCGATTTATGCCTCGCCGCTTGGCCGGGTGCAGCAGACGGTGTCGGCGATCCGGCAGCATGTGCCGATCGAGCCCGTCATCGATGATCGGCTGAAGGAATGGCATTCAGGCGACTGGTCCGGCTTTATGTATGCGGACCTGCCGCAAAAATGGCCGGAGGAATGGGCTGCGTGGGAGGCGGATCGCTTCTCCTATCGTCCGCCGGGGGCGGAGAATTATCCCGACATGATCGCGCGGGCGGATAGCTTCATGGAAGAGCTATTGGCCACCCAACATCGGACGATCGCATTGGTTTCCCACGGCATGATCGGCCGCTGCCTCATCTCGCATCTGTTGAAGCTGACCCCGGAAGAGATCTTGCAGGTGCGGCAGAAAAACGATGTCGTCTTTGCGGCAACGGAAGAGGCAAACGGCACCTGGTCGTCATCTCACTTCGTCGCTGGCGAAGGCCCTGTCGAAGGGCTGCCAACCTCGATGAGCTATCCCTCGGCGTAAGGATCGCAGCGACGGCCCTTCTCTCGCCGCAATCACGGCGCTCAATTGATCCATGGAGAGGGATCAGCCCATCACCCCGCAAACACCCTCACGGGTGGATGCCATCCTCGCATCAGGTTTGCCGCCGATCGAGCGGCTTATGGCGCGGGTCTTCGGCCCCAAGCTTTGCCGTGCCCTGACGGAATTTCTCGTCTTCGGGATCAAGCAGGCCTGGGCGCGCCTCTTCGGCGGGCTGATGCTGGC
>CAYFHK010000102.1:0-9820 GCA_964342585.1 uncultured Caulobacterales bacterium | reverse complement strand
GGACGCATCATGCAGTGGCGCCCGCCGCTGAACAGCCTCTGCCAATGCCGTTTCATCGAGTGCCTCATCCGGCTTTGGGAGCGCCGCGAGCTCTTCAATCAGCCCCAAGAGGAAACGCCCGTCACCATCCGCATAGGACAGGAGCAGTCGCCGCGCCCCCGCCGTGAGGGGAAGCTTTGTCTCAAGCACCGCCTCTGCGCGATCGAGCAAATCGGCCAGGGCACCCTCATCGAGGCGATTGAGCGTTAAGACCTGTGCCCGTGACAGCAGCGCCGCGTTGAGCGCAAAGGAAGGATTCTCCGTCGTTGCGCCGATCAACGTGATCACGCCGCTTTCCATCACCGGCAGAAAACTGTCCTGCTGCGCGCGGTTGAACCGGTGGATCTCGTCAACGAAAAGCAGCGTTCCCTGCCCCGTTTCGCGCCGCGCTTCCGCCGCGGCAAAAACCTTCCTCAGCTCCGCGACGCCGGTGAAGATTGCCGAGACTTGTTCAAAATGCAGATCAACGGTTTCGGCCAATAGCCGCGCAAGCGTCGTCTTCCCCACGCCGGGCGGGCCCCAAAAGATGATGGACGGCAACCGGTGTTGGTCAACGAACCGCGTGAGCGGTTTGTCGGGGCCAAGTAAGTGGTCCTGCCCCACCACCTCGGCGAGGGATTGAGGCCGCAAGCGGTCCGCCAACGGACGCGGCGCAGAGGCGGAAAGCCCGGCCGCGCCGAACAGATCGTCACTTGGCGGGGTTATAGCCCCACCTGCAAGGTGGAAATGCGGCCATTGCGGTCCGCGAGCCTCAGCAGGAACCGCCGCGACGGCGTCGCCAACACGCGCTCAAGATCGGCCACACGCTCAATACGCTGATTATTCACCTCGACAATGGTCAGTCCCCGGCTCATCCGATAGCGCTGCGCGAGCGACCCTTGCTGCGTTTCAAGGACCACCACGCCGCGCGCGAAGGGATCAAGGCCGATTTCTTCCGCCAAGGCCGGAGATAGATTGCCCACCGTGGCGCCGCTAAACGGATGCGGGCCTTCCAGCAGTTTGGCGCTGCGCGGCGGATCCTCAGGCGGATAACGCAACGTCATGGTGCCTTCCCGCCGCTGGCCATCGCGCAAATAGCTCACGGCGACGCGTTCGCCCTCGGGACGGGTCGCGGGACGATAGCGCAGCGCCTCAGCGTCATAGATCTCCTGGCCGGCCAGGCTGACAATCACATCGCCTTCCCGGAGACCTGCGCGATCCGCTGGGCCGCCCGGATAAACCGTGCCGATCACGACGCCAACGGGCCGGTCGAGCCCCACCGCCGCCGCAATCTGTTGCGTGACCGTACTGCCAACCACACCAATCCAGGGCCGTCGCACCATCATCTCACCGCCGACGGCTGAGGCAACAACCTGTTGCACCAGATTGCCGGGGATCGCGAAGCCAATGCCGTTTGACCCACCGGACCGCGAATAAATCGCCGTGTTCACCCCCAAGAGGCGCCCATCGACGTCCACCAGGGCGCCGCCGGAATTGCCGGGGTTAATCGCGGCATCGGTCTGGATGAAAAACTGATAGTCGGAAATCGATGCCGCCGTCCGCGACAGGGCCGAAACAATGCCGCTCGTCACCGTCTGGCCTACACCGAAGGGATTGCCGATCGCCAGCACGATGTCGCCTACCGCTGCGCCGTCACTGTCGGCAAAGTCGAGGTGGGGAAGCGGCGCCTCGGTGTTCACTTTCAGGACAGCCAAATCCGTCTGCGGATCGGTGAGCAGGACCTCGGCGGAAAACTCGCGCCGGTCCGCCAGCACGATTTTGATTTCGTCTGTGTTTTCAATCACATGGTTATTGGTGACGATCACCCCGGTCTCATCGACGATCACGCCGGAGCCCAAGGAGCTCTCAACCCGCTGGCGAGACATGCCGCCTGGCAAGCTATCGCCGAAGAACTCGCGAAAGAACGGATCATCGAAAACCGATCGCGACCGGCGAGTGACGACCCGTTTCGTGTAGATATTGACCACCGCCGGTGCCGCCTGTTGCACGACCGGTGCATAGGATGCCTTCAGCTCAAGATCGGTGCGGGGGACCGCTTGCGCAAAAGCCAGGGGCGACATGCCGCCCATCAGCAGGAACAAAAGAAAAAGCCCAATGCGGGATTTGACCATGTCGCGAACGCCTCCATCGATGGCTTCCAATATCGCACCGCGCAGAGGTCGTCATCCCTGGCTGCCGGCGTGTGCTGGTTACGCTTCGGTCAGCCTCTTAGAGCAAACTGACACCCGGAGCATTGCAGCTGGGCAAGGGGATTGAGGGGACGTTTGGCCGTGTCGAAAACACTCGCCTATTTTCAATATTTCGCGGTCCTGCCGCTTTTGATCGCCCTCGGGTTATTCGCGCTTCTGTGTTGGTCAGCCCTCACAGCTGAGAAGGCATCCAACGCGAAGTCTGTGGCGGCTCGCTTGCACGCGCCTTGGCTGTTCGCCGCGGTGATGGTGCTCATCATCCTCTTGGCGCGCTGGTCGTCATACGTCTTCACAGACTTCATCAATATCGACGAAAGCTATCTGCTGACCAATGCGCGACGCTTTCTGGATGATCCGATCCCGTGGCGCGGCGCTGACAATACGACCAGCGGACCGCTCATGTCGTATATGCTCATGTGGCCTGCGCTGTTCGGTCTTGAATTGAGCTATGCGACGGCGCGGATCACCGCGGCCATTTTAATGGCCGCCACCTTTGTCGCGACGTTCTTCACCCTCCGCCAACTGACGACCTCGGTCATTGCGCGGTGGGCGATCCTGCCGGGCCTCGCCACCATCGCGTTCAACAAGGCGCTTTTCCAAGCCTATGTCACCAGCATCTTGCCGGTGACCATGATGGCGCTCGGCACGCTATTGATCGCGATCGCCGCACGTCACCCTGGCGCGTCGGCACGTCGGCTTTTCGCGCTGGGCGCGGGATCAGCGGCCATTCTTGCGGCCGTGCCGCTAGCGAAGCTGCAACCCGCGCCCTTGGCGATATTGCTTTGTGGTTTCGCCTTCTTCTTCGCCGGCCCTTCGGCCACGATGGACCGCGCCGGGCTTTTCGGCCTGATCACGCCCTTCCGTTTAGGGATCATCGCCGGGGGCATTGCCACAGTGGGGATCACCACGCTCACCCTCCTTGCGACGGGCACCTTTGATGATGCGATGATCTCTTATGTCTTCGGCCCTGGCTACATCACGTCAGACCGGTTGGGCGCGGGCGGCTTTATCCGGTTCATTCTCGGTGATAATGGCTTCACCACCTTTGGCACGCTTACACTTTTATCTATCGCAGCCATGTGGGTGTTCGGTCGCCACACCGATGCGCGAAAAGACAATGACCGCTGGCTGATCTTCTTGGTGGTGACCACGCTCACGGCGATCTGGACCATGTGGATGGGAGCGAACCCCTGGGAACACTATCTCCTCTTCCTGCTCCATCCGTTCATCCTGTTGCTCGGTCTCGTCAGCTATCGGATGATACCGACACTCCCTCTTCGCTTGCCTGAAGGCCGCGATGGACAGCCATGGCGCCTCAGCGCGGCGGCGAGCATGATAGCCGTGCTGGCCGCGCTTCTGGTCTATCATCCTGCGCGATATGAGAAAAAACTCGTCTACGACGCCACGACGGATGACCCCGTTTTTAGCGATGGCCGACGAGAGATTGGCGACGCCATCGGCGCACTATTGTCTGAGGGCGGCAAATTGAGCGTCTGGGGCTATATGCCAGAGTATTATTTGCGAACGGGCGCTGAGTCGGCCTCGCGCGAAGCCATGACGCAATTCCAAATCATGGAAACACCGTATCAGGAATATTACGTCGAGCGATATCTCGGCGATCTCAGCCAGGACTTGCCGGAATTGATCGTCGATGCAACGGGGGTGGGAAACTTCGACACCTTCTGGCGGCAGCCCTATGTTGCCCCTGTGCTGGACGACCCGACACCCTATGGCATTCCCGCCGTAGCCGCCTTTATGGACGAACACTATGTATTGGTTCGTGCTTTCGCTCGGTGCCAAACGCCCGAGACCAAAATCTATCAGCGTCGCGACCTTGTGCCTCAGGACCTCCCCGTGGTGACCCCAGAATGCTTGACGCCCACCCCATTGTGAGGGCTTTCGCGGCTCAGCATCGCTGTTGGCGGCGATAGGCAAAATCATTTGCGGTGGCCAAAGGTGGACGCGATTCTTCTCTCGTGTTTGTGGAGAGCGTGACGTGCACAAATCTATTGAGGGCTTCACCCTTTACGGAGATCCGATCAGCGGGAACTGCCTGAAGGTGAAATGGGTCGCTGACTATCTTCAGATCCCATACAAATGGGTGACGGTAGATGTGGCAAATGGGGAAACGCGCCAACGCGGGTTTTTGGACATCAACCCCCAAGGCAAGGTGCCTTATCTTTCTTGGCCGGACGGTCGTTCCTTGAGCGAATCAAATGCCAGTATGTTGCTGCTCGCAGAGAGCGCGTCGGATCATCCGCTTATTCCCCCCAGCGCCTATGAGCGGGCAGATATGTATCGCTGGCTTTTTTGGGAGCAGTACAGCCACGAGCCCGCAATCGCGGTGCGGCGGTTCCGCAAGCACTATCTTCACCAGTCGGATGATGAGCTGGATCCTGCCTTGCTCACTAAGGGGTATGCGGCGCTCGATGTCATTGAAGAGCGATTGGGCCAGGCCGACTACCTTGTTGGGGAGACGATGACATTGGCGGATGTTGCCCTCATCGCCTACACCCGCGTGGCGCCCGAAGGCGGCTACGATCTCGGCCGCTATCCGCAAATCGGCAAATGGCTCGATCGTGTGGCGGATGCGTTGGGTATCGATTGAGCCTAGACGCGTTCCCCGTGTGCGACAGCAGCAGCGCTCGACACGCTCTGCCGATCGGCGCTAGCTCGTGCCAACGGAGGTGCTGCCCATGGCTTTTATTTTGATCCACAATCCGAGCTGCGGCTCATCCAAAAAGGGCCTCGCCCTTTTGCGGGAGAACGGCATCGAGCCCGAGATCCGCAAATATATGACGAAAGGCGCTCAGCTTACGGAGGACGAGCTGCGCGACATCGCGAAGAAAATGGGCGCGGATTCGCCTAGAGACTTTTGGCGCGAGAAAGACGCCACAGCTGCTGGCCTCGATGAGAATTCGTCAGACGATGAGATCTACGCCGCCATGGCCGAAAACCCGAAGATCATCCAACGCCCCATCGGCATCAATGGCAAGAAAGCTGTCCTTGGGCGGCCGAATGAGAGGCTGTTGGAGATCGTTTGATGTGATGTCTGTGTAGTCAATCAAGAAATGATCGACATCACTCGTTGATAGAACTCCATATTCAGTGATCGGCATTCCGCGAGGGCGTCTGGATATGCGGTCAGCTCTTTGCCCGTGGTCAGTGTATTGCGTGCCACCTCGAGATTGCCGTAGGCCGGCGCCCACATGAAGTGAGAAAATTTGCCAACTGCGGTCAAACAGATCACCTTTTCCCCAACAAGGTGGACCAATAAAGTCCGTGATAGGAATTTTTTAAGTCGATATCGCCCGGTGCTAGAAAATTCAGTCTATCGGTAAAGCAATTTTAGTTATGCAATCTCGGGAATTGATCGAGGAGGTCGGACGGCCCCAAATCCTTATTGTGGTGAAGGAAACAGACGACATCATGCCTGGGCGTCGAGCGGCTAAGACCAAAAGCTCGGTTCATCGCGTTAGAGCACGGACAGAAGACCGTTTTTTTTGCCATCAACTGAGGCGCTTTCAAAGTCTCTCGTAACGATGAGAGCGCATCGCTCGATAAGATCCGAAGGCATTGGCGGCGTATCCGACGTGTCCGTCCCTACCCCCCACAGAACAAGATTTTTTTTCGGCTTCAGCCACTCGTAATACATCGGGTCTCTGACGTAATTCTTCCAGAACACGCCGCCACCCACGATGATCAGGAACTGGCATATTGATAGGTTCACCGTGAGGCGACGCTGAGGCGTCCCCGGCCCGAGACTTTCTCTTATAACGCCGCGTCTGTACCCGACAGCACGCATTCGTATTTGCAGACCGCTAGGCTGGCTTTGCCGGCGGGTCGCTTAATCTCACCCCAAACACGCTCTTCATGAATGATGTATCCAAGCCCTCGGAGCGTCCGTTGCCACCAATCAGGGGTCTGAACGATGAGGTGAGCATTTCGGCCATCGGGAATATAGTGATGGGCCTTATGACACGCGATGAGGTGATAGTGCACCTTCTTCGTCCGTCGGTGCAAATCATAAAGCGTATACTCCAGTTGGTCTGGCTCAACATGCTCCAACACATCTTTAGAGAAAGTCATATCAACTCGGTCTGGCAGCACGGCGTTGGGATGGCTTGGCTCAAAACTCGCTACATCCAACCCCGGGAATTGGTCCCTCAGCGATTGGCTCACGAGCCCTTTCCCAGCGCCGAAATCGAGGAGCGAAGACACCTCGTATTTCGCAATTGTCTCCGCCGCGAGTACAGGAATGCCGGTTGAAGCCCCCCAAGCTGGATTCTTGTGCATCTCGGCCAATGCTTGTTTGTAACTCTCAGACTGCATTACGACATCTCCAGTACAAGCGACGGCGCCAACACCTTAATTTTCGCGAGTTGTGGCCGCGCGTCAAAGACCCGCTCCATCAATGGATGCTGCACCCGATAGGCATCCCAACCGAACATCTCCGGCAACGAAAACAGCGCCGTCGAGGAAAAGCTGTACGCGGTTCCGTCTGAACTTGAAACAAAAGCTTCGACGGGCAATTCCGCTGACAGGGGGATCACCCCGTCCGCTTCCCCAAGATAGGTTTGATTGGCCCTAGGATGCGGCTTGAAGTAGATCGGGCCGCCATGACGTTCACCGATCACCGCGAGCAACTCCTGATGAATTCGAAGCTCGTCGCTCGCACTGATGATGTTTGTTCGGTCAAAGCTAGTGCCAAGGATGACGACCGCCCCCTCTGGGAGTTGATCCGTAAGCGGTACGCATCCCTTACGCACCTCCGCCATACTCATCGAAAGCGCCGATGGGGATAAGCTCGTCGTCTGGAAAGGTCGGAGATAGGCCGGATCCCCAAAAACGTCAGAATAACTCAAATACGCAAAAAAATGTCGGCAATTGACCAACTCGCCCGCCCACGACACTAAGTCAACGTCGTGCTCTGAATAACTCGAGAGCCCATTATCGTAGAAAATGAATTGGCGTGGTCGAAGTGCGGCGACAAGAGCCCGTTGGCGTGGGTCCTGCAGTTGGTTGGCGACCACGACGTCCGCCCCCGAGCGAGACTTAGAGAACGCTTCCAGTTCCGCTTGGTCTTCGCCCCACCGAAAGACTTCAATATCTGAAAAGTTGAAGGACTGTGCCGCAGCTTTCCGGAACGAATTCGCGAGATTGTCGGGAAGAGAAACTCTGTGTCCGACAAGTATCACTGAAATTCGTGACGGATCAGATCGTGGCCAAGCTCCGTGTACCGTTAAAGCGGCGATTGCCGTGGCAAGGTCCGCAAGACCACTCGCAAGAATAACCGTACTAGACATGTCGCGAGGCTCGTTTCCGCGAATCGCTCGGTGACACGTAGCATGACTAAGCTCGTGCCTGAACCACCTACCGTGCGTAGAACCGCTCAACAAAAAACGCGAGCACTAGCTCGCGTCTTCCTCAGAAAACCTCAAATGCTCAAAGCTCCGACTCTCGCAACCTCTTATTCTTCGTCGTCGGGTGTGGCTTCAGCCGTCGGGCCTGAGTCTTGGCCTTTGGCCGTCTCGTCGCGATCAACAAACTCGATCACAGCCCGGGGCGCGTTATCGCCATAGCGGAAGCCCGCTTTCATGACGCGCGTATAGCCGCCGTCACGACCGGCATAGCGCTCACCGAGCGAGTCGAAGAGCTTGCCGACCATTTGCACGTCGCGAACTTGGCTGATCGCCTGGCGACGGTAGTGCAGCTTCTTCGATGCGTCGTCCGTGGCCGCCGCTTTCTTCGCGAGCGTCACCAGCTTGTCGGCGATGGGCTTGAGCTCCTTCGCTTTGGGCAAGGTTGTGACGATCTGCTCGTGCTTGATGAGCGATGCCGCCATGTTGGCGAACATCGCTTTGCGGTGGCTTTGGGTCCGGTTCAGTTTCCGGTGCGCGTTCCCGTGACGCATTTTTCTTCTCCACTACGCCGGCCGTGCCGGACGGTTTGGTGTTTGATCAGCTCTGGTCTTCGAACCGGCGTGCCAGCTCTTCAATATTGTCCGGCGGCCAATCCGGCACGTCCATGCCAAGATGCAGGCCAAGCGTTGCCAGAACTTCTTTGATTTCGTTCAGCGACTTGCGGCCAAAGTTCGGCGTGCGGAGCATTTCCGCTTCCGTCTTTTGGATAAGGTCGCCAATGTAGACGATGTTGTCGTTCTTCAAGCAGTTGGCCGAACGAACCGAAAGTTCCAGCTCGTCGACTTTCCGCAGCAGCGCCGCATTGAAGAGCAGCTCCTCGTCCGCACCCTTCGCTTCGTCTTTCTTCGGTTCGTCGAAGTTGACGAAGATCTGAAGTTGGTCCTGCAGGATGCGCGCCGCGTAAGCTGCTGCATCTTCAGGGCTCACCGCGCCATTCGTCTCGACTTCAAGGATCAGACGATCATAGTCGAGCACCTGACCTTCGCGCGTGTTCTCCACCTTATAGGAAACACGACGCACGGGCGAATAGAGGCTGTCGACCGGGATCATGCCGATCGGCGCATCTTCAGGCCGGTTGCGGTCTGCGGGCACATAGCCCTTGCCCGTTTGCACGGTGATTTCCATACGGAAGTCTGCGCCCTCGTCGAGGGTGCAAATCACGTGATCCTTGTCGAGGATTTCGATATCCGCCGTTTCTTGGATATCGCCAGCGGTGACCGTGCCTGGGCCCTTTTTGTGCACGACAAGGCGCTTTGGCCCATCCACATGCATGCGAATGGCAAGCTGCTTTACGTTCAGCACAATGATGGTGACGTCTTCCCGCACACCAGGGATCGACGAGAATTCGTGCACAACGCCATCGATCTGGATCGCGGTGACAGCCGCGCCCTGCAGCGATGACATCAAGATACGGCGCAGGCTGTTGCCCAGCGTCAGGCCGAACCCGCGCTCAAGCGGCTGGGCGATCATCGTCGCCTTCCGCTGCGGATCGAAGCTGTGCTCCACCTCAAGCTTTTGTGGCTTGATCAATTCCTGCCAGTTTTTTTCGAGCATCAAAGTCTCCTCACGCACCGGGAGCACGCAAAAGGCGCACTCCACTCCGACGGTGCATTAGACGCGGCGGCGTTTGCGGGGCCGCACGCCATTATGTGGGATCGGCGTGACGTCTTTAATATTCGTCACGGTCAAACCCGCCGACTGCAGAGCCCGGAGGGCGCTCTCACGACCCGACCCTGGCCCACGGACCAGAACGTCTACCGATTTGAGCCCATGTTCCATGGCCTTTTTTGCAGCATCTTCGGCCGCCATTTGCGCGGCGAAGGGCGTGGATTTCCGCGATCCCTTGAACCCCATATGGCCAGAGGATGACCAAGAAATGGTACTGCCTTGCTCATCGGTGATCGTGACCATGGTATTGTTGAAAGAGGCGTTCACGTGAACAACCCCATTCGAAATGTTTTTACGTTCGCGGCGGCGGACAGCCCCGCGTTGCGGTTGGCGAGCCATTATTTCTTCTTCCCGGCGATCGGTTTAGCGGGCCCTTTACGGGTCCGAGCATTGGTGTGCGTGCGTTGACCACGAACCGGCAGGCCGCGACGGTGACGCAGGCCGCGATAGCAACCAAGATCCATCAGGCGCTTGATGTTCATCTGAACTTCGCGGCGCAGA
>CAYFHK010000101.1:0-10035 GCA_964342585.1 uncultured Caulobacterales bacterium | reverse complement strand
TGACCTGAAAGACATGGCGATCGTCTGCAATATCGGCCACTTCGACAATGAGATCCAAGTCGACGGCACGCGCAATTGGGAATGGGACAACATTAAGCCCCAGGTCGACATGATCAAAAAGCCAGACGGCAAGCGGTTCATTCTGCTGTCGGAGGGGCGCCTGGTGAACCTTGGCAATGCCACGGGTCACCCGAGCTTTGTGATGTCGGCCAGTTTCACCAACCAAACGCTGGCCCAGATCGAGCTCTACAAGAACAACGAAGACGGTAAGTACAAAAACAAAGTCTATGTGCTGCCGAAGCACCTCGATGAGAAAGTCGCGGCGCTCCACCTTGGCAAGGTCGGCGCGGAGATTTCGAAACTCTCCGAGGAGCAAGCCAGCTATATCGGCGTTGAGGTCAAAGGGCCGTTCAAGCCAGAAGGCTATCGCTACTAAGCGCGATATCAATCACGAACGGAAAAGGCGGCTTCAAGCCGCCTTTTTTCTTGCCGCGACGAGACGCCGGATCCTCATGAGGGGCGCTGGCGTTATACTTCCGTTATGGCTCGCCAACCCCTCCAAATCGTTTGGTTCAAACGCGATCTTCGCGTGCAGGATCATCGCGCGCTGGCGGCGGCAGCAGAGGCGGGGCCTGCGTTGCCGCTATTCGTCGTGGAGCCTGAATTGTGGGCGCAGCCCGATATGTCCGCACGACAATGGCTCTTCGTGCGCGAGAGTTTGGGCGAGTTGCGCGAGGCGCTGGCGGCTTTGGGCCAGCCGCTCATCGTCCGTGTAGCGCGAGTTACGGAAGTACTCGCTGATCTCCAGCAGCACCATGGCATCGCTGCGCTTTGGTCCCATGAGGAAACCGGCAATGCCTCGACCTATGCGCGTGATCGGGAGGTTGGCGCCTGGGCACGAGAGCATGGCGTTCCTTGGCACGAAATCCGTCAAAACGGCGTGATCCGTCGACTGAACACTCGCGACGGCTGGGCCAAGGCTTGGGACCGCTTCATGGGTGAGCCCGTAACAAACGCGCCTGCGTTGACCCCGCCAGACGGCATTGAGCCTGGGGACGTTCCCACCGTTACTGAACTGGGCCTGGATCCCGATCCGTGTCCTGAGCGGCAGCGGGGTGGGCGGGTGCTTGCCGAGCGCACGCTTGAGACGTTTCTTTACGAGCGTGGTGAGCCCTATCGTAGCGCGATGTCGAGCCCGATCTCGGGTGAATGGGCGTGCTCGCGCCTATCGCCTTACCTCGCGTGGGGTGTCCTCTCCATGCGGGAGGTGGTCCAGGCCACCTGGTCTCGCCAGCGCGAGCTGAAACAGATTGGCACGCCCGCGGTGAAGACCTGGCGCGGGTCGATGTCCTCCTTTTCGGGGCGCCTACATTGGCGAGACCACTTCACGCAAAAGCTGGAGGATGAGCCGCGCCTTGAGTTCGAAAATCTGCACCCTGTTTATAACGGCATGCGCCCTGCTGAGGCCGATGCCGACCGTCTCCACGCCTGGGCGATGGGGGAGACGGGGTTGCCCTTCGTGGATGCTTGTATGCGATGCCTTGCCGCGACCGGGTGGATGAATTTCCGTATGCGCGCTATGCTGATGGCGGTGTCCAGCTATCATCTTTGGTTAGATTGGCGAAAACCGGGTGAGCATCTGGCCCGGCAATTTACGGATTATGATGCCGGCATTCACTGGCCGCAGGTGCAGATGCAATCAGGCACAACCGGGATCAACACGGTGCGGATCTATAACCCCGTAAAGCAGGGGTACGATCAGGACCCCGACGGTAGTTTTGTGCGCAAATGGGTGCCGGAGCTTCGCGACGTGCCCGAACCTTATGTCCATGAGCCGTGGAAGTGGCAGGACGCAGATACCGTGCTCGATAAGTTCTATCCCCTCCCCATCGTCGACCACATGGAGGCAGCGCGGGAAGCCCGGCAAAAGGTCTATGGCCTCAGGCGCGGCGAACAGTTCCGCGAAGGCGCACGCGCGATCCAGGAAAAGCACGGCAGCCGAAAAAGCGGCATCAAAAACCGCGGGCAGCGGCCATCGCGACCGCGCAAATCAACCGCGCAAGCGGGGTTGCCGTTTGACGAATGACTGCCGGGGATCCCCTTGGCCTGTCTGGCAAATCTCGTTAACGCTGGGTGTTCACATCTCGTCAGAGAGAAGGTTCACGCGATGCGCGCCACAGTTTTACGTTTCGCCGGGGTCGCACTTGCCCTGATCGCCGCGCCAAATGTTCACGCAGCGAGCGATGCAGCAGGCGAATTTGCCATCAAAGGGCCGGGCGATCAGTCCTGCGCGCGGTATGATGCGGTGTACCGTGCGCAAGGCAAACAAGCGGATGTCATGCTCGGGTGGGTTCAGGGCTATTTGACGGCCGTCAATGAACACCTTCCACGGACATATGATATTGTCAGCTGGCAGAGCGATGAGCTGATCGCGACGACGCTTGCGGCGTTTTGCCGAGCTAATCCGGAAATGACCGTGCAAACCGCAATGACAGCAATGGTCTCACGCCTGGCGATGGATCGTGTGGTCGAGAAAAGCCCAGTCGTTGAAATCGCCGTCGCCGATCGCCGCCGTGAAATGTACCAAGCGACGGTGGAGCAGATGCAAAGCCGGTTGAGCGATCGGGGGTATCCCGTGGCGGTGACGGGCGAGTATGATCCAGCGACGCAAAACTCGATTGCAAAGTTCCAAGCCAGTCTTGAGCTTGAAGAAACCGGCTTCCCAGACCCGCTGACCGTGGCGCGCCTTTTTCTTCAGTGATCAGAAAGGTTGGCGCGATTTGATGGCGGCCGTCAGGGTGCCCTCGTCGAGATAATCCAGCTCCCCGCCAACGGGTACGCCGTGCGAGAGGCGGGTCACCTGGATGCCAAGCGTCTCAAGGCGCTCAGCCACGTAATTGGCGGTGGTCTGACCATTCACTGTGGCGGCGGTGGCCAAAATGACTTCGCGCACATCCGCGGCACTGGCCCGCTGAGCGAGGGAGGCGATGTTGAGATCCTCAGGGCCAATCCCATCTAAAGGAGAGATGACGCCACCCAGCACATGGTACCGCCCTTGATGCGCGCGCGCGCGCTCCAGCGCCCAAACATCGGCGACGTCTTGCACCACACAGATCGTGCCCGTGTTGCGCTCCTCATCCGCGCAAATCGCACAGGGATCTTGGCTGTCCCAATTGCCGCAAACCGAACAGGCGTGAACCTTTTCCGCGGCAGCGGTGAGGGCAATGGCCAGCGGGACCATCAGTGTCTCCCGCTTCCGGAGAAGATAGAGCGCAGCACGCTTTGCCGACCGCGGGCCGAGGCCCGGTAGTTTTGACAGAAGCGTGATGAGGTGATCGAGCTCCGGGCCCGCAGGTGTTTTCGCCATTTGCAGTTTTTAGCGTGTCCTGCCCCGTCTGTCGCGGGGGCAGGGCGCCGCGTGTATTAAGCGACGGCGGTCTGTGGTCCATCGCCGCTGGGGCCGCGTTCCAGCCATTCCACACGGCCCCGATTTGGCGCGCGACGCCGGTCGAGGAATTGTGTAATAAGGCGCCGCAAGGTGTCGTCAGCGCCACCAAGCAAATCATTCACGACTGTCGCCCGCGTCAACTCAACACAGTGCTCGTCTGGGTCGAGGGTATCGATCTCGCGAAACGCCATCGACCAATCTGAAAACATTCGGTTCGGGATCTCCCGCTCGAGGAGGACATGACAATCTGTGTGCCGCGGATCTGCCGCAATACGCGCGTAAGCCGCCGCAACGGGCAGTGTGGGGCCCTCAAGCACCTGAAAGAAGTAATGCGTCTCTGATAGGAGAAGGCCGGTAAGGCCGTCTTCGGGATTTCGCTGAGCACATGCGGACAGTATGTCGCCGAGGCATAACTTGCTGAAGCGAAGCGATCTCTTGCTGACATAAACTTTTTGAAACAGCGTCATCTCGGACCTCCAAATACGAGCGTTACTCTTGATTATTTGTTCAGTATCAGGAGTAGAAATGAAGATTTGCATAAGAATCATGGATAGCGCGCGTTAGCGCTGTTTGTGCGTTTGCTGATCATTGAGGTGCCACACACACAAGCGCCCCGCATTCCCCACATCGCGCGGGGAGGGCTGGGGCTGGGACGCTTGGCGACAACCTGCCTGCCGCCTGTGTTGTTGAAGTGTGTCCGCGACGTCTTAAGCGGGGGTTACCGCGAAACACGCGCCTTAGCTTGAGGTCGCCGTATATCGCCTAGGCGAGGCGTGCCGTCTGTTTCCGCAACCGTACAAAAATGAATGAGGCGATGCCTGTCATCATCAAGACCACACCGCCGGGCAGCGGGATCGGATCGGGCGGCGGCGCTTCGGAGAAGGACAGTTTCTTGAACTTGAAATTATCGTGTTTATCGACCGCCCCAAAGGCGAAGACTTTGGCGGTGATGCCGAAATCGATCTTGCCGAGGTGTTTCGGCGCGGATTTCAGAATGTTCATCACGCTATAGTTCTTAAGCCCGGCAATGCTGTCGCCGAAGAAGAACGCCACATCGTCATTGTGATCGACATAGTTGAACTTCATCCAGTCGAGCGTGACGGCTTGATCGAAAGAGAAAATCGCCAAATCCGCATCTGGGCCTTTGCCGTCGACCTTGTGGTAGTGGTCGGCATCTTCGGAATAAATGCCCGTCCCAAGAACGGAAACGTGAAACTCAGCATTTCCATCTGGGCCGCCGGGCGTGAGTGTCCCCATGCCGGTCATCGACGTGTCGTCGTAGCTGTCGCTCTGCCAAGAGCCGGCGATCTGCGTCAGCTCAACGCCGTCATAGGTGTCGACGATCGTCGATGCCTTGAAGGCGGGCCCAAAGGTCTTGAGGTACACTGTTGTCGCGGCCGCTGGGGACGCGAAGGCGGCGCCTGCAACGGCGCCGATCAATGCCATTGAAAATCGTTTCATCGCCTTGTCTCCAAACCCCTTCTGCAAGACGCGCAATATCGTTAATCGTATCAGTTAATTTACCATCTTACGATGAGTGTGCGGTTAAATTCTGAAGAATCTTCACGTTAATTCGGCGCAGATCAAAAAAAAGTGCCCCCGAATATCGGGAGCACTCGTTTAGCGTGTTGTGCCCGTAAGAATTACGCGCGGACAGGTTTCCGTGAGCGCACAAATCCAGCCGCAGCGACAGCGGTCGCCATCAGAGCAAGGCCACCCGGCAGCGGCACGGGATCGGTCACTTTGCTGAAGCTGAACTGCTTCAGTTTGAAGTTGTCGAAGGTATGTTTGGCGCCGAAGGCGAAGACTTGGCCCATCAGGTCCAAATCGACACGGGCTTCGCCGGTCGGGGCAGAGCCGAGAATGTTGTACAGGCTGAAGTCGGTCAGGCCTGCTAGACTATCGCCGACAAATACAGCCACGTCGTCATTGCTGTCGACATAGTTGAATTTCATCCAGTCGAGCGTGACTTTGTGATCGAATTCAAAGATCGCGATGTCTTTCCAGCCGTTGCCTTCAATCTCGTGCGAATTGTCGCCCGAGCTGTTGATGATGCCAAGGCCGCCGGTCGAATACGAAAACTCGGCTTGGTCACTCGGCCCCAACGGATCGATCGTGCCTGTGCCGGTATCCGTCGTGCTGTTGAAGCTGTCGAGCGTCCAGGTTGCTGCCGTGAGGGTCACCCCAACGCCGTCAAAGGTGCCGCTCAGCGTTGGAGACTCAACGTACCCACTCGAGCGGTAAAGATTAACAGTCGCAGCCGACGCAGTGCCGGCTAAGGTCAGTGTTGCAAAGCTGGCGGCAACAGCGCCGATAAGAGTATTCATTCCACACCCACAAGTTAAGAAGTCATGCGAGTGAGTTTTTGCATTCTGCGTGCCAAGTTGTGAAGTGACAGGTATTGTTAAGGTTAACGGCCACCAAAAAGGAGGAAAAGTATAGTTAACAGGGCGCTGAAAATAACGCAGGTCACGATAGGAAGGTATATTTTTGTGTTTCCGCGCTCAATTGTGATGTCGCCGGGCAGGCGACCAAGGCCCAATTGCGCGATCCAAGGCCACAACAGGCCGATGATGACGATTGCCAGTCCCAAAATGATCAAGAACTTTTGCATCTGTGTCCCTTTTTGGCACCGTGCGCAAAACCGCCCAAAGGTAAGACTGGGCAGGGCGGGTTCAATGCGCGACCGCGCCGAAACACTTGATTTTCCCGGCCCGCTTTGGCTTGTCACGGGCTTTCGATTGGATGGGATTGCATGGCGTATTGGTTGATGAAATCGGAGCCCTCCACGTGGTCGTGGGCGCAACAATGCGACAAGGGTGAGGAAGGCGAGCCCTGGGATGGGGTGCGGAACCACCAGGCCAAAAACTTCATGCAGGAAATGAAGCGCGGCGATCACGCCTTTTTCTATCACTCTCAGTCAGACCGGGCGGTGGTGGGGATCGTCGAAATCATTGCTGAAGCCGCGCCCGACCCCACGGCCGAGCCCGACAGCCCGTGGGAATGTGTGACCATCGTGGCGCGCGAGAGCTTCCCCTCGCCCGTGACGCTGAAGGCGATCAAAGACGAGCCGCGGCTTGCTGAGATGGTGTTGGTCAAAAACTCGCGTTTGTCGGTGCAGCCGGTCACCAATGAGGAATGGCGGATCGTTTGTGAGATGGGTGGGGTAAAGCCCTGAATTTTGTTATGCCGTTTCGGCTATGAAAGGAACGATCATGAGCGACAAAGGTGCCTTCGAAGGTCGGGTCGCCCTGGTGACCGGGGCCAGCGCCGGCATCGGTGAGGCCATCACGCGACGCCTGGTGGCCGATGGCGCCCGCGTGATCGCGACCGCGCGCCGCGAAGATCGCCTGGAAACGTTGGCCGCCTCGCTGGAGGGGCGCGTCCATCCGCTCAAGCTCGACATGGACGATCTCGATGCCGTTGACGGGATCGCCGATCTCCTGCCCGAGGGGTGGCGGCCCGACATGCTGATCAACAATGCTGGGCTCTCTCAGGGGCTCGACCGGGCGGCAAAAGCCTCGCTCACCGATTGGGATCAGATGATCCGCACAAATGTCAGCGGCCTTGTGCATCTCACGCGCGCGCTCTTGCCTGTGCTGATCGAACAGCCGCGGGGCGATATCGTGAACCTGTCGTCAGTGGCGGGCACCTACCCGTATCCTGGCGGCAATGTGTATGGCGCGACGAAAGCCTTCGTCACGCAGTTCTCCCTCAATCTGCGGGCGGATCTTCTGGGCACCAATGTGCGGGTGATGAACGTTGAGCCCGGTGCGGTGGAGACGGAATTCTCCGTTGTGCGATTTAAGGGTGATCAGGCGCGTGCGGACAAAGTTTATGAGGGCTATGCGCCGCTCACCGCAGGCGATATCGCGGAAACCGTGGCGCGCCTTCTGGCATTGCCGCCTCATGTGAACATCAATCGGGTAGAAGTGATGCCGACGCAGCAGGCCTTCTCGCCCTTTGCTTTTGACCGGAAATAAGAAATGTCCGCCTACACCGTTGCCGCCCTTTATCTTTTTACCCCGCTCAGCGATCTGGAGCGGTGGCAGGCACATCTCTACGCCGTGCTCGAGCCCGCAGGTGTGCGCGGCACGATTTTGCTCGCCGCAGAGGGCGTCAACGGCACCATTGCCGGGCCAGCTGACGGCATTGATGCGGCGATGTCCGCGCTTCGCGCATTGCCAGGTTGCGCAGGGCTTGAGGCCAAATATTCAACAGCCGATGAGATGCCGTTCCTTCGGCTGAAGGTTCGCCTCAAGAGAGAAATCGTGACCTTGGGCGTGCCGGGAGTTGATCCGAACCGCGCCGTCGGCACCTATGTGCCTGCTGCCGAATGGAACCAGGTGGTGGACGATCCCCAGATCCCTGTGATCGATACGCGGAACAATTATGAAGTGGCGATCGGCAGTTTCGCTGGCGCCACGGATCCGCAAACCACGTCGTTCCGTGATTTCCCCAAATGGTTCGAGGAGTATAAAGCGACGCATGGGGAGGTGGAGCGTGTCGCGATGTTCTGCACGGGGGGTATTCGCTGCGAGAAGGCCAGTTCATATCTTCTGAGCCAAGGCGTGAAAGAGGTGCTGCATCTGCAAGGCGGCATTTTGAAATATCTTGAAGAGGTGCCCGCCGAGGAAAGTCGCTGGCAAGGTGAATGCTTCGTCTTCGATGGTCGCGTGTCGGTGGGGCATGGGCTGGTTCAAGGCTCCTATGATCTTTGCCATGCCTGCCGTATGCCCATCACCGAAGAAAATAAGCAGCATGCGGCCTATTCGCCCGGCGTGTCCTGCCCGAAATGCATCGACACGGTCAGCCCAGAACGTCGCCGCGCCTTTGCGGAACGAGAACGGCAAATGCGCTTGGCCGCCGAACGCGGCGAGACCCATCTTGGCAGCGCGCCGTCGGCGTCGTGACTCAGCTCCCGATCCTCTATAGCTTTCGGCGCTGCCCCTATGCGATGCGGGCGCGCATGGCGCTCCTTCTTGGCGGCAAAACAGTTCGTGTACGCGAGATCATCTTGCGTGAGAAGCCCGCCGAGATGCTTGAAGCCTCACCGAAGGGAACGGTGCCCGTCCTTGTGCTGCCCGATGGTCAAGTGATCGACGAAAGCCTTGAGGTGATGGATTGGGCGCTGGGTGGCGACGTCTCCCAGGCCAGCGAAGATGTGCAGGCTCTGATTTCCCGCAATGATGGTCCGTTCAAGCATCATTTAGACAGATACAAATATGCGACGCGATATGAGGATGTCGACGAAACCGCACATCGCGACGCAGGGGCGGCTATTCTCACAGACTATAACGAAAGGCTCACCCGCGACGATTATTTGGGCGGCGCGGCGCCAGGCCTTGCCGACTTCGCCGTTTTCCCCTTCGTGCGCCAGTTTCGCATTGCCGACCCGGACTGGTTCGACGCCCAAGACTGGCCTGCGTTGAAGGCGTGGCTAAATGAGATGATGGGCGCCGCTATCTTCACAGCCATCATGCCGAAATGGCCGCTATGGCTGAAGACAGGGGAAGAGCCGATCCTCGGGCCAGCGCTCCTGAGCAAGAACGCTTAGTCGGCGACCCTTTCTACTTTGCGCCAGACACGCATGAAATTATCGCCCATGATTTTCTTGATCTGGCGATTCGAATAGCCGCGATCCATCAGCCCCTGGATCAATTGCGGCGTCATCGATGCATCTTTTAGCCCCACGGGCAGGCTGTCACCTACGCCATCGAAATCAGAACCGAGGCCCACATGGTTGATGCCCGCAAGCTCCACAGCACGATCAATGTGGTTCAGCACATCCTCCACCGTGGCATAGGGTTTTGGTGCCGTCCGAATGTAGCCCTTCTCGAACTGTTGGCGCACCTCGGGCGTCGGCTCGATATTATTTTCCTGCACGAACTTGTTGAAGGCAGCGTTATATCGTTGCGACCATTCCTGATACGCATTGGTCAGGAAGGACGAGCCGTAATTGATCATGATCACGCCGTCATTCTCGCCGAGCGCCGCGACCATCTCGTCGCTCATATTGCGCTCAAAACCGGTCGTGAAATGGCGCAGCGATGAGTGGCTGGCGATCACCGGGGCGTCAGTTAGTGCGAGGACGTCGTAGAAACTCTCGTCCGAGACGTGGCTGATATCGATCATGATGCCGAGCTCATTCATCCGTCTAACGACCTGTTCGCCAAAAGGGGAAAGCCCGCCGTTGGGGCGATTGATGTCATAGCTCGAATCCGAAATCGCATTCGCGCGCGAATGGGCGAGGGTGATGTAGCGGATGCCGCGTCCGTAGAAATAATCGAGATTGGCGAGATCCGTGCCGATCGGTGCGCCATTTTCCATCCCCATGGGCAGGGCGATTTTGCCCTCCTTGAAGATGCGTTTCACATCATCGGTCGTGTACGCCATTTCGAACTTGTCGGGATTGGCCTGCGCGATGCCTTCGACGAGGGTGATCAGCTCGTCTGCGAACTCATAGGCGCCACCGGTCTCCTGATAGCTCGCGGGCACATAGATCGACATGAAAGGCGCATCCATGCCGCCGGCCTTCGCCCGCACATAGTCGAAATCGCCGCCCGGCGTGCGCACCGAAATGTCTT
>CAYFHK010000100.1:0-10168 GCA_964342585.1 uncultured Caulobacterales bacterium | reverse complement strand
TGTTCATCAGCTGCGTGTTGTCGCGGAAGCGAATTTTGGTGAGCTGGATTTTCCCGCTGACCTCGATGAACACGCGTTGGGCGCCATTCACCATGATATCGGCAATGTCGTCGCGCGCCAGGAGGGGCTCGAGCGGACCATAGCCCAAGACGTCATTGCAAATATCTTGGAGCAAAGATTCTTGCTCCGCGATCGACATTTGCAGGCCTTTGATCGAGATGATCTCGTTGACGATATCGCGGATCTCTTCGGCCGCCGACTCCATGTCGAGCTGCGCGAGCTGCGACAAATCGATTGTGTCGATCAAGGCGTTGAAGATCGTCGTCTTCATCGCAAAATATTGATCAGACCGCGCCTCTTCTTCACGCGGCGCGGGCTTTGGCGCCACCGGTTTTGGCGGCGGCGCGGCTACCTTCGGCGGCGATTTCTCAGCTGTGCGCGCAACAGGTGCGGGGGCCGCGGCCGGCTTCTCGGGCCGAGGGGCGGCGGGTGTCGATCCATCTGCGGGGCGTTTTCCGAACATGGCTCCGCTCTATCGGCCTTTCGAAAACAGGGACTTAAGATCGAACTTCAGGCCGCGCGCGGAAGGCTCTGGTCGGCCAAGAAGCATGCTGGCAATCCGGCGCAATTCCTGTGCTGACTTTGATTTTGGCGCGACATCGCCAATCGCATCCGCATTGGTAGAGGCGGTCGCGAATAGGACCGGATCCCACGGCACAATCGCCTTTGGCGCGATGCCCAAAGCCTCCTCGAATTGCTCCATGGGCACTTCGGGACGCTTTGGCACGCCTGACTGGTTGATCACCAGGATCGGCGGCGAGTCATTGGTCCGATGGGTGCGGATCGTCTCGATGATATTCTTTGCGTTTCGGAACGACGCCAGATCGGGCGCCGCCGTCAGGACAATCTCATCGGCTGACTGAAGAACCGTCTTTGCCCACCCTGACCACAAATGTGGCAGGTCGATCACAACCCCCGGTGCCGCATGACGCACCGTATCGAGCACCTGCTCGAAGTTCTCCGCTGCCAAATCATAGTCGCGTTCGAGCGCATTGGGCGCCGCGAACAGGCTAAGGCGGTCAGAGCATTTCTGCAGCAAGCGATCGAGCAGCACGTCGTCCAGGCGATCAGGCGCCGCCAGAGCTTCTGAGAGACCCTGGCTCGGGTCCTGTTCGAAATCGAGCCCGGCGGTGCCAAATGGCAAGTCGAGGTCCACCAGAATGGTATCCGTGGAGAAATCATCCGCCATCATCCATGCCACATTGTGACAGATGGTCGATGAGCCGGTGCCACCGCGTGCACCGACAAAGACGAAGCTCTTCCCAATCGGCGGGGCGGACGGGTCGGCGTAAAGCTCACCGACGATGCTGATCAGCTGCAGCGGTGAGCGCGGCGTCACGAGATATTCACTGATCCCGCGGTCCATCAGCTCACGGTACAAGCGAATATCGTTGATATTCCCAACGATCACAACGCGTGTTGAAGGATCGCAGACTTGCGCCAGCTGGTCGAGTCCGGAAAGCAACTCAGCCATGCTGCTGCCGGCTTCGATGATCAACAAATTCGGTGTCGGCTCATCAGAGAAAACCTCTGCAGCCCGCGTGGCGTCACCAGATTGGATGGTGACATGCGCCTTGCTCAGGCGGCGATCTGCAGCCGCCTGCTCGATCAACGATGTCATTTGATCGGTGACGCAGAAGGCGCTGATATTGATCCGCGGCACGGGCGGCAGGTTGAGGGCAGCCACCTCTTCTTCGCTGAGCGCCGGAGCAGGCTCGGCCACAGGGGGCTCTGGCGCGTGCTCTTCTTCCTCATGATCGACGCTGAAGTCGGCCAAATCGTCATGGCTCGGCGCCGCGACAAAAGGCGGATCATCAGAAAGCGCATCTGCGTCGTCATCGTCCGCATAGGACGGCAGCGCCATCAATCCGTCATCGTCAGATTCTTCATGATCGAGTGCATCGTCGAATTCGCCTGCATCGTCCTGCTCAAGAAGGGCAGCTAAGTCGTCATCAACCGACCCGTCATCTTCGTCATCATCGACGCTTGGCGCGGTTTCGACGATGCTGTCATCAACATCGCCCTCCGGCTCGACCTCGGTTTCAGCGGGTTCAGGTGCGGACAGGTCGCTCGCCTCAAGCGCTTCGAGTTCTTTTTCTAATGCCGGATCTTCCTCGAGCAACCGCTGAAGTGCAGCATCATCGAGATCGTCGAGATCGATATCCAAATCGAACTCATCGTCTTCAGACGGCTTTGGTGGGATGCCAGCCATCGCTCAAACCTCCGCCATGTTGTGAGAAGAACGCATTATAGCCCCCCTCCCATACCGCCACCGCCGCCGGCACCACCGGCTGCACCCGCACCGCCGGCGCCGCCGCCCGCAGCGCCGCCAGCGGCACCGCCCGCGCCGCCAAGAGGCGGGGTGCCCGCCGGCAAACCAGAATGGAGGAATTGCACGGCCGTCGCCGCCTGGCTGCCATTGCTTGGGGCATTGGGTTGCATGCGGGCGAGGTCGGCCGGATCTGCCACCATCGCCGCTAAATTGGCCTGGTCAGCACAGCCAAAATTCGGTGCACGCACAGATTTTAGCCGAGCCTTCACCTCACCGCTAAACACACCGCACACGGGACCAGAGGCCGCGTAGCGGGTGAATGACACGATCACACCATCATTGCCGGCGCCGCGCCGATAGGTGGCGCCTTGCATCTCCGAATAAGCGAGACCGAAGGCATTGAGCGCTTGGCGAATATTGGCAGCCGCCTCCTGCGCATCACGGTCAGATGGGCCACCAGACGGCGCCGTGACCGTCATTGGCCCATGCCCCCGCGTCCGATATTCGGTCAAAAAGGCATCAAGCTCTGCCAAACTGCCGCGGGAAAGCCCCGATAGCGTTTGATCCACAGGGATTTCTAATGTCACCGTCTGCTGATCGACAGTGATCGGATGACGCTCAGCCGTCGTCAACGCATCATTGGCGTCATTATATAGAAGTGAGCAGCCTGAGATCGAGACACTCAGCACAATGCCAATCGTCAGTTTTTTCAGCATGGCCATTATCTCCTCAATCCAGGATGAACCCGAGCGGGCCTTGCAGGTTCGCCTCACCCACGCCGCCGCCCTTCACCCCGTAAGCCGCTTCAAGCCGGCCCAGGAGCGCCGATTGCACCGCGCTCGCATTCACGTGGCCATTGGCAGGGTCCGTGAGGTTTGCCAGCTGCGTCGGCGCGACAAGGTACGGCGTCGCGATCACCACAAGCTCAGTCTGGTTGCTTTGGAATTCTTGGCTGCGGAACAGGGCGCCAAGAACTGGCGTCTCTTTGATCCCCGGCACACCATCGACGAATTCGGTGATGTTCTCCTGTAAAAGGCCAGCGATCGCGATTGACCCGCCAGAGGGCAATTCCACCGTGGTCTGCGCATTCCGCGTCGTAACGCCGGGCACCACGAAGCCTTCCTGATTGACGACCTCGCCAGTTGAGTCGACGGTTTGGCGGCCCGCAACGCTTAAGCCGTTCACGGCCGAGATTTCAGAGACCGCCGTGTTCATTTGAAGCTGGATACGCCCCTTTGAGTAAACGATCGGGGTGAAATTCAACGAGACACCAAACTGTTTGAAGGAGATCGACGGCACGCCGTTTGCGGTGGCTTCTGGCACGGGGAACTCACCACCGGCGAGGAACGACGCCGAAGCCCCAGAAATCGCAGTCAAGTTTGGTTCAGCAAGGGTTTTCACCAAGCCATTTTGTTCGAACACGTCGAAGGCAAAGTCGAGATTATCGACATTGCCAAAACCGCGCGTGAGGACGTTGCCGCCCAAACCACCCAGGGGCGCACCCGTAATCGCGAAGCTGTTTTGGACGGCGAAATCGACCGCCGCATTGTTCACGCGTGCAACGCCATTCAGATCAATCCCGAGCTGACGGATCAAGCGACGTTGCATCTCGACGACGCGGACGCGCAGCATCACTTGTGCGGGCTCACGGACGGACAGCATGTTGACCACATTCTCTTCGCCCACGAACCGGCCAGCGACCTCTTGCGCACGTTGCGCTTCAAGCGGAGTATCGACCTGTCCGCTGAGGATGACGTTGCCGTTCAGGCTTTCCACGTCGATCCGCGCATTCGGCACAAGCTTGCCCATCAGATGACGGATGGCATCGGCATCCTGTTCAACCTGGATTTCGAGATTGAGGATCGTGCGGTTCGCGCTGTCGAAGAAAAACGCGTTTGCTTGACCGGCTTCTTTGCCCAAGACATAGACGCGGCGTGGCGTACGGATCACCGTCTCGACGATGTCGGGGTCCGATACCAAAATATCGGCAGCAGCGCGCGGCAATTCGATAATCGCGGCTTTGCCCAGCGGCAAGACGATTTCTCGAGACGTGACCGATTGCCCGCCTGTATCGACCACTGATTCTTGCGCGGTGACGGCTGTTGTCCCCGCCATCAGTGCTAAGACGATGGCGGCGCATACAGCACTCAAAGCTCGTGCGAAAATGTGGGTAGCCCCCATGGTCAGCCTTGTCCGTATCTGATCACCACCACCTGATCGACGGTGGTTTGTTGTGTTTCTTCAATGTCAGCGTCGAACACGCTGCGCAGCACCAAGGTGAGGCCTTGGGTATCGCGGGCCTCAATGAAGCGAGAGACCTGGTCGGGCGCGAGCTCCAAAGTGACGGTCCGGCCCACAAGCGCGGTCGTTTCATCGCTCGTTGAATAAGCTTGGTCGATCGCCAGCACGCGAACATTCGAGAACAGCACCCAGGACGTCGGTCCCCGCGCATCAGAGCTGGGATCAATACCGCTTGCATAGACATCGACGCGATCGCCTGGGAGGATGAACCCGCCGGATGTTTGTTCCGCACTCAGCCGAGCGGTTACGGCGCGCATGCCAGGAGTCATGATTGCGGCAAGCAAGCCGCGGTCACCGTGACGGACCGTGTTGGCAGAAGTGAGCGGCTCGCCGGCGCGGATGGAGCGGAGGGCGCGCATTTGCGGCAGCGCCTCGATGAAAGCTTTCTCGTCTTCTGTGACGTAGAATTCAGGCACCTGGTCTGCAGGCCAGCGCACCCATGAGGTCGACTCTTCGCTCAGGACACTGCCTTGCGAAATGTCATCGGCGGTGACCAGCACGCGCGTCATCTTCGGACCTTCAGCAGCCTTCGGAATCGCTTGTGCGATCGCTTGCTGTGGCGCGTCGTCGCCCGACGCGACCAGGAAGAACGCGATGCCTCCGGCGCCGATGGCGATCAGCAGAATAATTACGCGCGTCATGCTCATCGAGCACCCCTTCCCAAACAGGAGATGCAGTTACGGCTCAGTTCAGTGTGGGCCGGAACCTTCAAGACAAGGTTAATATCGACACGAGAACTCAAGGCGTTGCGTCCTCGTTTCGTGAACGAATGAAGCGGGATGGTTAAAAACCAAAGAATGCTGTCTTCGGCCACAAAATCAGCGCTGCCACGGCAATAGCGAGGCCGTACGGGATATCGCGCTCTCGGCCGTGCAACTCGACCAACCAGCCAACCTTATAGCCCCAGACGGGCAAGGGACGGCTCCGAACCCCCATCATCACGATGCTGACGACGGCGCCGGCCAGCGCCGTGTAGATTAGGAATGGAAAGACATTGGTCGGCCCGACCCACAAGGCCACAACAGGCAATAGCTTCGCATCACCGGCGCCAAACCATCCCGCCGCAAAGATCCCGAAGGCGCCAAGAAAGACGATGCCCGCCATGATCCCTGACAGCGCCCATTGCACCGCGGGCATTCCAATCGCGAAAGCGGCGAGGGGCCAGGTGACGAGCATGATGGCCGTCAAGCGGTTGGGGATCTTGAACGTCGAGACATCATAGGCCGCCGCCGCGATGATCAAAGCGGGAAACAGGAAACTCAGGAAGAGAAGCATATCGAAACCTCTGCTGCTCTTTTGTCTTGGTCCATCAAGGCTAAGAATTCGTACTCACAAAGAAAAACCGGTCCCTTTTGGGGACCGGTTCCTCGATTAACCATCGAGTTGATTGGCGGCCTCTACCAAAGCACGCAAGGCAGTATGCGCCGCCAAATTCCTCAGATCGACGATGCTTACGGTGCCGGTGCCGGTGCCGGTGCACTTGCAGCATCCGGATCCTCGACCGCATCCGCAACGTCTTGGAACATGGTGGTCAGCTGGTCGCCCACTGCGCCAACCGCACCGATAATCGCAACGGCGATCAGCGCAGCGATGAGGCCGTATTCAATGGCTGTCGCGCCATCTTCTTCCTTCGCAAAGCGCTTGATGAGTTTGATCATGACTTACTCCTATTTCTCCACACACAAATCTGGTTTTTGCACTCTCCAGATACCTCAAAAGTAGCGCGGGGGAGTAAAGAAATACCCTCATGAATTCAAACCTTTAGTGAATGGAAGGTTACAACATCACCTCGAATTTGAGGCGCTTGAACAGCATCGCTCAGTAGGCGATGTGCCGCAGCTTTTCGATGTCGAGAATCTCCAAGCTCGGATAACTCCGCTTGGCGATATTTCGGGTAATGAGGGTCGCCACGGCGGAGGCGGCGACACGGTCACCGACACCGGAGGCTTCTGCGAGAACCGCATGCCGCGGCATTTCGGGGATGCTGAAGGTCTCACCTTGGCGGCGGACAAGCGAAAGCAAATGTCGGAAAACCCGGCGCTCCGGCCCGATCCGCATCATCCCAGGCGAACGCATCCGCACCAATTCCTGCGCACAATAGGTCAACAGTGTGTGCGCCAGGTCGTGCCGCTCTTCGACCATTGTCCGAAAAGCCTCCGCGTCGATCACCAGAACATCGAGATCTGTCTGGGCGACCAAGGAGATGTCCGCACCGCCCACACCGATGCCTGACAACAGCGCAGATAGGCCAATCGTTCGACCACCGCCGATTTCGTGAATATCGATATCGCCGGTTTCGACGGCGGTTTTCGTCAAATTCGCTTTCCCGTCGATCAACCCATAGAGGCTGGAGCCATCAAATTGACCGCTGGCAATCACTGAGTCGCCCGAGAGGTAAGCGCGAAGATCGACATGCGGGACGATCGCCTCGATCACCTCATCGCTCGCCTCGGCAAGACAGTCCAAGCGTCGCAGCGCACACTCGCGTCGATGGCGATCGATCGAGATCAAATTGTCGTCATTATTCTCGGATTGCGGCTGCGCCATGATGATGACTTCTATTTATGACTACGCTGCAGCCAAGTACCACGCGATAGTTTGCCGAGCGTAAAGGCGCGCGATTTTTCGTTTAGTCCTTGTTGATCTTTTCGTGGTGAAGAGGCGGGACGTGAAAAATTTCGCGAGATGATTGTCATGCGACTGCTAGCTGCCTTCTGCGGCGCCGCTCTTACTGTCACCGCCCCCGCCTTTGCGGCGAATGAGCTGTGGGTGACCATCGATGAGGCGCAACTGCATTCCTTGGAACAGCCCGTCGGCAGCATCGTCGTCGCAAATCCGTCCATCGCGGATGTCACCGTACGATCGAAACGCGAACTGATTTTCTTTGGTCGGATGCCTGGCACGACGAAAGTCTACTTTTTCGATGAGAAGGGCGAGCGCTTCGCGACCCTTGATGTGCGCGTCCGCACGCCACGCAACCGCCTTCTGACCCTTCAAAGCGGCGGCACGCAGTACAGCTTTTCGTGCACGACCCATTGCGAACAGACCTTTATGGTCGGCGATGGGACCAACAATTCGCGCGCCGTCATGGGAACGGTTGCCGGTCAAGCCGATCAAAAATTGCAGATGGCATCGCAAGCCTCGCGCGGCATTTCGAACGGTCGGACGTCGCAGTCCTCCTTGCCGAACCAGCCGTCTGAAGAGGCCAATGTGCCGGCGGAAGCCCCACCGGCACCACCCGAGAGTTAATCAGCGCCGTTAGCCTGCGCTGAAAAAGGTATAGATCCGCGGCCGCTCTGGCGGACGAAGCCGCGATCGGCACCATTCCTCAATCGACCAAGCCATTGACTGATCAGGTGCGCGACCTGGCACGAGATTGATCTCGGCAATCAATCTATCGAGATTGCCCGGCCGTTGGCTGACGCGCACCGAACACACCTTGACGTCGGGGTGATCAGAAATGATCGAGGCAATCTTGTTCGGAAAGACGTTCACCGCGCCGATTTGGACGGCGCCATCACGGCGCGACCCAAGCTCGAACGCGCGATCGCCGTTCCATTCGAGATCGTCCATGGGTAGCAGCCGCTGTGCCTGACCATTGGGTCGGCGCCGCGCGATGGCATCACCGTCACGGTTCCAGTGATCGAAGAGGACAAACGGATCAGATGGACTGTCCCGCCAGCCGACAACGCCACTTTCCGTAGAACCGTAAAGCTCGCGCATGGCACCAAGCCCGCGTTGGCGAAGCTGTGTCGCCAAATTCGGCCCCAGCCGCTCCCCGAACGACATGCCCATCACATTGTTCGCCATGCTGGGCAGGGTATCGGCCAGATATCGCCACAGCGTCGGCGTCGCGATGACGATGTCGCCGAAAGAGAGCTGGCTCGACAATTCATCAGGGCCCATATTTCGCCCATCGATCACTTCAATGCGCTGAAGGTTTGGCGCCATCACCGTCGCCACGAGCCCCATCAGGCTATGCGGGGAGACCATGCTGACGACGCGGCGGCGACCTTGCATCAAGCTCGCAACGGCGGCGGCATCCTGAAAGATGGTATCGGCCTCGTGGCGGGTATCGGCCTCGCCGCCTTGGGTCGCCGGATGAAATCGAAAATAGCGCAACTCTTCGCGCAACGGCGCGGCGAGCCGGTCTGCCCAATCACCAAACGTGTCACCCGCAGAAACGCGGAGCACGTCCTGATCATAGCCGAAGAACAATGCTGCCCGCGCCGCCCCTGCCCGCTGTTGATCGGCATTCGCATCGATCCCGCCGCGTCCAAGCTTGGTCTCCGCCCCCCAGCGGGAGAGAACGAGTGTCTCTGTGTAGCGACCATATCGGCGGGCGAGTTCATCGGCGAAGAGCCCGGCGACGATGGCGGAGATCTGAGCGTGTTGGAAGGTGAAGCTCTTCATGAGGCTGCCGCCGCGGCCTCCGCATGGCGATAGAGTTTCATCAACCGATCATCGGGGGTCTGCTCCGGCATGAAATGATCCCTTCCGCCATCAAACCATCCTGCGCGCACACCGATCAAGCTATTGGTCCGATAGAGTATCCGTCCGAATAGGTCGGTTGGCCGCAATTGGCAAACCTTGACGGGGATACCCTCGCGTGTCGCCTGATGGATGATTTGTTCACGCACAATACCAGGCAAAATACCCGCGCTCACCGGCGGGGTGCGAAAGCCTTCTCCATCCGCAACGAAGATATTCGCCATCGTCGTTGAGGACACTTGCCCCAACTCGTTTTCAAAGATGCAATCAGCGGCCTTCTGGTCATCCGCATACGCTTTTGCTGAAAGATTATCGAAGTAAGAAAGCGTTTTCATGCGCGCTGAGGGCGCAAAGGAGGACCGAATGAACGGCGCCAGGATCAAGCGATCGAGCCCTTCTTGAGGCGAGGGCGGCGCGCTGGGGGCGAAGGTGATGAGCGAAACCGGTGCCTGATCCACCGGCGGTATCGGGGAGATACCCCGAGGCCCCGGCCCTCGCGCAACGGAGATACGCAACGCACCGCTCGCGGCCGGACCCGCCTTGCCAAGCAGTGCGCTCACCCCTTGGCGGAGCGCTGCCCGGTCGATGGGGAGAGCGATCTCATCCGCTGCCACCTGAAGCCGGCACAGATGTTCTGTGAGAAAGACCGGTCGCCCATCGGCGACCTTCACCGTCTCAAAGAGCCCATCACCCAGCAGCAGGCCCCGATCCGATGTCGCGATCGAGAAGCTGTCGCTATCCCGCAGCTCGCCATTGACCCAAAACATCAAGCACTCCCTCGCGACGCTGTTTGCTTGAGGAAGTTGTCCATCACGTGGCGGCCCGCGGGGGTCAAGATGCTCTCGGGGTGGAATTGGACGCCGACATGCGGAAGGCGGCGATGCCGAACGGCCATAGGCGTACCATCCGCGCCCCACGCAATCGTCTCGAGTAGCCCATCAGCGGCAGGCACGCCGAGCAGGGAGTGATATCGCCCCGCCGCAAAGGGCGACGGCACGCCTGCGAACAGCGCATCGCCCTCGTGAAAGATGTCGCTCGCCCTCA
>CAYFHK010000099.1:0-10271 GCA_964342585.1 uncultured Caulobacterales bacterium | reverse complement strand
GGTACCGCCTCGTTTCTCTTCGTTCGTCCGTTATTGAATTACTCTGAAAGTCAGTAGCCCCTTATGTCGTCGATTGCCGAACAAGGCTATGGCCAGGTCGCTCGTCAGACCGCGTCCCCCCGTCAAATCGAATTCCGTTTGCTGACGTCGATCGCGTCGCAGCTTGATGCCGCTGATCCGTCCACCGTCGAAGGTGCCCGCAAACTCGCCGAAGCCGTTTATCGCAACACAGAACTTTGGAGCACATTGCTTGTCGACATCACGTCGACGGGCAATCAACTCCCGAACGAGTTGAAAAGCGGGCTTTTGAGCCTCGCGCGCTATTCCGTCACCACGGGGCCAAAGGTCCTTAGCGGTGAGGAGAAACCGCAAGCGCTGAGCGACGTGAACCGCGCCGTGGCCCAAGGGCTTGCTGCCGCTGCCGCGGCCAGCCAGGCAGCGTAACCGGCGATGGCCGGCCTCACACTCACTTTTAAGCCGGGCGAACGCTTCCTCGTGGGCGGCCATTTGCTCGAAAACGGCCCCCGGCGGAGTTCCATGCGGATAGTTGATGATGGCGTTTTCGTGCTGAGACTAAGTGATGCTTTGCACCCTGATGAGGTCACGACGCCGGTTCGGCGCGCCTATCATGCGGCGCAACTGATTCTCGCCTGTGAAGTCGAGCTGGATGAGGGGCGCGCGGCCTTGCTCGAACAGCTTGAGGCTTTGTCGGGCGTCTTTATCGACACGCCGCATGCTGATGTGATCGACCGCGCAATTGAAGCGGCCGAGGCCGGACGATTCCACGCCGTCTTAGTGGGGCTGAAATCCTTGATGCCAATCGAGGCGGAGATGTTGGGCCTGACCAACCACGCCGAGACTGACGCATCGGATGAAGACACTCAGCGTGTCATTTCAGGACGTCGTTAACCTTTTATTCAATTCCTGGTCACTATTGTCACCGCATCGTTAACGCGACCTGCGGAGGCATTCATGTTCGGCTCAGATCCGACGATCCTCACCATTGCGAAAAGCATGGTGTCGCACGCGACATCGCGCCAAGCGGTGCTCGCGGAAAACATCGCGCACGCCGATACGCCCGGATACCGCGCGAAAGACGTGGCGAGCTTTGCCGAAGTTTTTCGCGGTGACGCGCCAGTGGATGCGCAGGTGGACCGGTCCGCTTCGGTGAAGCCGACGGGCAACTCCGTCCATCTCGAGGATCAAGTGATGTATCTCGCCGAAGCGCGCGGCCAACACGAGATGGCGCTCGCGATGTGGGAGAAAATGTCGAATTTCTACCAGCTGGCGCTGCGGGGTAGCCGCTGATGGCTGATCCGATTTTCGCTTCCCTTAAAGCCGCGAGTGACGGCATGGCAGCACAAAGCCTGCGCCTACGGACAGTTCACGAGAATTTATCGAACGTTGACACCCCAGGGTATCGACGCAAACTCGTGACTTTCGAAGCCCATCACGCGGGCAATATCGTCGACGTCTCACGGCTCACCCTCGACGATAGTGATCGTCGTCAAGTGCTCGACCCTGGCCATCCGCTTGCGGATGAGAACGGCTATGTCGAGCTGAGCAATGTCGACATGTTCGTCGAAGTCACCGATGCACGCGAAGCCAAACGGAATTTCGATGCCAACCTCGAGGCATTCCGTCAGGCCCGCGAAATGTATGCAGGTCTCGTTTCCATTCTGCGGAGATAATAAAAAATGGCTGAATTATCTGCACTTGGCGCGGCGCAAGCTTACGGGCAGGCGGGGCGCGTTGCCGCTGGTGGTCCCCTCACGAACGAAGCAGCCGAAAGCGGTCTCGCCCGCGGTCTCTCGGGCGCGGCGGCTGAATTTGCGCAAAATTTCGACGCGGCCGATGCCGCTGTGCAAGAGCTTGCGGCCGGCGAGGGCAGTGCCCAGGCAGTGGTCGAAGCTTTGGCGAAAGCAGAGCTCGCTTTGCAGACCGCGGTGACCATCCGTGACCGGGTCGTTGAGGCCTATCAAGAAATCCTCCGTATGCCGGTCTAAGCCATGATGACCGACGGGCAAATCATGGATCTGGCGCGCGATGCGGTCTTCACCGCCGCGCTGATGGCGACGCCACTTTTGCTGGCGGCGCTGATCAGTGGTTTGATCATCGGCCTCTTGCAAGCTCTGACATCGGTCCAGGAATTGACTCTCACCTTCGTGCCGAAGGTGGCGGCAATGTTGGTCGTGTTCTCGCTGACCGCGAGCTATATGGTGGGGCTTTGCCTGTCGTTGTTTAACGACCGCATTTTGCCACTGATCGGTTAAGCCCATGGCGGAGGCGGTTGCACCCTCTGCGGGCGTCAGCGCCCTGAACATCATCCGTCAGCCCACGGTGATGCTGACGATGGGCCTGATGGTGATCATCGTCATGATGATCCTGCCGGTGCCGCCGATCGTTCTCGATATCGGTCTAACGGTTTCCTTCGCCTTGGCGATTTTGATCTTCACGATGACGCTGTTCATCGAGAAGCCGCTCGATTTCTCATCCTTCCCCAGCGTTCTTTTGATGTCGCTCTTGTTGCGACTGTCGCTAAACATCTCTTCGACGAAGCTGATCATCGGGGAAGGGCACACAGGCACCAGTGCGGCTGGCGGGATCATCGAAGGCTTCGCCATGTTCATCATGGGCGGGAACCTGTTCCTGGGCTTGATCATCTTTACCGTGCTGATCATTGTGAACTTTCTCGTGATCACAAAAGGCGCGGGCCGGATGGCCGAAGTTGGCGCGCGCTTCGCGTTGGACGCGATGCCCGGCCGACAGTTGGCGATCGACGCGGACGTTGCGGCAGGGGCCATTAGCCACGACGAGGCACGGCGCCTGCGCGAGCTTCAACAAGAAGAGACCTCCTTCCTCGGCTCCCTCGATGGTGTGTCGAAATTCGTGAAGGGGGACGCGGTTGCGGGTCTCTTGATCACCATGCTGAACTTGGTCGCCGGGATCGGCATTGGCCTCGGCGTTCATGGGATTTCGCTCGGCGAGGCGGTCGCGAACTATTCCGTCCTGACCGTCGGCGATGGTCTCGTCAGCCAAATTCCTGCCGTGATCATTTCGGTCGCTGCGGCGTTGCTGCTGTCGAAAGGTCGCGGAGCCGAAGCTGTCGACAAAGCGCTTTTCGCGCAGCTAATGGGCAAGTCGACGGCGCTTGGCACGGTGGCCGTGTTGCTGACGATCTTTGCACTGTTCCCAGGTCTGCCATTCTTGCCGTTCATGGTTGGTGCCGCGGCCTTTGGATACCTCGCCTGGAACGCCGCCAAGCGTGAAGCGGCTGAGGAGAAGGCGGACGAAAAGCCGGAGATCATCGACGCGCCGAAAAAGGCCACGCTTGGCGATGTGCTCGATGTCGACGAAATCCATGTGGAGATGGACCGGTCCCTCTCGCCGCTTTTGGTGGGCAGTCAGGAGACCTTCGATCGGCGCATCGAAAAGCTGCGAAAGTTCGTCATCCAACGATATGGCTTTGTGATGCCGCCGGTGCGCGTCACTGATTCGAGCCTGGGCGAGGGGATTTATACGATCAGCCTTCAGGGCACCGTTGTCGCCAAAGCCAATCTGAAACTCGACCACATTCTCGCCCTGGTGAAAAAGAACGAGTACCCCAATGTGGAGGGCGAAAACACGCTCGAGCCGGTTTATCAAGCAGAGGCCCGATGGGTCAGCCGTCAGGGCGCTGAGCTGCTAGCCGCCCATGGGATCACCACCATCGAGCCCGTTGAGGTGATGGCGACGCATCTGCTCGAGACGATCCAGAACGGGTTTGAGCGTCTGATGACGCGCCGCGCGCTGCGGGATGCGCTCGATAAATTCACCGATCTCACCGATGAGGGGCGGGCAGATTCGAACAAGCGTCTGCTTGACGAATTCCTCCCCGACAAAGTCAGCTATGAGACACTGCAATGGGTGATGCGCGGCTTGCTTGCTGAGAAGATCAGTGTTCGCAACATCCCGCTCCTCCTCGAGGCGATTGTCGAGCATCAAGCACGGTTCCCTGCCGTCGATGATCTTGTCGAAGCGGTTCGCCGCTCGATCGCATTCCAGTTCATCGCAAGCTACAAATCCGCAGACGGTACACTGCCCATGGTGCAGCTCTCGCCAAAGTGGGATGCGACCTTCGCGCAGCGGCTCGATGGTGATGGTGAGGGCGGCCAGCGGGGCACGCTGACGGCGGATGAGTTCAAAGCCTTGGGCGATGAGGTTCAAGAAGCGCTGAATAAGGCTGCGATGACAGGGAATTACGCCGTGGTCGCCGTGCCCTCCAGACGTCGCCGCTTGGTCCGCGATGTGCTGCGCAGCCGCGGCATCAAGAACCCGGTCGTCGCCTTTGAGGAAATCGGCCCCGGCTCGCGGCCCACCATGCTCGCGGTGGCCTAAGTCGTGGAGGCGCTGGCCGCCATACTCCCGCCGGATCTCGCAGCGATGGCTGTTGGCGCGATCGCCGTGATCACGCGGCTGTCGATGATGTTCACCCTTCTGCCTGGCATTGGCGAACTCTCGATTCCCGTGCGGGTGCGGATGGCACTCGTGTTTGCGGTCTCGGCCGCCATCGTACCGCTGGCGGTGCCAGTGCAGATGGAACTTCTGTCGACGACGGACCTTTTGCGCATCATGATCTTCGAGGGCTTGATCGGGTTTGCCCTCGGCTTCTCTTTCCGTGTGTTGGTCCAGGCGCTGATGATGGCAGGCACCATCATCGCGCAGGCCATGTCGCTCTCGCAAATCTTCGGGGCCGGGGTGGTCGAAGAACCGAACCCCTCGGTCGCCATGCTGTTGATCATGGCGGGGGCCGCGCTTTTCGTGACGCTTGATTTCCACACCTACGCCGTGGGCCTCCTCATGGAGAGCTATATGCTTTTCCCCATCGGCGATGTGCCGGCGAGCGGTGCCTTGGGCGAATGGGCCATGCAGCGGGTCGCGGGCGCTGTCTCGCTTTCGGTGTCCTTGGCGGCGCCGTTCCTGATCATCGGCTTTTTGTACAATGTCGTGCTTGGCCTGATGAATCAGGCCATGCCGCAGATGATGGTGACGTTTATCGGCGTGCCTGCCAACGTGATGGTGGGCCTGTTGATCCTGGGGATTGCGATTATCGCGATCATGCTGGCTTGGGTCGACGCCGTAGAAATTGCGTTCGAAGGGTTCTGGTAAGCTGTGGCGGAAGGCGACGAAAGCGAAGACAAGTCGTTTGAGGCGTCGCCGAAGAAGCTCCAGGAAGCGCGGCGCAAAGGTAATGTTCCGCAGTCAACGGAGCTTCTGACCCTCTCCCGATACATCGGCATGTTTGTGGCGGTGACGGGCCTGGCGGGCAGTTTGGCGAATGGCTTCGGCCTGGCCCTAGTCGGGTTTTTCAATCATCCGTTTGCGGCGGCGCAATTTTTAATGACGGGCGGGACCATTTGGTCCGCCTTTTCGCCCATATTGGGCTTCTTCGTGGCGATGATGGGGCTTGGGATTGCGCTGGTGGTCGTGGCGCTTGTTGCCCAGGGCGCGATCACCTTTTCGGGTGAAAAGATTAAGCCAGATCTAAAGCGTCTCTCGCCCATAAAGAACGCCGGCCAGAAATTCGGACCTGCTGGCCTCGCCGATTTCGGGAAGAATCTTGTGAAAATCGTTCTGGCCATGTTGGTGGGCGTCTTCATCGGCTGGAACAGACTGCCTGACATCCTCGCGTCCGTCGGCGCGCCCTCGACATTGCTGGCAAGTGAGTTGCGACGGGCGGGCGCGGCGATGCTGATGGGCGCTATTGGCCTCGCCGCTTTGGCAACGATGATCGACGTGCCGGTGAAATGGGGTCAATACCGCAAGAAACTTCGGATGAGCTTACAAGAGCTCCGAGACGAATCGAAGGAAACCGAAGGCGATCCGGAACAGCGCAAGCGCCGCCAAGCGATGGCGCGGGAATTCGCCCAGAACCGTCAGATTGCGGAAGTGCCGACCGCAGATGTCGTGATCGTCAACCCGCAACACTACGCCGTTGCACTCAAGTGGAACCGGCATGCGAACGAGGTGCCGCGCTGTATCGCCAAGGGTGTCGATCACATCGCGCTTCGGATCAGAAGCACGGCGCAAGAAGCAGGGGTGCCTGTTTACCGCGACGTCGCGGTCGCGCGGTCACTTCATGCGACGGTGGAAGTGGGCGAAGAGATTCGGCGCGAGCATTATGCGGCCGTTGCTGCGGCTATTCGCTTTGCGGATGCGTTGAAGAAGTCTTGAGCCCGTCGTCGTGCCGGCAGCGGTCAATGTCTGGGCTGAACAGAACCCGGATCATCCGCGTCAAGAGCGCAAAGACAGCCTCTCGATCCATATCCGGGTGACGCACTGTCCGCATGCCAAGGCCTTGCATGATGGCAAGAAAAACCTCGGCACGCGCTTCGAGCTCGCTGACCTTCTCGCCGCGCGAAATACCCGACATCAGCATTTGCCGAATCTCGCCATCGGCTTCCCGCACGAGCTCGGCGATTTGTGCGTTCCGGCTGGCTTCGGCCGTAATTTCTAGCGTCAAGGCGCTGAAAAACGGATCTGTCGCTTGCTCAAAGCCCGCATCAATCCGCGCGAGGAAAGCATCAACAAATGGGCCACTCGTCGCCTGGATTTCCGATTGGACGGCCTTTTTGCCTTCGAGGTGGTCCTGGACGATGGCGCCGATGATTTCTTCTTTGCTCGCGAAGTAGTGATAGATCAGCCCAGGGCTCATCTGCGCGCGCTTCGCAATCTGTGCCATGCGCGCGCCGTGAAAGCCGCTCTCTACGAAGCATGCCTTCGCAGCCTCGATGACCCGTTGTTTTTTGTCGTCTTTTTTCGTCTCCGCTCCGGTGAAATCGGAGCCTGGGTCTAAGCCATCAGCCATTTTCGAATTGTTGAACCGTTTGTGTTGAACTGTGCTTCAAGATGGTGCGGCATTGTGCACCTGCGAAGAAGATCTTGCCCACGGGCACCGGGGACGCTATCTCTGATGGGAGAGTTAGAGCAAACGTTCATTCTGCACAAGAGGCGGCTCGCCGCATTCTCTGAAAAAGCTTGGAATATCATGCGCTTAATTAAATTATATGGGGCTGCGGCCGCTGGGCTACTGCTTCTCGCTGCATGCGGCAGTGAAGGCGGCGGACAGATGGGACCGGCCCAAGGACAGGGCCAACCTCCCGCGCCTGTGGTGACGGCAGAAACGGTTTCTGCCCGGTCACTCGAGCTCACCTCGACTTTGCCTGGACGCGTCGTGGCGTCGCGGGTGGCTGAAGTTCGCCCGCAGGTCGGCGGTATCATCACTGAGCGCCTCTATGAAGAGGGGGACCGGGTCGAAGCAGGGACACCGTTGTTCCAAATCCAGGACACCATCTATCTCGTCGAGCTGAACCGCGCGCGCGCTTCTTTGCGGCGCGCTGAGGCGAATATGAAAGCGGCCAAAGCGCGAGCTGCTCGTTATGCCGACCTCGTCAAAACCGGCGGGGTCAGCCAACAAGAATATGATGATGCCATCGCGGCGTCAGAGCAGGCAAGTGCTGAAGTGGGCCTCGCCGAAGCTGAGCGTGACAACGCGCTGATCGCCGTTGATCGCACTGTGATCAAAGCGCCGATTGCTGGTTTCGTTGGCCGCTCATTGGTCACCGAAGGCGCGCTCGTCACGGCGAACCAACCTGAAGCGCTTACCACTGTGACGACGCTCGATCCGATTTATGTCGACCTGACACAATCCAGTGACTCGCTATTGCGGTGGAAGCGCCAAATCTCTGGCGGCAAACTCAACCTCTCTGACGACCAAAAATTGCCGGTGCGGCTGCAACTCGGCGATGGCATGACCTATGACAAAATCGGCGAATTGACCCTCGCGGAAGTGAATGTGGATCCGAACGCAGGGTCCGTCACGCTTCGCGCGGTCTTCGATAACCCCAATGAGATTTTGCTCCCCGGCATGTTTGTCCGTGCCGAGATCGAAGAGGGCGTGCGGGATGATGCCGTTCTCGTGTCGCAATCTGTCGTTAGCCGGAAGCCGAATGGCGATGGTGTTGTCTACGTCATCGCTGATGACGGGACGGCGCAAGAGCGCCTGGTGGTGACCGAACGCGCCATTGGCAATCAGTGGCTCGTGACGGGCGTCGAGCCGGGCACACGCGTGGTGACCAGCGGCTTTCAATACTTCCAGCCCGGCCAAATGGTGAAGGTGCAGGAAACAGTCGCCAATAACGAGCCGTCAGATACCGGCGGCGGTGCTGCGCCTGGAAGCGCGCGATAAAGAATAAAATCGAGCTTGCTGGCCCCCTCTAAAGTGGGGCCCAAGCGGCGAATAGAAGGGATCCCGCTGTGGCCCAGTTTTTCATCGGTCGACCGATCTTCGCCTGGGTGATCGCGATCATCACCATGATCGCGGGCATTGTTTCGCTCCGTGGGCTGCCCGTTGAGCAATATCCCGATATCGCGCCGCCATCGGTCAACGTGGTTGCGATCTATCCCGGTGCGTCCGCCGAAGCCGTGCAAGACGCGGTGACGCAGGTCGTTGAGCAGCAAATGTCCGGCCTCGACGGGCTGAAATATATCAGCGCCTCGTCAGGTGCCGACGGCACCATGCAAATGACCATCACCTTCGAGTCGGGGACCGATCCTGATATCGCCCAGGTGCAGGTGCAGAACCGTTTGGCGCGTGCAACGCCGCTTTTGCCCGAACCAGTGCAGCGCCAAGGCGTCACGGTCAGTAAATCGCGGACGGGCTTTTTGTTAATCGCGGCGCTCACCTCCAGCGATCCAGCGATCCAATCCGAAGATCTTGCCGATCTGATGGCGACCAGCTTTGAGGACCCCCTCTCTCGGGTGGAAGGTGTGGGGGGCACACAGCTTTTCGGCGCGCCTTACGCCATGCGGATCTGGCTTGATCCTTATAAGCTCGCCAATTACGGGCTCTCCCCGCAAAATGTGGTGACCGCGATCCGTTCACAGAACGTGCAGGTGACGGGTGGTCAGATCGGTGCGGGGCCAAGCCCTGATGGACAACAGCTGAACGCCTCCATCACTGTGCGGTCGCTTCTCGAAACGCCTGAAGAGTTCCGCGCAATTGCGTTGCGCACGCTCGAAGATGGTGCGCAGGTTACGGTCGGCGACGTGGCGCGTGTCGAGATCGGCTCTTCGAGCTATGAAGCGCGACCGATGCTGAACGGGCGCCCTGTGACGGGCCTCGGCATCAACCTCGCCACCGGGGCAAATGCGCTGGATACGGCCGAGCGCGTGCGCGAGCGCGCCAAAGAGCTGGCAGAATTTTTGCCTGCCGGTGTCGAACTCGTGTTCCCGGTGGACACCACCCCCTTTATCGATGAGTCGATCAAGGAAGTGGTGAAAACGCTAATCGAAGCGGCGATCTTCGTTTTCATCATCATGTTCGTCTTCTTGCAGAATGTGCGGGCGACATTCGTCGTGATGATCACCGTGCCAGTAGTGCTGCTCGGCACTTTGGCGGTGATGTTGTCGATTGGCCTTTCCATCAATACGCTGACGATGCTCGCCATGGTCATTGCCATCGGCCTTCTGGTCGACGACGCGATCGTCGTCATCGAAAACGTTGAACGGATCATGGAAGAGGAGGGGCTGCCGCCCCTTGCCGCGACCCGAAAAGCCATGGGGCAGATCACATCGGCCTTGATCGGCATTGGCGCGGTGCTCTCGGCGGTCTTTGTGCCCATGGCGTTCTTTGGCGGCACGGCTGGCGTGATCTATCGACAGTTCGCCTTGACCATCGTCACCGTGATGGCCTTGTCCGTCGTCTTTGCACTGATTTTGACGCCTGCGCTGTGTGCCACGCTCCTCAAGCCCCACTCAGAGCGTCGCCAGCCACAGCCGGGCAGCTTGCAGTACCGGCTGTTTGCGCCTTTGCGCGGCTTTGATGCCGTCCTCGGCTGGGTGCAACGGCGCCACGGCCAGGGCGTTGAGCGCATGGTGCGCAAGACTGGTCGCTATTTCGTCATCTACGGTCTGTTGACGGCGCTCACCGTTTTCACCTTCTCCCGGGTGCCGAGCGCCTTCCTCCCCAATGAGGACCAAGGTGTGATGTTCGTACAGGTATCGATGCCGCCAGGCGCGACATTTGAGCGGACGCGCGAAGTCCTCAATGAAATCAACGATTATCTGCTCACAGAAGAGGCAGAGTCTGTAGATTACGTCTTCACGGTGGCCGGCTTCAACTTCGCCGGTAACGGCCAGAACGCTGGCATCGCCTTTGTGCGGATGAAAGAATGGAAGTACCGGAAAGATCCCGGCCAGGCCGCTTCGGCAATTGCCGGGCGCGCCATGGG
>CAYFHK010000098.1:0-10281 GCA_964342585.1 uncultured Caulobacterales bacterium | reverse complement strand
CACTGCGCCGCCAGCTGCGGGCTCGATGCCGTATTCGTCTTTCAGAAGATCCTGCAGCTCTTTGGCTTCGAGGAGGGTGAGGCCGACGATTTGTTCGGCGAGGGCTTTGATATCTGCCATGATTTTGGTTCCGTTTCTTTGATCAGGTAACTGAGGTTAAGCGTCTTCTTTTTCGGCGATCGTCTTGACGATGCCGGCAAGGTTGGCTGCCGGTGCGCCGATGGCGCCCGAAATGTTGCTGCCCATCGCGGTGAGGCTGCCAGCGATTTGGCTGATGAGCTCTTCGCGAGACGGCATTTTCGACAGGTTGTCGATGCCATTGGCGTCAAGCGCTTGGCCGCCAAACATGCCGCCGAGCACAACAAGCTTGTCATTGGCTTTGGCGTATTTGACGATGATTTTTGGGGCCGTCGCGGGATCTTCCGAATAGGCGATCACGGTTGGGCCTTTGAACAGCTCGCTGGTCGCGTCACCGCCCTCACGGTCTTTAAGGGCGATTTTGGCGAGGCGGTTCTTCACCACCTTCACACCGCCCCCGGCCTCACGCATTTGAATGCGCAAGTCCTGAACCTGAGCCACGGTGAGCCCACGGTTCTCCATCACGACCAACACTTCGTTGTCGTTGAGGACGTTATTGATCCAGTCGACCTGATCGGACTTTTGGTGCCTTGTTAACGGCATAGCTCCGGGTCCAGTTCGAATGTGGCGACACGGGCGAGCGCCCTTGCCACCGGTTGCACACTGTCTGCGGAAGGCGTGCCGATTTGTCGGGCCGTGCCCAACAAAAAAGCCCCTGCCGCAAACGACGAGGAGCCTGTCACGTGATCAAATATCCAGCGCCCGCCATCCGGTGGCAGTGAGGTGCGAATGGATACCCACATCTAGGTTGGACTTAATGAGGGCAAATGCCCCCTGCCGACCGTCTTGGACAGGGTGCGGGGTCTCCCCCGCGCGAAGCCGCGCTTAGAGCGGAAGAGCCTTGATTTGTAAAGCCCGGATCGAGCGGCGCCAATTGGGCCCGCTAACCTTCGCGGAGGCTATGATACGAACAAGTTTAGGTGTAGCCTCAATCATAAGAGCAGCGCGCAAGGGCAGTTGATGCGTATTCTCAAATGGATCGGTGCAGCGATCCTCAGTCTTCTGTTGCTCGCGATTATCGCGATTAGGATTGGTTTGTGGGTCACGCGGCCTGAATTGGCGCCGCCTGATTCAGCGAGTGCCGCACGCCTGGACGCCGGGCCCTATGCGGTGACGGAGACCGCTTTCACTTGGGTGGATGAGAGCCGCCCGACCTCCGAGAATGGGGAGTATGAGGGCGCGCCAACGCGGACGCTCGACGGGCTCATCTGGTCGCCGGCTGCGTATGATGGGTCAGCCCCCCTCCTCATTTACAGCCACGGCTTTCGGTCGAACCGCGAGGAGGGCGTATATCTCGCGCGGTACATGGCGAGCCACGGTTATGTGGTGGTCGCTGCGGATTTTCCGTTGTCGAATGGCTCGGCCCCGGGCGAACCGACGATTTTGGACATCAAGAACCAGCCCGGCGATGTCAGCTTTTTGATTGACCAAACACTGGCGTTGAGCGGCGCTGAAAAACCTTTCCGTGTAGCGATTGACCCTGAGCGGATCGGTGCGGTTGGCTTATCGCTCGGCGGGCTGACGACGACCCTCGCTGCGTTCCATCCTGAATTGCGCGATCCACGGCTAGCCGCTGCGCTTTCGATGGCCGGCCCGGTCGGCGTTTTTGGCCCGGCTTTTTACGCTGAGCCCGATATGCCGTACTTGTCGATTTCTGGCACTGAAGACGCGATTGTCCCCCACGAGACGAATGCCGTGCCCATCCCCGCCCGCATTCAGCAAGGCGGGCTGCTGGAGCTCGAGGGCGGCACCCATGCGGGTTTCGCTGGCATCACAGCCGGCGTCATCCGGCTGCTCGGAAATCCTGACGCATTTCTGTGTTCGCTTGTTGGGTTTGGGGATGAGCAGGACCCGTTCTACCCGATCTTCGAGGGGACCGAAGGCGCTAGGCCGCTTACAACCTATATCGCCCCCTGTTCTCAGCCCTTTGGCGAGGCCATGGCTGCGGGCCGCCAACAGGCGATCACGAAATTGGCCGTGCGCGCCTTTTTCGACAGTCACTTTTCGATGGATGCGGCCGAGCGGGAAGCGAGCGCTGAGTTTCTCACCCAAACATTACCGCAGGAATGGCCTGAGGTGAGCTATATTCCGTCAACGGAAAGCCAGCGCAGCGAATAAACGCTGCGCCGATGCCGTTATTTGATTTCGACGAGCTCGAGATCAAAGGTCAGATCATGCCCGGCAAGGGGATGGTTGGCATCCAACGTCACGGTTTGCTCGTCGGCCTTCGTCACCATGACAGGAATCGTCTGGCCATCGGGCGTTTGCATCGAAAGCTGCGTGCCCGGATCGGTTGGGATATGCTCGGGCAGCTGTGCGCGCGGCACATCCTGCACCCGGGCTTCGTCACGATGGCCATAGCCTTCCGCAGGCGTCACGGTCACTTGTTTCGTTTCGCCGACTTCCATGCCCGTGATCGCATTTTCAAGACCGGGAATAATCTGACCCGAACCGAGTTGGAATTCGAGCGGATCGCGCCCTTCTGAGCTGTCGAATTTGGTGCCATCTTCGAAGGCGCCGGTGTAGTTGATACGGACGGTATCGCCTGCTTGTGCTTGGCTCATCATACACTCCTTCTAAATACCCCCTCGACTTGGCGATATTCACCGCAGGCGCAAGGGGGGCGGCTGATTTATTCCGGGATTGTTCTAATATTGGGCAGATATCGGGGAACGAACACGGAACAATGTCGGAGAATTTGTCCGTAGGCATGATGCGATGTCCAGTGTCCTGTTTGGATGGGATTAATTTCCGGCCACAGACGGTTTTCCGTTCACGACGCTGATCGCACGCAAAAACCCCCGCCCAAGGTCGGTTCTCGAGAAGTAGAGAACCTGCGCACGGGGCTCGCCCAGCGGCGGGAACGATTGAGTGAACTGTGCCGGGCGATGAGGCTTTCCACACCACCCCGTGCGCAGCCATGATCCGACGACGGCAGGGCCCATCTGGAGCTCGCCCGCCGCGGCCATCTCCCGCGAAGGCTCTAAAATTAGAGCCCGCCAGGGCCGCGGATCATGGGCAGACGAGCGGGATGGCGACGGTACCATCCGCGTCCCGGCCTCGCCTGCGACAGGTGAATTATAGGACCATCCCGGACGGCGAGGATAACTTTCAGCTGCGTTCCCCTTCCTTCGGTGGTTGCGAGGAAGCTCAGCGCCGTTAGGATTGCGAAAAAGACCCCGGGGGAGGGAAAATTATGCGGAAAACATGCATCGCGCTGCTATCCGGCGCCGCGTTGAGCCTGATGAACGCCCACGCGCAGGATTATCTAGACGCTTATCAAGATTACCAAGCCGCCCGCGAGGCCGGCGATGTGGAGGCGGCGACGGAGGCTGCCGTTCGGGCCTTTGACCAAGCGCTCGCTGCCGACGTGGACAAAGGCACCTTAGGGGCCCTTGCGCAGAACGTGATCTTCGAGGCGATGTGGCGCGAGCCGGGCCAAGCGGCCAACGCAGCGGCCTATATCCTGGCCCAGGCCAAGGCGGGCGCGACCGAAATCGGCTATTCCCTGGCCGATGCAGAAGCGATCGATGCCTATATTCAGTATAGCCTCGATCAAGACGCGAACAAGCGGCGCGAGCTCGAGGACCCGCTTGAAAAGCTGTACGCGGAGGGTACGGCGCCCAGTTATCTACGGATGAGTATAGCGCTCAACCTCTAGCAAGCTCTATTGGCAAACGGCGAATACTCTTACGCCGCTTCCCTCAACCCGCAACGGCCATCACCGCCTAAGCAATCTGATGGCTCCGAAGTTATGGCCGTTGCATCCACCGCCCGCACGGGCAAGACGCAACCGCCGACTCTGTTTCCAAGTGGAAGAATGTCATGGGCCACAGCTTTGGCAAAGAGAAAGCCATGAATAGTAATTTATGTAAATCCTTCACTGATCGTCTTCAGAGGATTTCCTATTCTTGCGCCCTCCAATCCAAAAGTAAGTCGATATTAGGAAAATCCAAATCGAACCGGCTGCAGAGAATATAAACACATTATCCCAATCGATCGGGGAGCCTTCCGTTCGAAGCTGCGTTACGACTTCAACAGCGCCGGCCACGACACCCATGATAACCATTCCAACGAAAACAAGAACAACATACCTTTTCAAGCTCATAGAACTCATCAAGCTCCTTGATATCGAGAGACTTCTCGAAACCGCCTCTGCGTTCTTGCCCCTAACAATCCGACCCGTCAGGGGATTTCATTTGCCCACTACTTAAGTCTTTAATTGAATACGGGTCGCTACCAGTAGTGTCATTGGCATGCGCGCCTTGGATCGAGGCAACAATCCCCGAGCCATAAATCTCGAGGGATGATGTGACGGCGCTGGGCGTAGTGCCAAACATACCACTTGCACCTTGGACGGCGCCGCCGACAGAGCCCGCAACCCCGCCAAGCACAGCTCCAGTGACAGTGCTGTCAATGGCGCCTTCGACAGATTGGTGCCCAGAGACGACCAGCATTGCCTCCGACCCCGCTGTAGCCACCACCCGCACGGGCAAGACGCAACGCCCGCTTGGGTTCCAAATGAAAGAATGCTGGGGGTCACAGCACGGCTAATCGTCAAACTTACTCGAGATGAACATCCACAAGAACACAACAATCGAAATCGATACGAAAAATGGAACGAGATTTCCTATAGCTTCAGAAACGCTTCCGCCGATAACCAGAATCAAAAATGCAGCGATACCAAAAGCAAGCTCTACCTTTATTCTGTGTTTTAGTTTCATTATATCACCGAAAAGATGGTCGCAAAATGTCGTTGATCTAGCACTCTTTCCCATCTGGACAAATCATTTGGCCTGAAACGTCGACATCCCGTGATGTTCGGACCGGCGCCCTCACCCGAACACCCAGAATAGGACGAGCCCGGCGAAAATCAGTAAGCCGCCGATGAAGATTTCAAGCTCGTGCTTTTCGATGAACCGCTCGGCGCGCTCGCCAAAGGCCATGATTAGGAGCGCCTCCGCGAAATAGCGGATCGCCCGCGAGATCCCGATAGCGATCAGGAAGAACAAGAAAGAATAGCCCGCCGCCCCCGCCGCGGCGGCGCCGACTTGGAACGGCACGGGCGTAATGCCGATGAGGAAAAGCGAGACGAAGCCGTCCTCTTCCATGCGCGCCTGAAAGCTGTCGAAGCTCTCGCTCATCCCCATCCACGAGAAAAAGGGCTCGATAATCGGCTCGGCCGCCCACCAGCCGAGCGCATACATGGCGAAACCCGCGACGAGGTTGCCCACGACAAGCGCTGCCGCGATCCGCCAAGCCTGACGTCCCCGGCTCGCCATCATCGGCAGAAACAGCGGCTCCAGCGCGACGAGGATGATCGTGTTCTCAAGAAACCCCAGCAGGGCCGCGCCCGCGAGCGCCCAGGGGCCCTTGGTGAGCTTCGATAGCGTGTCGCGAACGATGGGCGGGCCTCCGTGGCGTGGCTGCGCTCTACCACAACAGCCCTTGCGCCGTGCTTGTTCCCCGCATGGTCTGGAATGCCGAGCGGACACCCCTTGCCCGCGCTCAAGTCATTGATATGATTGAGGTGGGGGATTCATCATGAGACAGACTGCCATCGCCGTTTTCACTTCGCTGATGCTAATTGCGGGCTCGGCAATGGCGCAGAACTATCGCGACGCCTACCAAACCTATCAAGACGCTGTTGCCGCGGGCGATCAGGCGGCAGCGATCGACGCAGCGGTGGAGGCGTTCGAGCTGGCCCGAAGAGATGGGGCCGACGCCAGAACCATCGATGTGCTGGCGCAGAATGTGATTTATGAGGCGTTGTGGCGGCAGCCGATGCGCGCGCTGCCGGCCGTTGACTACGGACTAGAGCGCACCGCCGTCGGCTCAATCGAGATTGGATACTCCGTTCAGGAATTGAGAGCGATCGAGGCGTTTATTCTTGCAACGGATGAAAGGCGTCGTGTGCGGCTCGAAGCGGCTGCGGATGCTGTTCGTGCGTTGCACACCGAGGGCACAGAACCGACATTCTTGCGCATGAACCTCGCGCTTGAGGTGGCGAAGCTATTGTTGGCAGGGGAAGTCCCAGAGGTGGGAGAAGAGATGGCTGCGCTCGCGGGCAATGATGCGAGAGAGTTGGAGGATCTCCCCACGTTCTATTTAGCAACTGCAAATGTGCTGAGGATCAATGGAATTATTGTATCTCTCTTGAGTGACAACGAACTCAATGCCTCATACAGTGTCACAAGAAGTTGGACATTACGCGCCGAGGTGGAACTGAACACTGCTCGCTTTATTCAACTGGAAACTTCAACATTTTTTCCGCCTGCAGATAGTGTCGCAGAAATTGCCCCGCTTGCTGCGCAAAACTTCGCTTACGGGGAGTTTATTTCAACGCTCGCATGGTCTTTTGAGCTAGAATTAGACGACCGACCGTCGGTGAATGGTCGTTTGGCCCCCTTGGGCAATCCCTTGTTAGCGAGGCAGCTCGAGCATGACTGTCGTTTTAAGCAGGGTAAAGAGCAAGAAATTGGACGGTCATCCTATCCGATTGGCGCTGGTCGCGACGGCTATAATGGCGTGGTGGTATTAGCTCACGATATTTCTGAGGACGGCAGAGCAACGAATATCCGCGTGTTAGCAGAAATACCTGATGAAGGCTTCGCCAAACGCGCCAGGGTTGGTTTGGAAGGCGCACGGTTCTACCCCGAGGCCATTCCTGAAGTATGCAAAATAGATCAAATCGTCATCAACAAGTTCTATCAAAGAAGATAATGCTGAGTATAAAGAACGATAACTTGATTAGTGCAGCGAAAATTCTCGACTGAATGTAAGAGGAAATTCAAGATGTGGGATTTAAGAGCGTGATTCAATGTGGCACTCACCGCCCAATCAGCGCATGGGTCGCAGCGATGGCCGTGCGCGTGAGGGGGCTGAGGCCGCCGCCCAGATCTTGCGGGCAAAAGCGCCGCTGGAACGCGAGCACCGGCGCGATGTGGCTGCGCAGCGTCACGGCGTAGCCAATCTGATAGAGCATTTCGAGCGCGGGCTCGAAATCGGGGGCATCCGGAGAAACTGGTCCCTGGTAGGGCGGCAAAGCGAGCCCCGCCTCGGCGAAGCGCGCCCAGGGGAACTTCTCGCCAGGATCATCTTTGCGGTCGGGGGCAAGGTCTGAGTGGCCGATCACGCCCAAGGGTTTGATCGGGTGGCGCTCCAAAATCTCTTTCGTCAGGGCCAGGACGGCATCGATCTGTGCCTCAGGAAACTCCTCATACCCCCAAAGATGGCCAGGGTTGACGATCTCAATCCCGATGGAGGCGCTGTTGATGTCTTCCACGCCGCGCCAAAACCCAATTCCTGCGTGCCAGGCGCGTCGGTCCTCTGGCACCAGCTTGAAGATTCGGCCGTCGGTTTCGACCATATAATGCGCGGCGACTTTGGCTTCGGGGTCGCGCATCCGCGCCAGCGCCTCCTCCCCCGTTTGCATGCCGGTATAGTGCATGACCAGCATCGTGACGGGCGTGCCCTCACGCTCATTATGGTTGGGGGACGGCGCATCGATCACCGGATAGATCATGGCTTGGCCTCCTCCTGCTCTTCCGTGACACCGGGCACCACCTCCACCGGCGGGGTCGGCGTGATGTCGTCTTCGGTCTTGCGATTGCTCCGCATCACGATGATGTAAACGCCGACAAGCGTGATCACCGCACCGATGATGAACTGTAGCGACATCGGCTCACCGAGCAAGACAACGCCGAAGACCACCGCAAATAAGGTCGCCATCACCGTGGCGCCGGCGACCTGGCTCACATCGACCCGCTGGATCAGCCAGAAATAGGCCCCCTGCCCGGTGAAGGACGCGCCGAGCACCGAATAGGCGAGCGCGCCAAGGACGATCCAGCGCTCAGGCCCCGCGAAGATCTCAAACTGCGGCCCGCCGGTGGCGAACATGATCGCCACCGCCGCGCTGCCGCCGAAAATACCGAACCAGGCGAGCAGCTCAAACGAGGAGACGCCTTTGATGGTCTTCGCGGTGACGACGCCGAGCGCCTCGGAAAACGCGCCACACAGCACCAAGGCCGCGCCCAGCGCCCATTTGTCAGACGGCGTCAAATCCTTGCCCGACAGGATGACGATGATCACCCCAATGACCGCCAGAGCAATGCCAGTGATCCGTGGCCAGCCGATCTTTTCCTTGACGATGATGACCGACAGGATCGTGGCGAGGGGCACATAGGCCTCAAGCACCAGCGCGCCGAGGCTGGCGGGGATATATTGGATGCCGGAAAACCAAAACACGTAATTGAGGCCGCCAAAGCCGAGCCCCGTCACCGCGATACGGCCCATCTGACCTTCATGCCATTTGAGCATTGGCGAGAGCAGGACAGCGACCGTCATCATGCGGAGGGCGGCGTAGAAGGTCGGCGAGACTTCGCTGACAGCCACTTTAATGACGGTGAAGTGCAGCCCCCAGATCAAGCAGATGCCGACGAGGATCAGAAAGTGGATCGGCTTCACGCGAGCTGCGCCTCCTCGCGGAATTGCAGCGCGACAAGCCGGGCATAGAGCCCGTCCTTTGCGACCAACTCATCATGCGTGCCCTGCTCAACGATGCGGCCTTTATCCATGACGCAGATCATGTCGGCATTGCGCACGGTGGAGAGACGGTGAGCGATCACAAGGGTCGTGCGCCCCTTGGCGAGGCGGGCAAGGGCCTCTTCGATCAGCCGTTCGCTTTCGGCATCGAGGGCAGCGGTGGCTTCGTCGAGCAAAAGGATCGGCGCGTCTTTGAGGAAGGCGCGGGCGAGCGCGATACGCTGGCGCTGACCGCCGGAGAGCTTGCCGCCGCCCTCACCCACGGGCGCGTCATAGCCGCCTTCGAGGTCGAGAATGAAATCATGCGCTGCGGCGGCATTGGCGGCGGCTTCCACCTCTTCCTGCGAGGCCTCGAGCCGGCCAAAGCGGATATTGGCGCCCACGGTGTCGTCAAAGAGGACAGCATCTTGCGCGACCAACGCCATGGTCTCGCGCAAGGAGGCGAGCGTCATGTCATCGATCGCTGTGCCATCGATCTGCACCTCGCCCGATAGGGGATCGTAGAGACGCGGCAAAAGATTGAACACAGAGGATTTACCCGCCCCCGACGGCCCCACCAAAGCGACGGTCGCACCCGCAGGGATGTCGAGGGAGAAATCGTGCAAGACAGCGAGCCCCGGCGCATAGCCGAAGGTGACATTGCGGAAGGTGACCGGCAGCGGCACGCCCTTTTTCGGAAAGAAGTCATGCGCATCGGGTTTATCTGTGATCGTCGGCTGACGGTCGAGCACGTCGAAGATGCGCTCGAGGGCGGCCAGCCCCTCCTGCACCACGGCGTTGAGGGTGCCGAGGCCACGCGCAGGCTGGGACAGCATCGCCATGCCAACCAGGAACGAGACGAGCTGTGAGCCTGTCAGCAGCCCCGCATCGATGCGGTATGCCGCAATGGCGATGATCGCCGCGATGGCGACTGCGCCGATAACCGTAATGATCGGCTCATTCGCCGCGCGGATGGTGATCAACCGATTGAGGAGGCGGTAGCGTTGGTCAAAGGCATCGCCCAGGCGCTCTTCCTCATGGGCATTGAGGCCATAGGTCTTCACCATGCGACGCCCACGGAGGGTTTCGGACAAGGCGCCGGTGAGGTCGCCCATTTGCGCTTGCACCCGGCGGCCCAGTCCGCGGATCTGTTTGCCGATCCATGTCACCGGGAGCCCGACAATGGGATAGATCAGCAGCACCGAGACGAACAGCACCCAATCCTGATAAGCTAAAAAGCCCACCAGCACGATGAGGCGCACGAGATCGCGCACCCCGTTCGGCGCGCGGGTCAGCCCCTCACGCAGCATGGTCACATCATTGGTGAAGCGCGAGACGAGCTGGCCGCTGCCATCATCCGCGGTCTGCGCGAGGTCCAAGGTCGAGACGCGGCCGAACATCGCCACCTGCAAATCGCGGAGCGTGCGCAACGCGACGTTCTGGGCCGCCACAGCTTGCAGATAAAAGAAGACTGCCTGGGTGAGCCCGAGCCCAACGACCAGCACCGGACCCCAGGTCATCACTGTCGCGGCTGAGACATCGAATCGAGCGCTTTCGCCGGTCGAGAGCCCGGCGAAAATCCATTCCGTCGCCAAGACAAAGCCGCCCTCGGCCGCCGCG
>CAYFHK010000097.1:0-10331 GCA_964342585.1 uncultured Caulobacterales bacterium | reverse complement strand
AACGCTGGCCGCACGGCGGGGCGCCGAGGTGATCACCATCGCCCTGCCCGAACCTGCGACCTATGACGGCATCATCGCCGCCTATGATCAGGCGATGGATCAGCACCCGAACCTCAAATACATGGTGTTGACCCATGTGAGCAATCAGACCGGACTGATCGTCCCTGTGCGGGAAATCACGGAGCGGGCGCGGGCCCGCGGGGTGGATGTGATTGTTGATGCGGCCCATTCTTGGGGGCAGATGAACTTCACCCTGGATGATCTGGGGGCGGATTTTGCCGCCTTTAACTTGCACAAATGGATCGGCGCGCCCTTGGGGGTTGGCTTTCTCTATATTCGCGAAAGCCGCCTTGGCGATATCGACCGGTCGATATCGCAAGGCCCTTCGATGGAAGACCGCATCGCCGGCCGCGTTTATACGGGCACGATGAATTTCGCGACCGTCCTAACCGTGAACGATGCGCTCGATTACAACGATATGATTGGTTGGGACCGGAAAGCGGCGCGCGTGAAGGCGCTGCGCGATGTATGGGCGGAGCCTGCGCGTGACATTCCGGGGGTTGAAGTCCTCACCCCAACAGACCCACAGCTTTCGGCGGGGATCACCTCCTTCCGCCTGGCAGGGAAAACCACCCGCGAGGACAACCAGGCGATCGTCGAGCGGCTCTTGGAGGATCACAAAATCTTCACTGTGGTGCGCGTGGCGCCTGAAAACGGCGCGTGCATCCGCGTCACGCCAGGCCTGGAGAATGGGCCAGAGGATTGCGAGGCGCTACTCAACGCATTGAAAATATTGGCTTCTTGAGGCCGCACGCGGCGAGCTTGTCCCGCCCTCATGCAGCGCCCACATTCAATGGGTCAGCATAGGGGCAACAGCCGTGAGCTATGTACGCGAATCGCTGGCGCCCGGTGAGAACATCAATTTCTGGGCGCATTTTCATTGGACGTTCTCATTGCCGCGCATCTTGGCATTCGTTGCGTGTTTGAGCCCCCTTTTGCTGCTCGCATCCTTTCACCTGACCGGCGCCGCGTTGCCGCAAAATGTCGGCTGGCTTTATGGGATCTCTGCGATCCCGGCATTGGTCGGCGTGATCATCATTGTACGGCATATTATTTTTCTGGTCAGCACCGAGATTGTCGTCACCTCATGGCGGGTGATCATGAAGTACGGTTTCATCTCGCGCCGGACAAAGGAAGTGAGCCTCGACAATATTGAGGAGGTGGTGCTGCAGCAGTCGATCCTGGGGCGGCTCCTGAATTATGGACGCGTGCAGCTCCATGGCACGGGGGAAGGCGTGGTGCCGTTGCCGGTGTTGGCGCGGCCAGTTGCCTTAAGAAGAATGATCGAAGAAGTGCGCGCACGGCGGATGCATGGCGTCGCGCCACGGAAACCCAGCGCGGAGCCCGCCCTTAGCGTGCCCGACTTTAACGCCGCGCCGCCAACGGCCACCAAACAGAATATTCGGGTGAAACCGCCTAAGAGAAAGCAGCCCAAAACGCCGCCCGCGGAATTACGCTAGCGCGACGCGATCACTTTCGAAAACGTCTTTGACCAATGCTTCCAACGCCGCTTTGTCTGTGGCGTCGAAGACGGATGGCGCCGGATTGTCGATATCGAGCACGGCGATCAGCTCACCCGCTGAATTCCGTACAGGCACCACGATTTCACTGACGGAGCGGCTATCGCAGGCAATGTGGCCAGGGAAGGTGTGCACATCCTCAACCACCTGCGTCTCACCGGTGCGGGCCGCTGCACCGCACACACCCTTTTGAAACGGAATGCGCAGGCAGCCAAGCGTACCTTGATAGGGGCCCACCACCAGTTCCTCAGTTTTGTGAGGATCGACGAGGTAGAAGCCCGTCCAGATATTTTCTGGGAAATCGTGCGCCAGCAAGCAGGCGACAGTGGCCATACGCGCCGTAAGGTTCGGCTCGTCCTCTAATACGCTGAGGATTTCGCGATGCGTTTGTTCGTAGAGGTTATTTTTTTTCATGGCAGTTTCCGCTCGCGGCAAGTGGTTTTCCCCCTTAGCGCGCGAGCGAACCGCCAACCAAGCCCGCTTGATCAATATGTTTGATCTTCGTCTTCTTCCGTGACCGTATCCGCCTCGATGGCCATTTCGCCATCGGTGTCGGCATCCATCATGTCGTCACTATCGGCATCAACGGTATAGTCCTCTTCCGCTGCCGGTTCACCCATTGGCCCGATATCGGTATCGAGTTCTGTGTCATCATCAAGCGGCGCCGCTTCGGGCAGGCCGGGGTCGTCTGTATACACGCCCGGCTCCACATCAGTGTCGACTGCCTCGTCGAAGTCGGGCGTCAGGCTCTCGTCGAACTCATAATCCATCGCGGGATCAGCGGATTCGGTTTGCGCTTCGCTCTCTTCAATGGCTGGCTGCGTTTCGTCTTGCGCCGCGCCGCACGCAGCGGCCAAGGTGAAAGCCAGTGTTGCACTTGTTGCAGAGAACAGACGCTTCCGAAAAGTCGTATTGCACTGAATAATCATTGAGCGCTCCTGAGTGATCGTCTGATTGATTGACCTATTGCCAATGAGACGAAGGAACGCTGCGGTAGGGGAGATGTTCCGGCGGGCGGCGCGCGTTAGAGTCGGCCGCGCATCATGAAATCGAGATCGGGCAAGCCATCGCCGCGCAGGCTGACCTTGTCGCCCGGATTGATGCGGCCAACGCCCTCAGGCGTACCTGAATAAACGAGATCACCGGCTTTCAGTTCCACCTGCCGCGAGAGAAGCGAGATGATGTCAGCGGGCGAGAAGATCATATTACGGACGACCCCGCGCTGCTTCTCCTCGCCATTGACGGAGAGACGGAAGCTCATCTCCTCATCAAGGGTGTGGCTGGGCTTGATCGTGCCCATCACCGCGCTTTGATCGAAGCCTTTTGCCAGATCCCACGGCCCCCGCTTTTCCCGCGCAATCGCCTGAATATCACGGCGGGTTTGATCTGATCCCAGCGCAACCCCGTAGAGACACCGCATCGTATGCGCCAAAGGGATGTCGCGGCCGCCACTGCTCAGTGCTAAGACAAGCTCACCCTCATAGTGCAGGTCATGCGTCTCCGGCGGATAATCCACATAAGGATCCATCGCGGTGGGACAGACGATGGCATCAGCAGGCTTTGTGAAAAAGACCGGCGGGGTGTCAGCGGGATCGTTGCCCATTTCCCGCACGTGGTCGGCATAGTTCTTGCCCACGCAAAATATACGACGCACCGGGAATAGCTGGCCATCCGTGGTGGGCACAGTGGTGACCGGCGCGGCCTCAAAAACCAACTCTGTCATATTGTGTCCTCGTCTGGGGTGAGGCTTGAAAAATCAAAAATCGTATCGTCAACCAGATGGCTGGGGCGGACATTCTGCAATGCCCGAAACATTTGGGCACGGCGCCCGGGGCTCTTCGCTTCCCAGCTATTCAGCATCTCCTTCATCATTGCCCGCTGCAGCCCCTCTTGGCTACCGCAAAGCGTGCACGGAATGATGGGAAATTGCAGTGCCTTCGCAAACTTCGCCAGATCCTCTTCCGCACATTGGATCAGGGGACGGAGGACCAGAAGGTCGCCCTCATCGTTTTTCAGCTTTGGCGGCATGGCCGCCAGCCGACCGCCATGGAAAAAATTCAGCATGAAGGTTTCGAGGCTGTCATCGCGGTGATGGCCGAGGACGATGGCATCACACCCCTCTTCCCGGGCCACGTTATAGAGGATGCCGCGGCGGAGGCGAGAGCAGAGCGCGCAATAGGTCCGCCCCGCTGGCGTCTTATCCTTCACGATCGAATAGGTGTCTTCGGTGATGATCCGATGGGGGACGCCGAGCGCGGTGAGATAGTCCGGCAGCACATGCTTTGGAAAACCTGGCTGGCCCTGATCGAGATTGCAGGCGAGCAAGTCGACATCGAGCGCCCCCTGCCATTGAAGGTCCAAAAGCACCGCGAGAAGGCCATAGCTATCCTTGCCGCCCGAAAGGCAGACGAGCCATTTGGGCCGCGCTCCCTCTGGGCGAGGCGTGACCATGCCATAGCGATTGATCGAATCCTGCGTCAGCCTCAAGAGCCGTTTACGGAGCTTTTTGAACTCAAGCGAAGCGGGCGCGTGTGTGTAGACCGCCAAACGATCATCAGTCATCCGCGCGTCGTCGGTTTCCGCTTCCAACGCAATGTCAGACATGGTCTTCACCCTCCGCGGGTTTAGCCCTTCAGCACAGCCTCGGTCGCTTCGGCAAAAATATCGAGCCCTTCGTCGAGCAGCGCATCGGAGATCACAAGCGGCACGTGGGTCCGGATCACTTGGCCTTTCTTGCCTGCGGTGAGGAAGATGAGCCCCTTGTCCCGCGCCTTGAGCTGAAGCGCCGCCGCAGCATCGGGATTGGGGGCATTGGGATCGCCATTGGTGACAAGCTCAACCGCCGCCATGGCGCCAACGCGGCGCACATCGCCAAAGACGCCCTTAGCAACACCCGCTTGAAGCTCTTTCCACCGCGCTTCGACCTTGGCGCCGATTTCTTCAGCGCGTTGGATAAGTCCCTCTTCCTCGATCACATCGAGCACCGCGAGGGCCGCTGCGCAGGCCACCGGATTGCCGCCATAGGTGGACCCCATGGCGCCGGGTTCAATCTTGTCGAACAGCTCTGCCTTGCCGATGACCGCCGATAGCGGGAGACCACCGGCAATGCTCTTGGCACAGATGAGGAAGTCCGGCTCGATGCCTGAGCGCTCAATGGCGAACATGGCGCCGGTCCGCGCAAAACCCGTTTGCACTTCATCGGCGATAAACAGGATCCCGTGACGGTCGCAAAGCTCGCGCAAGCCCCGCAGATATTCGACCGGCGCGGGAATAAACCCGCCCTCGCCCTGCACAGGCTCGATGAGGACAGCTGCCACATCTTCGGGCCGCACGGAGGTTTCGAAAATGTGCTGCAAGCAATTGAGCGCGCCTTGCGCGCTGAGCCCCTTATATTCATCAGGATACGGCGCATGGTAGACGCCGCCCGGCAGCGGATCGAAGCCGATCTTATAGGGCACCGCTTTGCCGGTGAGCGCGGTGGCCAGCAGCGTGCGCCCGTGGAAGGCGCCCTCAAAGGAAATCAGGCCAGGCCGTCCTGTGATGCGACGCGCGAATTTGCACACATGCTCGGTCGCTTCGGAGCCGGTATTCATGAACAGCGTCTTGTAGGCGCCATCGCCGGGCATCAGCTTGTTCAAGCGCTCAGCCAGCTCGACGTAAGGCTCGTATTGCGCGACCCCGAAACAGGTGTGGATCACCTTGTCCACCTGCGCTTTGATCGCCTCCACTACTTTGGGGTGGCGATGGCCGATGTTCAGCACGCCGATCCCAGCGATGAAATCGATATAGCGCTTGCCTTCGACGTCCCACAGCTCGGCGCCCTGGGCATGATCAGCATAGATGCCCGATTTCGAGGGCAGGCCCATGGGACACGCCTGGTTTCGGCGCGAAACGAGCAACTCGTTCGACAGAAACTCATTGGTGCCTTGCTGGGCCATGACCGCCTCCATTTGGCTTGCGAAATCTCAAAGGCGGGATGTGCCGCAGCGCGGGGGGGATGGCAAGAAGGTGTCTGTGTCATCCCTTTTGACCGTCGGACTGCAGCCTCCTATAGCGCCGAGATGACCACCACCGCGCCCGTTCTGACCCTTTCCCTGTCCCGCTATCGCGACGGCGATGCCGCCGCACGCGCGGCCTTTGGCGAGGAATTGCTCGCGGGGCTGCGCGATACCGGCTTTATCATCCTGACCGACCACGGCATCGACCTTTCGCGCCTCCACGCCGCCTATGATGCCGTGGCGGCTTTCTTCGATGAGCCCGTCGCAGAAAAAGAGCGCTATGTCGTCGGCGGCGATGGTCAGCGGGGCTACACCGCCTTTGGCCGCGAGCATGCGAAGGATAATCCGTATCCGGATCTGAAAGAGTTTTGGCATGTGGGCCGCGATGCGATCGCGCCCAATGTGTGGCCAGGCGAGCCGCTGACCTTCCGCCCAGCCGTCGAATGGCTCTACGAGGAATTGGACAGCGCCGGGCTGGATCTTCTCCGCGCGCTCACCGGCCCGCTCGATTTGCCGCCTACCTATTTCGATGACATGGCGGCGGGCGGGAATTCCGTCCTCCGCCTATTGCACTACCCGCCGATCCCCGAGGGTGCCGACCCCAAATCCGTTCGCGCGGCGGCGCATGAGGATATCAACCTCATCACCCTGCTCGTCTCGGCCTCCGCTGCGGGACTTGAGCTGCTTGGGCGCGATGGCACTTGGCAAGCCGTGGAAGCGCCGGCCGATGCCATCATCGCCGATGCGGGCGACATGCTCGCGCGCATCACCAATGGCGCGATCCCGGCAACGACCCACCGCGTGGTGAACCCGGAAGGCCCCAATACCTCGCGCTATTCCATGCCGTTTTTTCTGCACCCCAAGCCCGAGGCAACGCTCGAATGCCTGCCGCAATTCGCCGATGGCACCGAGCTGCCCCCGATCACAGCGAAGGATTTTCTGGCCGAGCGCCTCGCCGAGATTGGGCTGAAGGGCTGAACAGTCCTATATTTCTGTTTTCCGCTCGCCACCCCGCGACGCCAGAGGCCCCATGAGTGAAACCGACGCCCAACTGATCATCCGCAATGCCACCCTCAGCGATGCCCACGAAATCGCCGCGCTGTCGCGCCGCGTTTACGGTGCCGCTGAAAGCTATGCCGAAAGCGAGGTGCGCGGACAGATCAACAATTTCCCCGAAGGCGTGTTCGTCGCAGAGTATGAAGGAAAGATCGTCGGCTATTGCGCGACCTTTATCATCGGGGAAGAGATCGCCTTCGCCCCTCATACTTGGATGGAGATCACCGGCGGCGGCTACGCCTCGCGGCATGATCCGGAGGGGGATGTTCTCTATGGGATGGAAGTCTCCGTCGACCCCGATTGCCGGCGTCTGCGCATCGGGCAACGGTTCTACAAGGTCCGGCGAGAGCTCTGCGAGTATCTCGAACTCAAGGGCATTGTCTTTGGCGGGCGGATGCCGGGTTATGCCAAGCGCCGTGGCGAATATCACGACCCGCGCGACTATGTGAACGCGGTGGTGGAGAAACAAATCCGCGATCAGGTCGTCAATTTTCAGATCTCGCAGCAATTCGAGCCCATTGGCATTTTGCGCGACTACCAGCCGACCGACACCCCATCCGGCGGGCATGCCACCTTGATGTTCTGGCGCAACCCGCTGGCCGCCGACGCCACCGATGCCGCAGGGGTGAAAACCACGCGGGCGGATAAACGTCTACCGCAACGTGTTCGCTGCGCCACGGTGCAGTTCCAAATGCGCAAGATCACCGCCATTGCGGAATTTGAAGAGCAGATAGAATATTTCGTTGACGTGGCGTCGGACTACCAATCCGACTTTGTGACCTTTCCTGAGCTCTTCACCCTGCAGCTCCTCGCCCTCGACCAGCAAAAGCTGAACCCGCTCGAAGCAATCAAGAAAATCACGGAATACAAGGAACGCTTTTGCGATTTCATGCAAAAGCTCGCCATCTCCTACAACATCAATATCGTTGGGGGCACGCACCCGACGATGCAGGAAAATGGCGACATTCGGAACACATGCTATGTGTTCCTCCGCGACGGCGCGGTTTATGCGCAAGATAAGCTGCACCCAACGCCGTCTGAACGTCGGTGGTGGAATATCAAGGGCGGCGATGGCGCCGCGGTGATCCCCACCGATTGCGGGCCCATCGGCGTGATGATCTGTTATGACTCAGAGTTTCCGGAGCTGGCGCGCAGCCTCGTCGACCAAGGCGCGGTCATGCTCTTCGTCCCTTTCTGCACAGATGAACGCCGCGGCTATCTGCGCGTTCGGTATTGCTGCCACGCGCGGGCGGTTGAGAACCAATGCTATGTGATCCTGTCGGGTGTCGTCGGGAACCTGCCCAATGTGGAGACGATGGACATTCACTATGCGGAGAGCTGCATTCTGACGCCATCGGATTTCGCCTTCGCGCGAGACGGCGTGGCGGCGGACACGGCAGCGAACACCGAAACCGTGGCCATCGCCGATTTGTCGCTGTCAGATTTGATATTGTCCCGCCAGTCAGGCTCTGTGCGGAACCTCAATGACCGGCGGTTCGATCTATATTCCGTGCGTTTTGCCAAAAGCGCTGGGAGCGGCCCGGCGAAGGGGCCGGTGGGGTAATCACCCCGCGCCGGGCAGCGAATACTCCACAGACACACCGCCGCCGAGGGGGAGGCCAAACGCCGCCCAGGCCATGGTCAGCGCGAGTCCTGTGATCAGCATCAGGAGCGAATAAGGGATCATCAGCGCGGTGAGGCTGCCGATACCGAAGCGGGTGTCCCATCGCTGCGCGAAAGTGAGGATGAGCGGGAAATACACCATCAGTGGCGTGATGATGTTGGTCGCGCCATCCCCTGCCCGATAAGCGGCCGTCGCCATTTCGGGACTGACACCGAGCAACATCAGCATCGGGACGACCACGGGCGCGAGGAAGGCCCATTTCGCGCTGGCTGAGCCGACAAAGAGGTTCAACACGCCGGTGAACAGCACCACCACGCCAAGGATCGCAAAGAGCGGTAGGTTCGAGGCCTCGATCGCATTTGCGCCCTTGATGGCGAAGATCAATCCGAGGTTGGACCAATTGAACATCGCCACGAAATGCGCCGCCATGAAGGCGAGCACGAGATAATAGCCCATATCCTTCATCGAGCCCGTCATCATATCGACGATGTCGCGATGGTTTTTCACCGTGCCCGCCGCGGCGCCATAGGCCCAGGCGGTGACGAGGAACAGGACAAAGAACCCCGCAACCAGAGAATTGTAGAAAGGCGATAATCGGACCTGGGCGGAGCAATCACCCGCTGCCAGCGCCTCAGCCGGACAGGCCGCCTCATCGATCAAGGGCGTACCCGCCCCAAACAAGAGATAAAGCCAAACGCCAATAACGATTAGCGTGGCGATCCCCGCGCGCTGGAGCCCCTTCTTCTCCGCTTGGGTGATCTCTCGACGGGTATCGTCACTCATGGCGCCCTCCCCGGCGAAGGCGGCCTTCCATTTGCCGAGGCGCGGCTCGACGATGGCGTCGGTCACAAGCCAGATGACGGGGAGGTACACGAACATCATCGCGACGATGTAATACCAGTTGCCCGCGATATTGGTGGGGTAGTCCTCCACCAGAATGCCCGCCGCCTCTGACGTGATGCCCAGCAACAGCGCATCGAGCTGGCCCATCACGAGGTTGGCGGAGAACCCGCCCGAGACCCCGGCAAAGGCGGCGGTGATCCCGGCAATCGGATGGCGCCCGGCGGCGGCGAAGACGATGCCCGCCAGCGGGATCAAGACGACATAGGCGGCGTCCGCCGCCAAATTGCCCATCATCGCGATAAACGCGATGAGCGGGGTGAGGAGGAACTTCGGTGCGTCGCCCACGGCCGCGCGCATGGCCGTGCCGAAGAGCCCAGAGCGCTCCGCCACGCCCGCGCCGAGCATCACCGTGAGGACCAGCCCCAGCGGGTGGAAGTGCGAGAAGGTCGTCGGCATTTGCGTGACCAGCCGCGACAGGTTCTCCCCCGATAAGAGGCTCTTCGCCGAGACGATCCCATCGGGGCCAATGCCAAAGCGCGCCTTCTGGCTATCGGGCATGCCGGACAGAATTTGCTCGCTCAGCGTTTCAGAGAGCCCAAAAATCGCCGCCGCCAACGAGATGACGACGATGATGCCGATCAGATAGAGAAACAGAAAAACCGGATCAGGCAGCGCATTGCCTGTTTTTTCCACCCAGCCGAGAAATCCCTTGGGGTGCGAAGGCGACGGCTCGGTGACGGACATGGGCAGGGGCTCCTCAAGCGCTGAAGCGACCGACTGTGCAAAAACTCGCCTGTGGTGGCAACGCCTGGGGTATGATGGGATGAGACCGGTCAGCTCTTTACGGGGCCAGCCAAACTTTCTACGATTGGGTATGATCGGCACCATCAACGACGGCCGATAAACTGGGAGATCGCCCAATGAAGTTTCGCGTTTTCGTCGCCGCGGTCGCACTGATCGCCGCCGCGCCCGCCGCCCATGCACAGTTTGAAGGAGAGATCGCCGAGCCGTCACAAGGCCCGTGGGATCCCAATTACGAGCCGCCTCGGCTGGAGAATGGCCAGCCGAGCTTTGAGGGCGTTTGGACCAATGCCTCGCTCACGGTGCTGGAGCGCGCCACACGGAACTTTGCGCTCCTCGGCATGAACCCCGACGAGGTCGGCCTCGTCCTGCCCGACGAGAAGGCCGCGCAGATCGCGAAACAGGTGGAGATGATGCGCGCGAGCGGCA
>CAYFHK010000096.1:0-10410 GCA_964342585.1 uncultured Caulobacterales bacterium | reverse complement strand
GGTGGTCATTGCGGCGGGAGACGAACTAAAGCTCGTCTATCCGCAAGAAGATGCGTCCCCGGAGCAATTCACTGGCCTGCAGTTCAGCCACTTTTTCCTGCAACCCATGGATGGGCCGGAGCAGGCCAAGAATACAGCTGCCGCCATCACCTATTGCCAAGCGCATCCGCAATGGCGGCTTTCGCTGCAAACCCACAAAATTACGGGCATTCCGTAGGCGAACCGGCTCAGCCGAAGAGATTGGCGACCTTGCTGGCGAGCTGATTGAAATAGCGATCAGCCTCGAACCATGTGGCTGCGCCTGCATTGGTTTCGTTGAGCGGCAAGTCGATCGAACGATCCGTCGCCGTAGCGATGAGCATGTCGCCTTCAGCGAAATTGACGATCACCGCCGCGCCGCCCGTGTAGATACTGCCAATACTTAGGCCGGGCACCGCTGCGAGTTCAGCGCTGGTGGGGCGATTGGCTTGCAGATCCGTGAGCTCGACAGCGATGGTCAGCACATCTTCGCCCGGTGCGTCCGCAAACGCGACCACATCGTCAAGCGCGCCGATCAACGTCGTGCGAAGGCGCGTCGTCGCCCGGTCGATATCGTCCTCAGAAAGGGGACGCGTGCGATCGGTGGTAAGCATTGGCCGGAACCCAACACGGCTCGTCACCTCTTCGCCCACGGCGATCGGCGCGATGAAAACCGTATCATAGCTCGTGAGTGGGATATCAGCGGAGGTTTCGAAGGTGTCGAAGCGGCGCGGGGCCTCAGAGGGCTCAACCGTCGCGCAGGCCGCGATCAAGCTGGCCAAACCGGCAGTGAGAAGAGTGCGAAAAACAAACATGGATCAAGCTCCAATGGCGCGATGACGAGTAACTCATCGTTTACCTTTTGAAACTGGCCCCAAAACGCATCGAAATCAATTGCCAGCCCCGCTCACAATCATGCGACGGACTGCGCCATCCCTTCGCGGGCGAGGCGATCGGCGGTCTCGTTGCCGTGGTCGCCCGCATGCCCTTTCACCCATTTCCAGGTGACCTCGCGGCTGGTTGCGAGCGCATCGAGCGGCTCCCACAAATCCTTGTTTTTCACCGGTTTGCGCGCCGCCGTCTTCCAGCCATTGCGTTTCCAGCCCTTGATCCAGTCGGTGACTCCGTTTTTGACATATTGGCTATCCGTGTACAGCGTCACGGTAGTTCCCGGCGGCACCGTCTCGAGCGCCTTGATTGCAGCCATCAATTCCATGCGGTTATTGGTGGTGGCGGGCTCGCCGCCCTTAAGCTCCCGCTCTTTCCCGTCTTGGTAGATCACAACGCCCCAGCCGCCTGGGCCAGGATTGCCCGAGCAAGCACCATCCGTATACATTGAAATCATTATTGCGCGTCAATCATGTCAGGGTTTCTGGATGATCGCGATTAAGCCGCATCAGCCGCAAATAAGGAAGCGGATCTTTTACACGCACCAAACTGCCAGGCACTTGGTTTAGCCAATCATAGGCCCGCGTCAGGAAAAACCGCAGCGCGGCGCCTTGCAGGAGGGTCGGCAAAGCAGCGGCCTCATCTGAGGAAAGAGGGCGGACCCGTTCGTATCCCTCTCGAAAAGCACGGGCCAATTCGGGGGCGTGGGTTTCTTCGGGGATCCACGCATTCATCGAAATCGCGAGGTCGTAGGCATAAAGATCCGTACACGCGAAATAAAAATCGATCATGCCTGAGACCTCGTCGTCGAGGAACAAGACATTGTCGGGGAAGAGATCTGCGTGAATGGTCCCCGCTGGCAATTGGTGCGGCCAGGCCTCGGCAAGGTGTTGAATGGCTTCGCCGATTTCGTGGGTGAGGCCCGGTTCAAAGCGATCGAGATCGGCACCGATGTCGGTGGCGAGTTGCTGCCAACCTTCAACGGATAAAGAATTGGGTCGCGTCTTAGAAAAATCTGCCGTGGCCTGATGAAGCTCTGCGAGCGCAGCGCCTGCCGCCTTGGCTTGGGCGGGTGAGGGCGTATCGGGCGAGGTGCCTTCGACAAAGCTAATCAACGCAGCGGGCCTGCCACACAGCGTTTGCAGGATGTCGCCATCACGGTCGCGGATGGGCCGCGCCGCGGGCACACCCTTGGCGACCACATGATCCATCAGGCCGAGGAAATAGGGCAGATCCGCAGGATCAACCCGTTTCTCGTAGAGTGTCAGGATATACCGTGTGCCGCTGGTTTCTAGGAGATAGTTCGAGTTCTCCACGCCCTCCGCAATGCCCTTGAAAACGGTGGGGGCAGGGAGGTCAAAGCGCGCGAGAAAGTCGACAAGAGCAGCGGCGTCAACGCGGGTGTAGACAGCCATGCCTGCGAGATCACACCAATTCGCGCGGCAACTTGAAGGTCACCGCTTCGCGTGTGGTTTCGATTTCCTCGACCGTCACGTCTGTGCGATCACGGAAGGCTTGCACAACACCTTGCACAGCGCTTTCCGGTGCCGAGGCGCCTGCTGTTAAGGCGACGACGCGCGGGGAGAGAGCCGCGATCCGGTCCCAGTCCAGCGCTTCCGCATTTTCGGCGAGCACCGCGTAGGGGCAGCCTGCGCGCTCACCCACTTCGACCAACCGTTTGGAGTTGGAAGATGTCTCAGAGCCAACAACGATCAGCACGTCAGCTTCCTTGGCGATCACCTTGACCGCATCTTGCCGGTTGGTCGTAGCGTAGCAGATATCGTCCTTGTGCGGCATGTTGATTTCAGGAAAGCGTCGCTTGAGGATGTCGACGATCTTCACCGTGTCATCGACGGACAAAGTCGTCTGGGTGACGTAAGCAAGACCGCCGACCGGTGGCTCGAACGTCTCCGCGTCTTCTTCCGTTTCAATCAGCGTCATCGCGCCTTCATCGAGTTGCCCCATCGTGCCCTCAACCTCGGGGTGTCCGGCGTGCCCGATCAGGAGCACGTGCAGGCCGGCAGCGTGGTGGCGGGCCGTTTCAATGTGCACCTTCGAGACCAGCGGGCAGGTGGCATCGAGGAAGAAGAGGCCGCGCTTGTCGGCATCGGCGGGTACAGATTTCGGCACGCCGTGGGCGGAGAAAATCACCGGACGATCGTCTGGCACTTCATCGAGCTCGTCTACGAAAACGGCCCCCAGATTCCGAAGTCGTGCCACCACAGTTTCGTTGTGCACAATCTCGTGACGCACATAGACCGGGGCGCCATATTTCGCGATTGCCTTTTCCACCATGTCGATGGCCCGATCGACGCCGGCGCAGAATCCGCGCGGGGCGGCAAGGCGGATCGTCACCGGTGGCAAGTCCACGGTGGCGGGCGGTTGACTGGAAGATGCGCTCATCGGAATTCCTTTCGCCAGGGGTGGCCGACACCCCATGGGATCGCTTAAGCGCTCTATACACGGCTGCCCCCCTTATGCGAAGCCGTAGCAATTCGGTTTGCGCGGCTTTGATGTGGGCGCGATTTGATGTTTGGAGCACAAATGACGTTCGCTTTGACGAAATTTGCGGGGATCGCCTTGGCGGGCGCGGCGCTCGCGGGCTGTGCGGCGATTGAAGAAGCGCAACTCTCCACAGAGCAAAATATCGGGCTGTGCCCAAATGCTTTCGTGTTGAGCGATGCCGCGCGGATGGTTGATTTCGTGGGCGAGCCGGCGATCGACACAGTCGCGTGGTCAGCAGAAATCACCGATGTGCGCACCTCCTGCCGATATGTCGGGGACCGCCCGATTGAGGCTTCAGTGGAAATCGATTTTGCGGTGGGTCGTGGGCCGGCGGCGGACACCCAAGAAAAAGCGGTGCCGTATTTCGTGGCGGTCACGCGGCGCAATCTGGATCTGATTGCAAAAGAAGAATTCAGTGCGCCTGTGAAGATCAATCGTGAGCTGGGCATCGCCACGGTGACGCAGTCGATCGACCAGATCGTGATCCCGCGGGCGGATGAGGGCACGTCGGGAGCGAACTTTGAGATTGCCGTCGGCTTTTCGCTTACTCGCGACCAGGTGCTCTATAATCGGTCGGGCAGCAGCCTGAAATTTCCTGAACTCTGAGCCAGCCGACGCAGCACGGTTCTTGACCTTCGCGGCGGCTTTGCGTTGATCGCAGCATGAGCAATCCCTCACTTCTTTCCCGCTTGTCTCACGCGGTGGGCGAGGCCTTCGCGGCTGAAGGCCTGGACCCTGCGCTTGGCCGCGTTCAGCCATCTGACCGGCCAGATCTGGCGCCCTTTCAATGCAATGGCGCGCTGGCGGCCGCCAAGCAGGCGAAGAAGAACCCGCGAGAGCTCGCGCAGGCAGTCGCCACTCGTCTTGAGGCGGACGACCTCTTCGCCGAGGTGACGCTGGCGGGCCCTGGATTCTTAAACCTCACCGTGACGGACGCGGTGTTGGCCGAAACCGCGAATGCCATTGCGGCCGATCCCGATAAGGGCGCGTGGAAGCGCGAGACAGCGGAAAAGATTGTCCTCGATTATGGCGGCCCCAATGTCGCCAAGCCGCTGCATGTCGGCCATTTGCGGTCGGCCATTATTGGTGAAGCGCTGAAGCGGCTCTTCAAGGCCGTTGGCGATGACGTGATGGGTGACATCCATTTGGGGGATTGGGGCCTGCAAATGGGCCAGCTCATCACCCAGCTTGAAATCGAACAGCCAGATCTGCCGTATTTTGTCCCCGGCGCAACGGGCCCGTTCCCGCCGGAAAGTCCGGTCACGGTAGATAACCTCGCCCGGATTTATCCTGTTGCCGCCCAAGCGAGCAAAGAGGACCCGGCGCGGCGTGAAGCGGCCCGCAAAGCGACCGCTGCGCTGCAGTCAGGTCATCCCGGCTACACAGCGCTTTGGCGTCATTTCGTGGACGTCTCCAAAGCGGCGCTGGAAAAGGACTACGCCGAACTCGGCGTCACCTTCGATCTGTGGAAGGGCGAGGCGGATGTCCATCACCGCATCGCGCCTCTCGTCGATCGGCTGCGCGAAGGCGGCTTTCTTGAAGAGAGCGACGGCGCCCAGGTCATCCGCGTCGCGCGGGAGGACGATAAGAAAGACATCCCGCCGCTGATCATGCTGAGCTCTGAGGGCTCGGCGCTTTACGCCACGACTGACATGGCGACGATTGATGAGCGCGTTGATGAGCTTGGCGCGGAGCGGATCGTCTATGTGGTCGATCAGCGGCAGGCACAGCACTTTGAGCAAGTCTTCCGCGCCGCAGACAAGGTGGGGCTCATCTCAGAGGGTCGGCTCGAGTTTGCGGGCTTTGGCACCATGAACGGCACCGATGGGCGGCCTTTCAAGACGCGCGAGGGCGGGGTGCTGCGGCTTCGCGACTTGATCGATCAAGTGGTTGAAGAGGCGGGCGACCGCTTGCGCCAGGGATCGATGGGCGAAGATCTGCCCGAGGCCGAGCGTCAGTCCATTGCCAAAGACGTGGGGATCGCAGCGCTCAAATTCGCGGATCTCTCCAATCCGCGCCAGACGGACTATATTTTCGATCCGAAGAAGTTTGTCACCTTCGAAGGAAAAACAGGGCCTTATCTTCTCTATGCGGTGGTCCGAATCAGATCGGTGTTGGCGAAGGCGGGCGCAGAACACCTAAGCGGTGAGATCGTGGCAAGTCACGAAGCGGAACGCGAGCTTATCCTCGCGCTGGCCGCTTTTCCCGAGGCGATGCGATCAGCCTATGAAAAACGCCTGCCGCACATCCTCTGTGAGCACGCCTTTTCGCTTGCTCAAGCGTTTTCACGTTTTTATGCCGCGTGTCGCATCGGCGATGAAGCCGATGAAAAGCTTCGGTTTTCGCGTCTGGTGCTCGCGAAGACCACCCACGATCAGTTACTCTTTGTGCTGACGCTGTTGGGTTTGCCGGTCCCGGCGCGGATGTGACTTACCGGTCGCGCTGTGGTGTGTCTTAAAGGGCGCACCGGGAATTTGCGCACAGCCCGATGCAAATCTCTCATGTAACTATAACAAAAGTGTCACAAACCGGGACTACCGGGGCGGCACGGGCGCGTGATGCGCTTGGCTGTCTCAAAACGGGGTAATTATGACGTTCAAATGCACGCTCGCGGCCGGTGCGGCCGCTCTTGCGCTGTCGGGGGGCTTTGCCGCCGCACAGGAAACAACGGGTAGCGTTCGCGGTGTCGTGACCGACGAAGCAGGCTCGCCAATCGGCGGCGCTTCTGTCGTTTTGCGCGACAACGCGACCGGTCAAGTTCGCTCGACCACGACGAATGCCGATGGTCGCTTCGCCGTTCGCAACCTCTCGGTATCGGGTGACTACTCAGCAACGGTTTCGGCTAGCGGTTACGCTGGCGAACGCGTTGATGGCATCGACGTCTTCCTTGGCGACTCAACGCAGCTGACCTTTGACCTCGCGTCAGGTGGCGGTGACGAAATCGTCGTCGTCGGCACGTTCGAGGCGCTTGGCGCAGACCTCGCGACCGGCCCTTCATCGGTGTTTGGCCTCGAGACCCTTGAGACCGCGCCGGTCATCAACCGCGACATCAAAGACATCGTGCGTCTCGACCCGCGCGTCTATCTCGACCCCGTCGCAGGCGGTACGGGCGGTAACGACGGGATTCAGTGTGCTGGTTCCAGCCCGCGCTTTAACTCGCTGACTGTCGACGGCATCCGCCTCAACGACAATTTCGGTCTCAACTCGAATGGCTACCCGACCGAGCGGATCCCGTTCTCGTTCGACGCAATCGAGCAGGTCGCCGTCGAGCTGGCGCCGTATGACGTGGAATATGGTCAGTTCACGTCCTGTAACATCAACGCTGTGACGAAATCGGGGACCAATGAGTTCCATGGCGGTGTCTTCTTCGACTACACCAGCGACGCGCTGCGCGGTGACGAAGCCGATGGCGTCGAAATCGACAATGGAGATTTCGACGAGTACCGCTATGGCATCAATATCGGTGGCCCGATCATCAAAGATCGCCTGTTCTTCTTCGCGGCTTACGAAAAGCTCGAAGGGGCGCAGCTCTTTGGCGACAACACGCCAACGCAACGCGGCATCACCGATGCTGAATTCGCGCAAATCGCCGATATCGCGGCCAACACCTATGGCTACACGGTCAGCACACCGCCGACCTCAGTCGACGTTGAAGACGAAAAAATCCTCGTCAAACTCGACTGGAACATTGTCGACGGTCACCGCGCATCATTCACCTACAACTACAATGACGGCTTCACGGTCGACCCCTCTGACGGCGACCCAGACGAGCTGCCTGAGTTCAACCACTTCTATGAGCGCGGCGCTGAGCTGAACTCTTATGTGGGCTCGGTCTACTCAGACTGGACCGATCGTCTTTCGACGGAAATCCGGGTTGGTTTCATCGACCTCGACAACCGTCAGCTTCCCTTCGGAAGCCTCGAGGACAATATCGGTGAAGTCCAAATCGATGTCGGCGACACGACCGTTTATCTCGGCCCCGATGACAGCCGCCACGCCAACCGCCTGAACTACGAGCTGTGGACGTACAAAGCGAAAGCGGACTACGCGATCGGCAACCACCTGCTGACCGTTGGTTTTGAGCGCGAAGAATTCGAAGTCTTCAACCTCTTCGTCCAAGAAGTTCAGTCTGAGATCAGCTTCGACAGCATTGCTGACTTCGCAGCAGGCGAATTCTCTGACTTCCGTTATGAGAACGCGGCTGGCACGAATGTCGTCGAAGATGGCGCCGCTGAATTCGGCTTTGAAATCAGCTCCGTGTACCTCCAAGACGAATGGCAGGCGACCGATGCACTGAACATCGTTGCGGGTGTGCGTTGGGATTACTACACCTCCGATGACAAGCCGACGCAAAACGGAAACTTCCAGTCGGCCTACGGCTTCCCGAACAACGACAACCTCGAAGGCAAATCGGTTCTCCAACCGCGCTTTGCATTCACCTATGAGGCCAATGATGACCTGACCTTCCGCGGCGGCGTCGGCATCTTCTCGGGCGGCAATCCTAACGTCTGGATTTCGAACAACTACTCCAACAATGGTGCAACGCTGGCTGAATGCCGGGCACGTGGCCGCTCTGACGACTGCGTCGGTGGCGCAATCACCAATGTGAACGACTTCACCTATTCAACGGGTTCAGGTCGTCCGCTATTCGACATTCCTGATGAAGCCATCGACTTCGTGGCGAACGCGACCGTTGATGGTCCGGTCAACGCGCTCGACCCAAGCTTTGAGATCCCGCGCGATCTGAAATATTCGCTCGGCTTCACCTATGATTTCGATGCGAAGCTTGATGCCCTCGGCGATAACTACCGCCTCGACGTCGACCTTCTGTACTCAGATGTCCTCGAAGCTGCCCTCGTGCAGCCGGTGTCATGGGTGCAAACGGGTACGGCGCCTGACGGTCGTCCGATTTACACGGGCAACACCAATGACTTCTTGCTGACAAACACCTCCAACACGGGCTCGTCCTTCGTCGTCTCGGCGGCGCTGTCAAAGTCACATGACTTCGGTCTCGATTGGTCGGTCGCTTATGCGTATACCGACTCAACCGATGCCAACCCGATGACCTCGGCTGTGGCGTTCTCCAACTGGCAGAACTTCACCCGCGCAAACGCGTTCAACCCGCCAACCGCAACGTCGGACTACGAAATTGCTCACAACTTCGTGCTCCGTGCGGACTATGGTGTTGATTTCGTCCAAGACTACACGACGCGCTTCTCGCTCGTCGGGACGATTTCGGAAGGTGCGCCGTATTCCTACACCTACGGGAATGCGAGCCCGTTCGCGCCGAACTCGGGCTTCGTCGACAACGCGTTGCTTTACGTGCCGACCGGTCTGAACGATCCGCTCGTCAGCTACGCTGACACGGTCGACTCAGACACGATGGCTGTGCTGCAAACCGCGGCAGAAGCCCAGGCTGGTTTGGCTGCACTGATCGAGAACGATGAGTGTCTGGCGGAGAGCCGGGGCCAAATCATCGACCGCAACGCGTGTACGGATGACTGGTGGGCACGGTTTGACCTGCGGGTTTCGCAAGACCTTCCAGGTCTGCGCGATCAGGACAGAACCGAAGTCTTCTTCGTGCTCGAAAACGTCGGCAACTTCATCAACAGCGATTGGGGCGTTCTGCGCCAGCAAGGCTTCCCGGGCTCGCTCGACTCGATCGATGCGGAAGTCGTCGGCAACCAGCTCGTCTACTCCAACGCGCGCAGCCCGCGCGAAGGCGCACTCGAGATCGAGCCGTCGCTTTGGGCGATCCGCTTCGGCGTCCGCTACGATTTCTAATCGTCAAAGCCGAGAGACCTTCGGAAAGGGCGGCCAATCGGCCGCCCTTTTCTTTTGGCGGCGCGCATGCATTTGATTGAGGATGCTGCGCCCGTTTCATCCCGTTGATGCTTTCCATGGCTGACCGCCCGCCGATGGCCCCACTGCCGTCGCGATTCGCGCGCTGGTTCGAAGGCCGCGGCTGGCAGCTTCGCGCCCACCAAGCAGAGATGATCGCCGCCGCCGATGCCGAGCACTCGGCTTTGCTCGTCGCGCCCACGGGCGGTGGCAAGACGCTTGCGGGATTTCTCCCTTCGCTGATCGATTTAGCAGAGAACCCGCGCAACCAGCGTAATCTTCACACGCTCTATATCTCGCCGCTCAAGGCGCTCGCCGTCGATATCGCCAGAAACCTCGAAGCGCCTATCCGCGAGATGGGTCTTGATATCGATGTGCAGTCTCGGACCGGCGACACCAAGCAATCCCAAAGGCAGCGCCAGCGCACCCATCCACCCGACATTCTGCTCACGACGCCTGAACAGGTAGCGCTTCTTCTCGCGCATCCTTCCGCAGACGACCTGTTCGGTAGCCTCCGCGCCGTCATTATCGATGAAATGCACGTGCTCGCAGGCAAGAAGCGGGGCGATCTCCTCTCGCTCGATCTTGCGCGGCTATGGCGCATTGCGCCGGGGATGCGCGCGATCGGTCTGTCCGCCACCGTCGCCGATCCGGTTCCGCTCCAACAATACCTCGTGCCGCAAAGCCCAGATCAGACACATATGGCGACCCTTATCCGCGGTCAGGGCGGGGCCGCCCCATCGGTGCGCGTGTTGACGCCGGACGATAATATTCCGTGGTCGGGACATTCAGGCCGCCATGCTTTTGCGCAGATTTACGAAGCGATCAAAGGCGCCACCACAACGCTTGTCTTCACCAATACGCGGTCCCAGGCGGAGATTTGCTTTCAAGAGCTCTGGCGGATGAATGAGGACAGCCTGCCGATCGGGCTGCACCACGGGTCGTTGGAGCGCGAGCAGCGTGATCGCGTCGAGGCGGCCATGGTGCGTGGTGAGCTGCGCGCCATCGTCTGCACGGCAACGCTCGATCTGGGCATTGATTGGGGTACGGTCGACCTTGTCATTTGTCTTGGCGCGCCGAAGGGAGCGGCACGCCTCGTTCAGCGGATCGGCCGCGCCAATCACCGGATGGATGAGCCGAGCCGCGCGCTGCTCGTGC
>CAYFHK010000095.1:0-10446 GCA_964342585.1 uncultured Caulobacterales bacterium | reverse complement strand
ATCAGCGGCAGGCACGCCGAGCAGGGAGTGATATCGCCCCGCCGCAAAGGGCGAAGGCACGCCTGCGAACAGTGCATCGCCCTCATGAAAGATGTCGCTCGCCCTGCCATGCATCGGCTCGGGCGCAAAGATGGTGTCGCCGCCATAATGGCTACAAAGACCCTGATGTCCCAAACAGACGCCCAAAATGGGGATCGTCGGCGAAGCCTCGACCAAGGCCATCATGATGCCCGCCTCTTCGGGGCGGCCAGGTCCAGGCGACAGTATAATGTGCGAAGGTCGATTGCTGAGGGCGTCTTCGACGCTGATCCCGTCATTGCGACAAACACGCGTCTCGAAACCGAGCTCGCGTGCGTAGCGGGCCAGCGTCTCCACAAAGCTGTCATAGTTGTCGATGACCAGGATCATGCTGTCAGATGCCGGAAGAGATAGGCCTTATCCTCCGTCTCCTGAAATTCAGCTGATGGATCCGACAGCACGGTAATGCCGCCGCCCGTACGATAATCAAGCCGGGTGCCCTTAGCGATCGGCGTCAATGTCGCTGTACGGATCGCCACCGAGAAAACGGCCGGTCCGCCATCGGGAATATAGAAAACGGATCCGCAATAAGGTCCACGCCCCTCCCCCTCGAGTTCGGATATCACTTCCATGGCGCGCATTTTCGGCGCCCCCGTGATTGAGCCACACGGGAAGGCGGCGGCGAGCGCGTCAATCGGGCCCAAATCCTCCCGCAGCACCCCTCTGATTTGCGAGTAGAGGTGATGCACGTTCGGTAACGTTCGCAGGGCGCAAATCGCAGGCTCCTCGATCGAGTGGTCGCGACAGACTTTCGCCAAGTCGTTGCGCAGCAAATCCACGATCATGATATTCTCTGCACGATCTTTTGCGCTATGCACCAGATCATCTACGAGGGCACGATCTGCTTCTTGTGTCATCCCGCGCGGCCGCGTCCCCTTAATGGGCTCTGCGAGAACATGAGGGCCATCGACCTGGAGAAACAGCTCCGGCGATGCACTGATCAGCGCGGCCTCTCTCAAATCGAAATAGGCAGTGTACGCAGGGAGAGACTTTTGCGCGAGCAGCTTCGCGAAGAGACCGGCGGCGGTTTCTTTCAACGGGGCTGAAAATTCGGCCGAGAGACGGCGGGAGATGTTTGCTTGAAATATATCCCCTGCCAGGATCCGATCGATGGTGACGTTCACCACGTTCTGAAACGCGGGCGCGTCCGCTCCAGAAACGGAGAGCGGCGTAGCGGAGAGCCCGCTCGCCGGCACGGACGGCCCAACCTCGAACGCCTCGTCGCAGCCAAAACGTCCGGCCCAAAGTCTCGGCAGGCCATCCGGCGCGCGCAGTAAGGGCAGCTGCGGCTCGAGCCCGTGGACCATCTCATAACCCACGAATCCGGCAATCGCCCCGCCAGGCGGAATGCGCCCCGCAAAATCCGCGAGGGCATTCCAATGGGCGCGCAGTGGAGTCTCTTCAGCGGACACAGCCAATGTCTCTTGAAGATCGGATAACTGACGCCAACGCCCAGCGGCAAAGCCCGGGCCGATCACGACCTCGGGCGCCGTCTCGCGCTTTGCAGCGGCGGGTTGAACTCCGTTCAGCAAGTGGTGTGGTTCGGCGGGCATTCCACGGCGGTTTTGCGCGCGAGACCCCGGCACCACAAGAGCGTCAGTTTGATCCGCGTTAAGCCCTACCCAAGCAGACCCGCATAGGATAACCCCTCGCTCCACAGGCATTTGCAGTGCGAAAGAGGTTTTCATGGCCGGAAAGGTTGTCACGGTATTCGGGGCTTCGGGTTTTGTCGGGCGCCACGTGGTGCGCGAGCTGGCGAGCCGTGGATGGCGCGTGCGCGCGGCCGTTCGTCGGCCGCATCTGGCGCAGTTCCTTCAGCCTCTCGGCGTGGTCGGCCAAATCCAGCTGACGCAAGCGAATGTTCGGTATCGGCCCTCTGTCGCGGAAGCGGTCGAAGGCGCCGATGCTGTCGTCAATCTTGTGGGCATTCTTGCGGAGGAAGGCCAACAGAGTTTTGAAGGCGTTCAGGCAGCCGGCGCGCGAAACGTCGCCGAAATGGCCGCCAAAGCCGGCATCGATCAAGTGGTCCATGTCTCAGCCGTTGGCGCAGATGCCGAGTCTGAAAGCGAATATGCCCGCACCAAGGCCGATGGCGAAAACGCGTTTCGGGAACACTGCCCGCACGCCACCATCCTTCGCCCGTCGATCATCTTTGGGCCGCAGGACGATTTCTTTAATCGGTTTGCCGCGATGTCACGCACCTCGCCTTTCTTGCCCCTGATTGGAGGCGGCAAGACCAAGTTCCAGCCGATTTATGTCGATGACGTCGCCGATAGCGTAGCCAAAGTGCTTAGCGAGCCGAGCCTCGGCGGGCGCACCTATGAGCTGGGCGGACCTGAGGTGAAGACCTTTAAAGAGCTGCTGCAGCTGATGCTGCGGATCATCGGCCGCCGGCGAGCATTGATCCCCGTACCGTTCCCCATTGCAACCGCCATGGGCCAGGTGGGCGACGCGGTCAGTGTGCTGCCCTTTGTAAAAGCCCCAATCACCGCCGACCAAGTCGTCCTCCTCAAACAGGACAATATCGTTGGTATCTCTGGCGAAGAGAACATTGGCACCATCGAGGATTTAGGGGTGCGCCCCGAAACCTTGGAAGGCGTTCTGCCGACCTATCTGGTCCGCTTCCGGAAGGCTGGACAATTTAGCCCAACGGTGCGGGTCTGAACCGCTGCTCACGGCGTCCAGCCAGAGTCATCGTCATCGGTTTCCTGCGCCTCTAAACGCTCTTCGCCGCGACGGGCACGCACGAGATCCATCAGCGCATGGAGCAAGGGTGTAACGCCCTGCCCCGTTGCCCCAGAAATCACGTGCACCTTCTTGCCGGACGCGGCGGCGAGAGCGTCTTGCTTCTCGCGCATCTCTTCGTCGGTGAGCGCATCGATTTTGTTCAGCGCCAGCACTTCGTCTCGCCCTGCCAGGTCTTCCGCATAGGCCTCAAGCTCACCGCGAATGACTTGATACGCCTCGACAACATCCTCTTGCGTGCCGTCGATCAGATGGAGGAGCGCCGCGCAGCGTTCCACATGTCCTAGGAAGCGATCGCCGAGCCCAGCGCCCTCGCTCGCGCCTTCGATGAGGCCTGGGATATCCGCAAGCGTGAAACTGGCCCCAGCCGCCACGCGCACCACCCCAAGCTGGGGGTGAAGCGTGGTAAACGGATAATCCGCGATCTTCGGCTTCGCCGCAGAGACCGCCGCAAGGAAAGTCGACTTCCCTGCATTGGGCAGGCCCACCAATCCGATATCGGCAATGAGTTTAAGGCGAAGCCAAACGGTGCGTTCTTCTGGCAGCTGACCTTTATTTGCATGGCGGGGCGCCTGGTTGGTCGACGTCTTAAAGCGCGCATTCCCAAAGCCGCCATTGCCGCCCTTGGCGAGCAAGACCCGCTCACCCGGCTCATCGAGATCGGCAATAAGGGTTTCCTCATCCTCCTCAAAGATCTGGGTGCCGGTCGGCACGTAAATGGTGATGTCTTCGCCCGCGCCGCCGGTTCGGTTCTTGCCCATGCCAGGCGTACCGCCGGGCGCTTTGAAGTGTTGCTGATACCGATAGTCGATCAGTGTATTGAGATTATCAACCGCCTCGGCGAACACATGCCCACCCCGGCCGCCATCGCCGCCATCGGGACCACCGAATTCGACATATTTCTCCCGTCTGAAGGAAACGCTGCCGTCGCCGCCCTTCCCTGAGAGAATGTAGATGCGGGCACGATCAAGAAATTTCATGGGCGGAACCTTTCTCGGGTCAGCTCAAACGTCCAGTTCGGCGTGATGGCGCGACGGTCGGCGCACCACTCTCTGCACAGGTGCAAGTTTCGAAAGCCGATTTTTTCGAGAATGCGGCGCGAGGCTGGATTATCAGTATAAACACAAGCGGAAACGCGCGGGATATGATGGTGACGGAACAGGTGACCACAAAAGGCCCGCGCGGCTTCACTCGCATAGCCCTTGCCCGCAAAATCGGCGCCAATCCAATAGCCCAGCGCACCCTCATAGACACCAACGGTCCCCACCATTTGGCCATCGGTGACAATGGCGAATTTATGCGCAAGTGGCGACCAGTTGGCTTCTACCGCCGCGAAGCGCGTGCCGGCCGCTTCGGGCGTGAAGGGATAAACCCAGCTGCTGGTCATGCGCGTCTGTTCGGGGTCATTCGCCACGCGCCAAAAGGCACGCCCATCGCGACGTGTAATGGGGCGCAGGAGAAGCCGTTCTGTACGGATGGAATGAGGCATCAGCGCACTAAGTGTTCCCGCAAAAGTGAATAGCCATAGCGAGGGAAGTTCCCCTGCAGCACCGTTGACCAGCCAGGGCCGATATCGCCGATGAAGCGAAACCCGACTTTTTCTGCCACTCGGATCGAGCCCGGATTGTCTTGAAAAATATCTGCTTCGATCCGGGTCACCCCGCGCGCCGCAAAGGCGTGGGCACACAGGGCACGGACGGCTTCCACCGTGAGCCCCTGGCCCCAGAGCGGCTTTGCGACGCCCCAACCGATCGAATAGGTCGTGTCATGACGTTGCGTCAGCCCCAGGCTGCCGACCGGCGCGCCTTGATAGACCATGGCAAACCCGAAGGTCTCTACCGGATTGGCGTTCGCCCATTGCGCGATACGCCACCGTGCCTGCTCTTCCGTCACCGGGTGCGGCCAGGTCTTTGTCGATTTCGCGGTGTCGCGATCGCCAAAAATCGTCGCGAGCGCTTTCGCGTCGCGGAGTCGCCAAGGGCGCAGCAATAATCGCTCAGTCCGGAAAGTATGCGGCATCGCCTTTTTCCATCGATGATCAACCAAACAAAAAGGGCCCCAAACGGGGCCCTTCGCAATTCCATTACGCGTGAAGGCGGTGCCCGTTATTCCGCCGCCTCCGGCGTGACCACGCTGATGATCTTCCGATCTTCTTTCGTTGTGCGGAAGTGTACCTGGCCTTCAACTTTCGCAAAGATCGTGTGGTCTTTGCCCATTCCAACATTGTCACCCGGGAAGAAACGCGTCCCACGCTGACGAACGATGATGTTGCCTGGGACAACATGCTCACCGCCATATTTCTTCACGCCTAAGCGCCGCCCCGCGGAGTCGCGACCGTTCCGTGACGAGCCGCCTGCCTTTTTATGTGCCATTGATCAGTCGTCCTTTTTCGCTGCGGCTTCTTGGTCGACTTTCGCGCGTGGCGGTTTGCCGTCCAAGAGCTCCTGTGCCTGTTCTTTCCACTCGTCGGTTTCGGCGCGCTTAAGCAGCCCGGCCTCGTCGAGTTTCGCTTTGGTGTCGTCGGACATCTCTGCCAACGGCGCAAGACCAGTGATGCCTGCGGCTTCCAGCTTCTCTTTGATCTTCGGGCCAACCCCATCGATCAGCGCCACATCATCAACGATGGTCGCGGTTGGGTTGGCCGAGGCTGCCCGGGCCGGGGTAGCGGCTGGATCAACCGGATCTTTTTGCTTCGGCTTGGCGGACGCGGTGACCGAAGGCTTCGCGCCCCCTGTGAGGATCTCGCGCACTTTGAGCACCGTCAGCGGCTGGCGATGACCTTTCTTGCGGCGGTAATTCTGGCGGCGGCGTTTCTTGAAGACGACGATCTTCTTGTCACGCGCTTGCTCGAGGATTTCCGCGGCCACGGACGCGCCTTCGATGCGGGGCGCCCCGATTTGGACATTGCCCTCACCACCCAGCATCAGCACCTCATCGAGGGTGATGATGTCACCAGCGTCACCGGGCAGTTTTTCAACTTTGATTGTGTCGTCGGCGGTCACGCGGAATTGCTTCCCGCCGGTTTTCACCACTGCGAACATGGCTTTTTTCTCCAGAAAAGCGGATCGTTGCCGCCACTGCTTTTTACGCCCCAGGACGTGGGTGCCCAGGTTTTTGTTGTAAGCCGCGGCGAATAAGCCAGCGGTCAAAACAGGTCAAGCAGAAACAAGCGCCACAGCGCCGCTATTCCGCGGCGGATGTCGCCTCTGGCTGCTCTTCCATATCGCCCACAACATCCTCCATGTGGAGGAGAAGCGCATCGACACCATCGCGTTCAGCAATGGCGGAGAATTCCTGGCGTTTGGTGACCAGCGGCGACACGCGCTCAACAAGGACATCGAGCAAGCGCGGCTCGCCGTCGATCCAACGCAGGCGCCAATCGATCTGGGCGCGTTTCGCGCCTTCGCTATCGAAGAGCTCGCTTTGCACGATCGCCTCGTCTTCGCCGCGTAGGATCGCGCCTTTCACGCGGATCTCGCGCTCGGCCAGCTCGCCAATCTCTTCGGCAAAAGAGGCCGCGATATAGTTGGGGAACAGCTCGTCATACGCTGCGCGCTGATCATCCGTTGCCAATTCCGCTGGCGCACCCGCGAACAGGAACTTCCCAATGGGCTCGACCGCCAATTCATCGCGGAGGATCGTCCGCAGGGCGTATTTTCGGTCTTCTTCTTCAAGGGATTCGTCATTGGCGGCCGCGGACAGATCCACGACCAACGCATCGACAAACGTCGTTGCCGTCTCTGTTGTCGGCGCAACCGCCGCGACAGGGTCATCCTGCGCTTGCGCGCCCGTGAGCAGCGCGGCGCCTGCCGCGATCCATCCAACAACGATTGCAACAACCGCTCGGTTTGCCTTCACCATCATATCTCCGTGATCCCTCCCCGGTTAGCACACCGATATAGGGGCTCAAATCAACGATTGGAACGGCCCCCGATCCGGCGGTGAAGTAACATTTCCATCAGAACCGGCAGCACGAATAGCGTCGTGGCGAGCGTCCAGCCAATGGCGATCATCAAGAGAAGGCCCATGCTCGCTGTGCCCTGGTGGGCGGAAAAGGCCAGGCTGCCAAAGGACGCAATCGTGGTCACCGCGCTAAAGAACACGGCGCGCGCCGTGACCGATTGGGTCAATTCTGACGGATCGTCTGACTTCCGCGCGCGCATAGCGAGGTGGATGCCGCTGTCGATGCCCACGCCGATCAGGAGGGGGAGGACAATCACGTTCGCGAAGTTGTAAGGCAATCCCACAAATGCGCCGGTCGCCGTCGTAAGCGCCCCGGCCATGGCCAGGGGGATCATCATCACGATCACCAGGGCAAGATCCCTGAGAACGACCAAGAGAAGCAAGGAGACTAGCGCGACGGCGACCAAGCCAGCTTGGATCATCGCGCCTTGAATAATCGCGCCCGCCTCCAGGACATTTCGCGCAGGTCCCGTCACGGTCGGCGCAACCGAGCGGGCCGCATCGACAAAGGCTTGGCGCGCCTCAGGATCACGCACATCCCCCGCTGGGATGATTTCCACACGATATTGCCCATTCGTCCCGACATAGCGATCGGTCAACGCTTGGGGGAGGCTGTCGAGAGTTACTTCCCTGGGACTCATTTGCGCGCGGAGCCGACGGAGCTGATCGGGCCAGAAGCGCAGGATATTCGTCTCCACCCGATCGCCGACGGCTTCTGCATTCGACAACGCCTGCCATGCGGCGATGGCCTCGCTCAGCGTTTCTGCCGAACTTCCCCCCCGTTCCGACAACGCCGTTTGAAGGCGGGCGACGACGTCGGGCTCGATCTCATCAACGCTGATGCCCTCCGCCACCGCGAAACCGATGCCAACCCCGGCGAAGTCGATGAGATCGCGTTTCACAAACTGATCTTTGGGGACGAAATTGAAAAGGGTGCGCGTTTCTTCAACCGGCGCCAGGGCCTCGAGGTTTTCGGCCACGGTTTGCGCGGCTTCCGGCGTCTCCGTCAGGAGATCGAGGCGATAAGGCGTCGTCGAAGTTTGCTGGAAGAGCAGATTAAAGGCGCGAACTGACGGCGCGCCCGGATCGCGGAGCGCCATAGGGTCGGCATCAAATCGGGCTTGGGGCAGTGCAAACATCGCGGCAATGCCCAAGAGGCCCACCAACACACCCAATACCCGCACCAAGGGCGGTCGCACCCGGCGCCGCAGATGACCCGGCGTGCCGCCAACCGCCTTGGGCGCGGGTAGATGTGCGCTCACCGCCGGCAAAAAGCTTGTGGCGACGACAAAAGCGATCAGCACACCAACACCGCTTACCACGCCGAGCTGCGTCATCCCCACAAATCGCGTGGGCGCGAAGGCGAAGAACGCAATGGCGGTCGTGGGCGCGGTGAGAATGAGCGGTGCGCCAATATCGCGCGCCGTTGCGGCCAGGGCGCGGCGCATGCTGAGCCCCCGCGCCTGCTCTGCCCGAAGGTGCAGAAGGAGGTGGATTGCGAAGTCGACGCCAAGCCCGACCAGCAGGACCGTGAAAGCAATCGAAACGAGGTTCAGCTCAGCAAAAACAAGCGCGGCAAAGCCTGCTGTCACCAAGATGGAAATAACGATCGAAAAGAAAGCGAGAAACGACAGCCGCGCCGAGCGGAACGCAAAATACATCAGCAGGCCGACAAATACCGCCGAGGCGGCAAAAGCGAGACCGATCCCTTCCGTCACGCTTTCGAGCTCATCGGCGCGCAATGCGGGATCGCCGGTGACGAAGATCTCGGCGCCCACATCGTCAATCACCTCAAGATCCGCCACCGCCGCACGGATGGCCGCCAAGGCCGGCTTGGCCGGTTTCAATAATGAATAATCGAGCACGGGCGTGACGGTCAGCGCGGTCTGGTACGGCGCCTCGATGTCGTCGCGGAAGAGGAGTTGCCAAGAAAGCGGCAGGTCATCTCCCGCCATCGCCGCGGTCATCGTTTCCGCCGTCGCGGTGAAGAGAGCATCCATCGTGGCTTGTTCCGCGGGCGACGCGTCAGGCGCGTCTGCCGCTTGCGCCAGCGCATCGAAGAAGCGCTCAAGGCTCGGATCGGCATTGAGACCTTCGATCAGCGGCGCCGCACGCGACAGCTTCGCCAAGGTGTCCTCAAGCTCTGAGACCGACAGAAAGAGGAGGCCGTTTTGCTCAAAAAACGGGTCATAGCTGGGGGCGAAGACGCTTGAGATCGCCTCTGTCCCCTCAAGGCGCTCCTTCAGCGCGCGGGCCGCTGCATCGACCGCATCGGGGCTCGGCGCGCGAACGAGGATGAGCATTTGATCATCCAAATTCGGAAAGGCGGCCTGAAAACGCGCGTCGTCGACCCGATAAGGGGCATCGGGCGAGATCATTTCAGAGGTATCGGTATTCACCCCCAAACGCGTGACGGCGAGCCAGGCGCCGAGCGCGGCCAAGGCAATCCAGAAGATCACCACGCCGAACCGCAGACGGTGCGCCCAAATCAGCCAGCCCCCAAGGATCCGTTCGAGCCATTTGGTGCGTGCCATGCCCTTCATCCTTTTCTGGCGGGCGGCAGACCGCCACCCGCTGTCACCGCCGGGCCTTAAGGCGCCTTGGCCAGCGGGGCCAAGCCCTTAGAAGTCAGGAAGATCGGCGTAGGGGTCGGCGTCTTCGTGGATTTCGTTGGTGCGGTTCTGCGCATAAAGCGCACGGAGCGCCGCATAAGGATCGGCGGACTCGCTGATCCGCTCGAGCGTCGAATTTGCGCGGGCGCGCTGATCCAACCGGCCAACGGCGCGTGTCCCCTGACCAAATCCGGTCCCTGCACCCAAATCGAGCGCCATCAGCGGATTGATCAAGAAGTCCGCCCCATTGCCGACGACATCACGCGTTGTTGATGGCCCCAGTAGCGGCAGCACGAGATAAGGGCCCGGCGGGACCCCATATACGGCGAGCGTTTGGCCGAAATCTTCTTGCTGCCGCTCCAGACCCATCCCGGTGGCCGGATCAAACAGCCCCAACAACCCCGCCGTCGAGTTCACGATGAACCGCGCCGAAGTCGTTTCGGCATCGGAACCATCAAGCTGCGCGATCTCGTTTAGCAGGTAAATTGGGTGCTGAAGATTATCGACGAAATTCTTCACACGGTTGCGACCGAACCGCGGAACGATCGTGCTGTAAAGAACTGCAGCCGGTGCGATGAGGACTTCATCGATCCCGTCATTGAGATGGTACATCGCGCGATTAAAGGGCTCGATGGGATCATTGAAGCTCGGATCAGCGGGCGCAGGTTCTGTCCGCAACGTCGTGCAGGCGCTCATCGCCACCGCAAGGCCGCCAATGAGTGCTTGCCGCCCTATCCGGCGTGTCACTCCCACCGCACTTTGTGCGAACGCCATATCTGCTGCCCTCAGCCGCCCATCATCCCGAATTCTGCATTTTGCATAGGCGAAGCCAGGCACCCTGACCAGTCCTGGGAGAGGGCCGGAAGCCAAACCGAGCGGCCAATCAATGCGTTTGCCGCACCGCCGAATGGAAACCGTTACCTAACCCTTTTTCTCTACAACCCCGGATTGCACAAACCCTGATCTGCGACCGGACCCATGCCCACCTGGCTGTGGCCTGACCCCATGAGGTGGTCCAACGGTAGCGTTAGACCTGGCAGGTTAGCGG
>CAYFHK010000094.1:0-10526 GCA_964342585.1 uncultured Caulobacterales bacterium | reverse complement strand
CGGACCTCATCCGCCGATACAATGACGTGACGGGCGTGCCCAATACGGACACGGAGGGGTATCACCACACCATAACTCTCGCCAGCCTGCGGGTGATCGACCATGTGCGCGCGGAACTGCCCAATCCGCACATCCCTGCGCAGGCAGGGATCTGCACCCCACTCACCCTTTTCCACGCAGTAATGAACAGTTCCTACGCCGAAAAAGACTGGCTTTTCCGCCACTGGCGGCGCGAGACGCTCTTTACACCCGAAGCCCGCCGCGATTGGGTGGCGCCAGACGTCTCACCCCTCTTTTGAGAGAGCACCACTGCCATGACCGACCCTGATTTTTGGAGCAAGGAGGCGCCGGGCTATGCCAAGAAAAAGGTGCCCGACGAGGCCGCCTATCGGCAGACGCTAGACCGGACCCGCGGGCATTTATCGGCCACGGATCACGTACTGGAGATCGGCTGCGGCACCGGCACCACCGCCCTCCTCCTGGCGCCTGATTGCGCGCACATCACCGCCACAGATTATGCGGAGGGGATGATCCGAATTGCCCGCGAAAAGGCGGCGGCGGAAGGCGCGAACAATGTGCGCTTTGAGGTGGCAACGCCTGAGACCGCCCCGCCGCGCGAGGGCGGTTATGATGCTGTGCTGGCCTTTAACTTCCTGCACCTCGTGCCCGATGTGCAGGGCACGCTCGATGCGGTGCACCGCCATCTAAAGCCCGGTGGCCTATTCATCTCCAAATCCGGCTGTGTGAAGGAGATGAATATCGGGCTGCGCCTGATTCTCCCCCTCCTTAAATGGATCGGCAAGGCACCTTACGTGAATGTGTTCACACGAGATGATCTGCGCGCGGATGTGGAGCGCGCCGGGTTCGAGATCATCGACGCCGGCGGCATCCCCGATGAGGCGTCGACAAATTATTTCATCGTGGCACGACGCCGTTAGAACGGCACGATGCGCTGTTCGCGGCTATAGGCGAGATAGCCGATATTCGCGCCGAGGCGAGCGCCGACGCCGGCGCGCATGGGCACCAGCGTAATGTTCTCCGCCCGCTGATAGTTCGCTCCCACACCGCCGATCAGATAGGCCGTGCCCTCGACGCCAGGAAAACGACGATAGATCATATCCGGGGTCGGAAGATCATAAACCAACGTGAAAGTCTTGGAGGCATTCCCGCCCAGATCCCACCCAATTGATGGGCCCTGCCAGAAGACATCTTGCCGACGTCCATCCGCCATCACCAGCGTGCCGCGGCCATAGCGCAGCCCCGCGCCGATCGCGCCGGAGGCCTCTTCGCCATAGATATAGGCATTGGGCTCACCCAGGTCGGAGAAGGTGCGCTCGACCAACTGCCCGGCTGTCTGCGCCGAAACGCCGAGCCATTCTTCGATTTCTTCGACGACTTCGCTGCTTTGGAACGCATCGTCATTCGCGGCGGCTTGGCCTTGCCGTGGCGGCGGTGCTTCGGCGGAGGGGGGTGGAGTGATACAGCCCGAGACCATCGCGCCCGTCATCATCAGTGCCAATATCGATCGCAGCATCACATACCTCACCTTCACACTGTCGGTAGGCGAGAATTAGGCTGATTGGACCCAGATGGCCAGCGTCGCTGGCGGTTCTTACGCGACGTAACGGTCCGCGCCGGCAACCTTGAGAAAGGTGTTCATCAACACATCGATTGCGGTGTCGTCGAAGGCATTGAGCTTGTCTTCAACGAACTGACGCGTGACAGAGAAAACCGTCTCATCGGTCTCTTCAGGGTCAAGCCGATCATAGCCCATGGACCAGGAAGGGAAGAGCCGACGCTCCACGCGCCGCGACAAGAGCTTTGTGCAGGCTGTGTGGCGCGGATCGCGCGCGATCACTTCGTAGAGGCGCTTCACCGCCTCCTCCTCACCTTCGAGTAGTTGGAAGAAGGCATCATCAAGGCTGAGCATCAAACCGGTGATACCGCGCCCTTTATTATTCCGTCGTGCGCTTTCAAGGATGGCGTCGATATCTCCGCGCCAAAGCCCCGGAGCTGCACCGCTGACGTAGACGATTTGCCAAAGCATCCGCGCCTCTCAAGCAGCGGGCTCCTGCACGTCCCGCTGATGAAAAGTTAGGTCAAAGCGCGTTAACAATTCCTCAAAGAGAAAGCTGAAGGGCGCATCAATTTGGTCGGATCAAAAGCCCACGCCGCGTTGCATTTGCATAAAGCTGCGCGGGGCTGGATCGATCACCGTGATGCCCGACGGCCGGATCTCAAGGATCGCGAGCCCCCGCTCGACCATGCCATCGGCGCGCAACCGGAATAGGCCATCGGCCCCCAAATACCCGTTCGGATTTGCGATCGTTTCGACAGAAAAACGCGTTTGCGGCGGCAACTGCGACAAGCGCGCCGTGAGCAACGCCGCATCATAGGCCAGCGACGCCAAGCGCGGCGGCCGCTCGCCATAGGCTTTCTGGTAGCGATCCTTAAACCCTTCAGCCAGCGCCGGGTCGGGTGCCGCAAACCAGCCGCCATTGAGCGCTGGCTCGCGCTCCAACAGCGGGTTGTTCCATGCGGAGAGACCCAGCAGCTTCACCTCGCGCACATTCACGTCGTAATACGGAAAGAGCGGGGCAAGTGCGCGCAACAGGCGGCCTTGTTCTGGGAGCAAAATCGCTTGGTAGCCGCCATTGACCGACCAGGTCCCCCCCTCAGCGCCGCCGCCTTGGCGCGCAATATAGGGGTTATCCCCATTGACCATGCTGGCAGCGCCCGCCGCCAAATTCGCATCCACCGTGGAAGCGACACGCGGCTCCACATAGCTGGGCTCGAATTCGGTTTCGGCGAATTTCGCCATCCGCCGCGCAGGCTCGACCATCGCTTCGGCCGATTGCTCATAGCGCTCCGTGTGCACAATATTGCCGCCGCGGTCATAGACCTCGTTCGAGAAGGCATTGGCGACACGGTCACCGAATTCAGAAAACGGCGCCATCAGGCCAAACCGGGCATAGCCCTTTGACAAGGCAAACTCCGTGACGCGAGAGATCTCCGCTTCGGGCGGAAAGCTGAGGAGGTAGACGCCATCGCCCGCCACATTGCTGTCCGAAGAGAAGGCGATGACGGGAATATCCATCGGGCGGGTCAGCTCAGCCACGGCGGAAACCGATTCTGCAAAAAGTGGCCCCAAGATGATCTCAGCGCCTTCGCGCACAGCCTCTTCGGCCATCAAGCGCGCGCCCTCAGGCGTACCGCCGGTATCCTTTGGGATCAGCAAATACTGCGCGTTCTCGCTTTCAAAGGCGACCATTTGCGCGGCCTTCAGCATTGCGGTGGAAACAGCGCTGATATTCTCCGACTGCGATGTAAACGGCAGCAAGATCGCGACGCGAACCACGTCTGAGCGCCCTTGTTGGGGCACGGTGACAAACTCTTCCTCGCGCACCTCTGGCAAGGGACGCTGCGCTTCGACGCCAGGATCTCGCGGCTTTGGCGCGGTCGTGGCGCAGGCCGCCAGGGCGAACAGACCGAGGATCGGGAGAAGTCGGCGCGACAGCCGGGCGACGGAGGGAAAGCTTTGCACGGGAGATATCCTGTCGTTGCGGGAGCGGGCGCGCGAGGCACAAGCCTGGATTACCTTACCCAGCACCGCGCAAGGCTTCAACGACAGCTTCATGACAGAGCGTGCAATCTCTGTCGCCCGGTCTGCTTGACGCCGCGCTTCGCCTTCCCGCACAGCAAGCGCTCCATGACAAAGACCGCACCCCTCGCCCCTGGTCTGCACATTGCCGCGACCCCCATCGGCAATCTGGGGGATGTCACCCCGCGCCTTCTCGATGCCTTGCGTATGGCGGACCTCATCTTGTGCGAAGACACCCGCGTCACCGGGCACCTGCTTTCTCATTTTGGTATCGAAACATCGATGCGGCCCTATCATGATCACAACGCGGCGCAGACGCGTCCCGATGTTCTTGCAAAACTGCGAGACGGTGCCGCAATCGTTCTAGTCTCGGATGCAGGCACGCCGCTGATCGCCGATCCGGGCTATAAGCTGGTGGCGGAAGCCCGCGCGCAGGAGACCCCCATCTTTGCGATCCCCGGCCCCTCGGCGGTAATTACCGCGCTGAGCATCGCTGGCGTTCCGACGGACCGCTTCAGTTTTCTGGGGTTTTTGCCGCCGAAACAGACCGCCCGCCGGAAAGTCCTCGCCGAAGTCGCCGACCGATATGGCGAAACGCTGGTTTTTTATGAGACGGCGCCGCGTCTGGCCAACGCCCTCTCAGATATCGCCGCCGAGTTCGGTGATCCTGACGTCGTCATCGGGCGTGAACTGACCAAACGGCATGAAGAGATTGTCAGCGGCACTGCCAGCGCCCTCGCCAACCAATATGCCGAGGCCCCCACAAAAGGCGAGATCGTGCTGATCATCGCGCCGCGAATCGCGCCTGCGGCGAGCGACGAAGATGTCGACACGTTGATGCAGAGGGCGCTGAAAACCATGCGGCTCAAAGAGGCGTCTGCGCATGTTGCGAGCCTAACGGGCCGCCGCAAACGCGATCTCTATCAAGCCTATCTCGGTCGCCAGGCACCATGAACGCGAGGTCGCGTCAGCAGGCCGAACGCTTCGGTCGTGTGGCGGAGGGCGCCGCGGCCTTCCTTCTGGTGGCAAAGGGCTATCGGTTACTGGCCCGTCGCTATCGGGCCCCTGGCGGCGAGATCGACCTGATCGCACGACGGGGACAAGTCATTGCGTTCGTTGAGGTCAAGGCGCGGCGGACCCTTGAAAGTGCGATCGACGCGGTGACACCCACGGCCCGGAAGCGCATCCACCAAGCCTCCACGCACTGGCTCGCCCGGTATAAGGACAGTGATCGTCTCGGCGTCCGCTTCGATATCATCGCCGTGACACCCACCCGGCTGCACCACTACAAAGATGCGTGGCGCCCTTGGTGAGGCGGCGTCGCACAAGACTTAACGCATGGTTAACCAAACGAGCGGTCTACTCATGGTTAAAATGCGGATTATTTCTCCAGCGACGCCGAAACGGACAGGACCTATGCAACGTGTCATCGCGGCTCTTTTTGTCGCCACGCTTTTCGCCGTGCCGCTTGGGGGGTGTACCACCAATCGCACTTTTGGCGCGGGCCTCAACGATTCGGCTGCGGACCTGACGCTCAAGCGGTATCTGCTGGCAGACACGAATTACGACTATTCGGATATCGACATCACCGTGTTCGAAGGGCGGCTGATGCTCACCGGCAGTGTTCGTTCGGATGCCGCGCGCCGCGCCCTCGCCGCCAAAGCGCAGCTCGTGCCGACCGTGACCGAAGTCCTCAACGAAGTGATCGTCGGCCCGCGCACGGGCATCGGTCAGGGCACCTCAGATGCGCTCATCGACGAGCGCTTGGGCGCCGCGCTCCTCACCGATAACGGCATTTTTCGCAGCAATTATCAGATCGCTGTGAGCAAAGGCGTGGTCTATCTGCTGGGCGTTGCGCAAGGCGCGCAAGAGCTCGAACGCGTCACCAGCCACGCCCAAACGGTCCCGGGCGTGAAGCGCGTCGTCAGCCATGTGATTTTCGTCGGCGATCCCCGGCGGCAAGCACCTCGCCGCTAAAAAGCATCTTTTCACTGCCATTTGTTCTTGCCTTGTTCTCACGAGATTGGCATCGTCCGTCTCGGGATGAGAGAGAGGCACGACCGACATGGTGGCAGAGGTAACGACCTTCGCGCTGGAGGGGATCGAGGCGCGCCCGGTAACGGTGCAGGTTCAGGTCTCCGGCGGCGCATCGCGGTTCACGATCGTCGGGCTTCCCGATAAGGCCGTCTCTGAGGCACGAGAGCGGATTTGGTCGGCCTTCTCCGCCATCGGCCTCGGCCTGCCGCCCAAGCGGATCACGGTGAACCTAGCCCCGGCGGATCTGCCAAAAGAAGGCAGCCATTTCGACTTGCCCATCGCCTTGGCATTGATGATCGAAATCGGCGCCCTGCCCAAGGACGCATGCGATGGCATGGCCGCCATGGGGGAGCTGGGGCTGGATGGGTCTTTGGCCCGCAGTCTCGGCGCGCTTCCCGCCGCCATCTGCGCGCATGCCATGGGGCTTGGGCTGATCTGTCCAAAGGCGAGCGGCATGGAGGCCGCGTGGGCGGGTGAGGACGTGTCGCTCATCGCGCCAGGCTCACTTATTCAGTTTGCCAATCATTGCAAAGGCACCCAGATTCTCAAGCGCCCCGATCCGGGCGAGATGCGCGCCGCGCCGGACATGCCCGACCTCATCGATGTCAAAGGGCAAGAAACAGCAAAGCGGGCCTTAGAAGTCGCCGCCGCCGGCGGGCATAATCTCCTCATGGTGGGCCCGCCTGGGTCGGGCAAATCCATGTTGGCCGCGCGACTGCCTGGGCTTTTGCCGCCCTTGTCACCGCAAGAGATGCTCGAAGTCTCCATGGTCCAATCGGTGGCGGGGCTTTTAGAGAACGGCACTCTCACCCGCGCGCGACCCTTTCGGGCGCCACATCATTCCGCCTCCATGGCGGCGATGGTCGGGGGCGGCATGCGCGCCAAACCGGGCGAGGCGTCACTTGCGCATCATGGCGTGTTGTTTCTCGACGAGCTGCCTGAGTTTCAGGCGGCGGTACTCGACAGCCTGCGCCAGCCACTGGAGACCGGCGATGTCATCATTGCGCGGGCCAATGCCCATGTTCGGTATCCGGCACGGTTCCAACTCATTGCGGCCATGAACCCTTGTCGCTGCGGTTATGGCAAAGCCAGCGGCCGGGCCTGTGGCCGGGGGCCAAATTGTGAGGCGACCTATCAAGCGCGCATCTCCGGCCCGTTTCTCGACCGCATGGATTTATCAATCGATATGCCGCCGGTCACCGCGCTCGATTTGGCGATGCCGCAATCAGGGGAAGCCTCAGCGCCGGTGCGGGCGCGCGTCGCCGCGGCACGTGTCGCCCAGGCCGAGCGGTTGGGCACCACCAGCCGGCTTAACGCCAGCCTGCCGGACAGCGATCTAACACGCCACGCGACGCCCGATGAGGCGGGCCAAATGCTGCTAGCGCGCGCCGCCACCCAGCTTCAGCTTTCTGCGCGCGCATATACGCGCGTTCTCCGGGTCGCCCGCACGCTCGCCGACCTCGAGGGGCGCGACGGCATTCTCCGCCGCCACATCGCCGAAGCGCTGAGTTTTCGGCAACGCGCCACCCTTGATCCGGCCGCGCCAGTGCTTGGCGGGGCAACGGCGATATGAGCCGCGAATGCATTACGCTTTTTTCAACGCTTTGGGCTCAATTGGCGGTGTGATTGGTACCAACAGGGGGCACCACATGCCGCCAGCTTTTGCGGTTCTCGAACGAATCTCCCTTCCCGCAGTGGTAACGGATGATGAGGATCGCATTGTTTTTTTGAATGAAGCGGCCAGCGCCTTTGGCAGGCTAAACGAAGGCGATTGCTTCTCGGCAGACACCTTTCCAACCGGCGTTCGGCGGGCAAAGGCCCCGTGGGGCGAAAGCGATCGCTTCGTCACCGTGATGGATCGTGAAGGCGAAAACCTAATCATCGAATGGTCGCCGTCGATCATCGACGAAGGCCAGCTCTATCTGGGCCAGGATCGCTCACGCGAACGCAAACATTGGGCCGTGCTGCGCCAGATGGCGCGCCGCGCCGCGGATGCCAGCCAAGCGAAAATGCGCTTTCTCGCGACCATGAGCCACGAGATGCGCACCCCGTTGAACGGCATTCTCGGGATGACGGGTCTGATGTTGGAGAGCGATCTCGACAGCAATCAGCGCACCTATGGCGAGGCTGTGCGCGAATCCGGCATGGCCCTCTTGGGGCTGATCAACGACATTCTCGATTATTCCAAAATCGAAGCGGGCAAGCTTGAGCTCGAAGATCACCCCTTCGACCCCGAGGCGCTAGTTCAGTCGATCACGGAGCTTTTGTCACCGCGCGCTGCCGGCAAGAATCTCGAAATTGCCAGCTACATTGCGCCAAACGTGCCGCGGCGGTTGCGTGGGGACGAGGCACGGTTGCGTCAGGTGCTCCTCAACCTTGCGGGCAATGGGGTGAAGTTCACCGAAGATGGTGGCGTCAGCATCGAGGTGCGCCGGGTCGAAGGCGGCACGGATGAACGCCCGATGATCCGCTTCGATGTGCGCGATACCGGCATCGGCATTTCCGAGGCGAACCTGCAACGTATTTTCGAAGAGTTTGCGCAGGCCGACGACACCCGGGCGCGCAATCACGAAGGCACCGGCCTTGGCCTCACCATTGCGCAACAGATCGTCATGGCCATGGGTGGCCAGATCGTTGGCGAGAGCGAAGTTGGCGATGGCAGCTGCTTCTCCTTTGCGGTCCCGCTAGCCCTCAATGAGCAGCAACAGCACGGCGAGGTGCCGAAGGTCACCACGAACCCGCAGGTCGTGATCGCCGCCGCAAACCCCTTTTTGCGGCGCATGCTCCGTCTCCAACTCGAAGCCGCGGGCGTGACGCGCATTTCCGAATCTGAAGACCATGCGTGCACAGACGAGCTTCTACGGCGCCACCCAGGATCGATTCTTCTTTGCGATCTGCCGATCGCGGCCACCGATGGCGCCACCTTGGTGCGCCATGCGGGCAAAGCCATCGTGTTGTTGTCGCCCATGGCGCGCGGCCGGCTAGAGGCTTTCCGCCGTGCCGGGTTTGACGGCTATTTGATCAAACCGATCCGGCAATTGAGCCTCGTTGAGCGGCTCACTGATGTGCCAATTGAAGATCGTCGGGACCGGCTCGATTCGCGTGAGTTGCAGAAGACGCCGTCAGCCCAACGTAAGCTTCGTGTACTGCTGGCTGAAGACAACCAGATCAATGCAGTGCTTGCCACCGCAATCCTCAAGCGCGCCGGTCACCACGTGGACGTGGCGGGCAACGGTCGCGAGGCCGTCGAGACTTTCGCGCTTGCCCCCTATGACATCGTGTTGATGGATATGCGCATGCCCGAAATGGATGGCATCGAGGCGACCCGTCAATTGCGCGCGCAAGGCCATGACGCGGTGCCGATCATCGCCCTCACGGCAAATGCGATGAGTGCGGATCGTGAAGAGTGCCTTGCCGCGGGCATGGTAGACTTCCTCTCCAAGCCCTTCGATCCCACCGACCTGATCTCGCTCCTTGAACGATGGACGGCGCAGCCGCCCGCCGCCACCACCAATGGGGCAACAGCTTCATAGATCCGCGATCAATTCGCCCACCAGACGATCGATCAGTAGACGCCCTCTTGGCGCCACAACGAGCCGCCCTGGCGTGGACTCAAGCCAACCTTCTTGGACAAGACGCGCATGCGCAGGCGCGATTCTCGCGCTGACCGCCGCCGGCAGATCATCAAGCGGCATGCCGGCAAGCGGCCTCAATCCCCCTGCAATGCGTTCGATCGCCGCCCCCTCGATCGCTATAGCTTCGATATCATACCGCGCACTGGCAGACGTCTTCAAATACGCCGCGGGCTGAGACGGCCCAGCCACCGCATAACGCTGTCCTTCGACAGTCAATCGCCCATGGGCGCCCGGGCCAATGCCGATCCAATCCGCCCCCTGCCAATAAAGCGCGTTATGGACCGCCTCCTGGCCCGGGGCCGCATGGTTCGACACCTCATAGGCGGGCAGGCCCGCCGCCGCCGTCACCTCTTGCGTCACCTCATAAAGCGCCGCTGCAAGATCTTCATCCGCAGACGTCCAATCTCCGCGTGCCACAGCGGCCGCGAAGGCCGTTCCCGCCTCGATCGTCAGTTGGTATAGAGATAAGTGCCCCGCGCCAAGCGCAATCGCCTCACGGAGCCGCGCAGCCCATGCCGCTGCCGTCTCCCCTGGCAGGGCATAAATCAAATCAAAGGTCATCCGCGGGAAAGCACCAAGCGCCGCATCCACTGCGGCCTTCGCAGCCCCGGCCGAATGGTCCCGACCTAAAAACGCCAATTGTCCGTCATCGAAGGATTGAACACCCAAAGACAACCGGTTCACGCCAGCCGCCGCGAACCCCTTGCACCGTTCAGCCGTGGCATCATTGGGATTGGCCTCGAGGGTGATCTCCGCCTCCGGATCGAGACGAAACCGGCGCGCAACCCCCTCGAGCAGTGCCGCCACCGCATCGGGGGGCATTAAGGCGGGTGTGCCGCCGCCAAAATAGACGCTCACCATCTCGCGCGGGCCGATCCAGTCGGCAACGCGATCAAGATCCTCCAGATACGCAGCGATCCACGCCGCCACATCGACATCCCGCGCTTTGGCCACGGTGAAATCGCAATAAGGGCAGATCCGCGCGCAAAACGGCCAGTGGATATAAAGCCCAGTGCGCGGCGTCATTTGCCCTCATCGAGCGTCGCCCGCAGCGCGGCGAGCGCGCGCGCCCGGTGCGAGAATTTCGCTTTCTCAGATGGCGACATCTCACCGAGCGTGCGCGTCTCCCCCTCGGGAATAAAGATCGGGTCATAGCCAAACCCGCCATCGCCGCGCGGCGGGAAAAGCAACGTCCCTTCGCATCGGCCCTCGGCCGTGAGGGTCGCCCCGCCAGGCAGCACGAGCGCCGCGCC
>CAYFHK010000093.1:0-10527 GCA_964342585.1 uncultured Caulobacterales bacterium | reverse complement strand
GACATTTCCCGTGGAGTCTGCGATGGCCGGACTTCCCGACGTATCGGAAATCCGGTCTGTCAGTCTTTTCGGCCTTTCCTATGTCGCTGTCTATTTCAAGGACAGCGTCGATATCTATTTCGCGCGCCGCCTTGTCATGGAACGGCTTGCGGAAGTTCGCGACCGGATACCGGAAGGCTACGGCTCGCCGGAAATGGGTCCGAACGCTTCCGGCCTCGGACAGGTCTTCTGGTACACGCTCGAACGCGCTGACGAGTCCCTTAAGGGCGACATCAGCGATATGGATTTGAGGACGCTGCAGGACTGGAACGTGCGCCTCATCCTGCGCACGGCCGCCGGCGTCGACGACGTAATGTCCTGGGGCGGGCAAGAGCGTCAGTTCCAGGTCCAGATCGACCCTTTGCAACTTATCAAATACGAGCTCGGGTTTTCTGATGTTGTCGAGGCGCTTGAGGCGAATAACCGGCAGGTCGGCGGGCAGTATATCGATCAAGGGCCGGAGCAATATCTCGTTCGCGGCTTGGGTCTTGTCCGGGACGAAACCGATATCGGCAATATCGTCGTCAAGGTGAAGGACGGCGCCCCTGTCTATGTGCGCGACGTCGCCAGAGTCGAGCAGGCCCCGGCGCTGCGCTTCGGCGCCGTCACCCGCGACGGCGAGGAGGTCGTGCTCGGCATGGCGCTCGCGCGCATCGGCGAGAACGCCAAGAACGTCGTCGATGCGGTGAAGGAAAAGGTCGAGACGGTCGAGGGCGCGCTGCCCGACGGCGTCGTCATCAAACCGATTTACGACCGCACCGAGCTTGTGGAGAAGGCAGTCGGCACAGCGGAGAAAGCCCTCATTGAAGGGTCGATTCTCGTCGCCATCGTGCTGTTTCTGTTTCTCGGCGAAATCCGCTCCGCGCTGGTCGTGATCACGGCGCTGCCGCTCGCCATGCTGATCGCCTTTATTTTCATGGGCCAGGCGGGACTCTCGGCCAATCTCATGTCGCTGGCCGGTCTCGCCATCGGCATCGGCATGATGGTAGACGGCGCCGTTGTCATGGTCGAAAACTCGTTTCGGATCATGGCGGAACGAAAAGAAGAAGGCGGCGAGGTCAACCGCACCGCCGCTGTTCTGCAGGCCGCGCGGGAAGTTGCCAATCCGATCGCGTTCGCGATCATGATCATCATCGTCGTCTTTTTGCCTTTGTTCAGCCTTGAAGGGCTCGAAGGCAAACTCTTCAAACCCATGGCGTTTAATATCAGCTTCGCCATGGCCGGATCATTAATCCTGACACTGACCATCATTCCGGTGCTGGCGGCGATGATCCTGAAGCCCAAGGAAGAGCGCGACACGATGCTGATGCGCATCGTCAAGCGCGGCTATCTGCCCCTGATCGCCTGGTCACTCGACAACAAGCGGAAAGTGGGTCTCGCCGCCGGCGGCCTCCTTGTCGCCAGCCTCGCGCTCTTTCCCTTCCTGGGCAAGGAATTCATGCCGCAATTGCAGGAAGGCTCGATCATGTGGCGGGTGACGTCGATCCCTTCGACGTCGCTCGATCAGTCGATCGAGATTTCGAAGGAGATCGAACACGCACTTGGCGAGTTTCCCGAGGTAGAAACCACCATCGCCATGATCGGCAGGGCCGAAAAAGGCGAAACCGCCGACGTCAACTACATGGAAATCTACACGGCTTTGAAACCGCAAAGCGAATGGCCGCGCAAGCGGTCGGTTGCTTCGCTCGCCGATGACATGCGCGAAAAGCTCGAAGAAACCGTGCCGACATCGGTCGTCGCCTTCACCCAGCCGATTCAGATGCGCGTCGAGGAGTTGATCTCCGGCGTGCGCGCGACGCTGGCCGCCAAAATCTACGGTCAGGATCTTGCCGAACTCGACCGGCTTAGCCAGGAGATCAAGGAGGCGATATCCGGCGTGCCGGGCGCGGCTGATCTTTCTCTCGAAGCCAATATCGGCAAGCCGCAAATTCGCATTCAGGTCGATCGCGCTGAACTCGCGCGCTACGGCATGAACGCTGACGACGTTCTCAATGTCGTGCGTACCGGCATCGGCGCTGAACCGGTAGGCACGCTCATTGACGGCGTCCGGCGATTCGACATTACGGCGCGTCTTCAAGATGCATCGAAAGCGTCCATGGAATCGATCCGCAATATTCCACTGCAGACGGCGGACGGCGCAATCATTCCGCTCGGACGGGTTGCAACGGTCACGTCGGCGGAAGGCTATTCCTTCGTCCGCCGCGAACAGTTGCAGCGCTACGCCGTCATCCAAATGGATGTGCGCGGGCGCGATGTCGACGGCTTCGTCAAGGACGCCAATGAGGTCATTGCGGCGAATGTGGATTTGCCGCCGGGCTACTGGATCGAATGGGGCGGCGCTTTTGAAAACCAGCAACGCGCGCTTGCGAAACTGTCTTTGATTGTTCCGGCGACGATCTTTTTCATCTTCGTGTTGCTCTACACGGCGTTCAATTCTGTGAAATACGCCGCGTTGATTATCGCAAACGTCCCCTTTGCAGCCAGCGGCGGGCTCTTCGCGCTCTTCGTCACCGGGCAATATCTGTCCGTGCCGTCGGCGATTGGCTTCATCGCCGTCTTCGGCGTCGCCATGTTGAACGGCATCGTGCTCGTCAGTTTCATTAATGAACAGCGCGACGCCGGCTTCAGTATTCGCGACGCCGTTCGGCGCGGCACCGAACTGCGCTTGCGGCCGGTGCTGATGACGGCGAGCGTCGCCATTCTCGGCCTTATACCGATGCTCTTGTCAACCGGCGTCGGGGCCGAGACGCAAAGGCCTCTGGCCTCTGTCGTCGTCGGCGGTTTGCTGACGTCGACAGCGCTGACGCTGATTCTCCTGCCGGTCATTTATGAGTGGATGGAAATGCGCGGCCGGAAGTCTGAGCCGGCGCCGTCTCGGGGCGATCTCGACCTCGCCGACGCGCATGCAAAAGCAGCCGAATGAAAGGAAGCGCATCATGATTGAAATCAAGGCGTTCATTCATCGCAGCCGGGCGGCGAGCGTCGTTCGCGCCTTGCGCAAGGGCGGTTTCACGAACATGACCGCCGTCGATGTCAAAGGCATGGTCAAAGCGCTCGACGAAAAAGAACAGCAATATTCAACCGAGCTTGGCGATCGCGTGATCACCGAGGTGAAGCTGGAGCTTGTCTGCGAAGACGACCGGCTCTCCGAAGCCGCTGATCTGATACGCGCGAACGGGAAAACCGATATGGAGGAATCGGGCTTCATTTATGTGAGCAAGATCACGGCCGCGATTCCGATTTGAGTCTTTAGTTTCTGGTCTCGCAGTTCATGTGTCATTACGAATTGCGAGCGGGCGATAGCGCCAACTTCCTGCGCGCGTAGTCGTCCGGCGTAACCAGAGGAGCCGCCGGGTTCGTCCCCCTAACCCGGCGGCTCCGCCTTTTCTTTTCAATAAAGGTATCGCTTCCACACCTGCCGGTCGCTTTACTCGCATTGTCCTAACTTAATTGCCCATCAGAGGATTTTTTGCCGTGAATAAAACAAGCCGGCCGACCGACAAAGCCACGCAAGACAATCATCAGCACGACGATTGGCTAAACAGCTTGTTGGACGGCAGGGCTGAACTCGTCTTCTCGTTAATGTGCGGCGCCGCACTTCTTGCTGGTTGGCTCGGGCCGAAAATATCGGCGATGCCTGACGGCGTTGCGTTTGGCTTGTTATTGGCTGCATATTTTTTCGGCGGGTATTTCACGCTGAAAGAAGCAATCGGAAAAGTTTCACACGGCAAATTTGAGATCGACTTTCTTATGCTCGTCGCCGCAGGCGGCGCGGCTGTCCTCGGCGAATGGGCGGAGGGCGCGTTCCTCCTGTTTCTGTTCAGCATCGGCCACGCCCTTGAAAATTACGCGATGGCGAGAGCCCGTAACGCCATATCAGCGCTCGCCGATCTTGCGCCTGAGGAGGCGCTCGTTCGCCGGGACGGGAGGGAAACGAAAGTACCCGTCGACGAATTGAAGCCGGGCGACATTGTAATCGTTCGCTCGAACGACCGTATTCCCGCCGACGGGTTCGTCATCAAGGGTGAAAGCAGCGTCAATCAGGCGCCAATTACGGGCGAAAGCGCGCCGGCCGATAAGTCGCCTGTGAAAGATAGCAGTGAAGCGGCTGACAATTCCGACAAAATCAAACCGGCGCACAAGGTCTTCGCCGGTTCGATTAACGGCGCCGGAAGCCTCGAAATTCAGGTGACCCGGCGAGCCTCTGAAACGACGCTGGCCCGCGTTATCGATATGGTCAGCGCCGCTGAAACCAGGCAGTCGCCGACGCAAAATTTCACCAAGAAGTTTGAGAAGGTGTTTGTTCCATGCGTCGTCATGCTGGCCTTCATCACGGCTTTGTCATGGCTCTTTCTCGACGAAAACCCCGCGCAAAGTTTTTACCGGTCGATGGCGGTGCTGGTCGCAGCTAGTCCTTGCGCGCTCGCCATCGCAACGCCCAGCGCAATCCTCAGCGGCATCGCCCGCGCCGCACGCGGCGGCGTGCTGATCAAGGGCGGCGCGCCGCTTGAATCGCTGGGCAGGCTCGATTCAATTGCATTCGACAAGACGGGTACGCTCACATCCGGAGAGCCGAAGCTCGTTGAAATCACGCCAGTCGCCGGCATAACGGAACCGGAGCTTCTTCGCGTCGCCGCGGCTGTTGAAGCGTTAAGCGACCACCCACTCGCCGACGCGATCGTCCGCGATGTCAAAGAACGAATGGGAGCCATTGAATACAACGCGACGGAATTCAAAAGCATCACCGGCAAAGGCGTTTCCGCGCGATTGAATGACGAACTCGTTCACATCGGAAAAACGGCTCTCTTTACTGAGACAAATGGAACGCCGCTGCCAGACGATCTTCGCGTGACCGTCAAGAGCATGTCGGCGCGGGGGCGGACAACGATGATTGTCCGGCGGGGCGATGCGTATCTTGGCGCTCTGGGCTTGATGGACACGCCGCGCTCCGCCGCCAGGCGTGTGATCCAACGCTTGCGCGATATCGGCGTTTCGACAATGATGATGATTTCGGGCGATAATCAACAAGTCGCGGACGCGATTGCGCGCGAAGTTGGTCTCGATCACGCCTTCGGCGATCTTATGCCCGACGATAAGGTCGAGAAAATCAAGGATCTAAAAGAATCAGGCGGCGTCGCCATGGTTGGCGACGGCGTAAATGATGCGCCAGCCATGGCGAACGCAACCGTTGGCGTCGCTATGGGCGCAGCCGGCTCGGATGTGGCGCTCGAAACGGCCGATGTCGCTCTTATGGCGGATGATCTTGAAACGCTGCCATTCGCCGTCGGACTGAGCCGCGCGACCAGCCGAACGATCCGTCAAAACCTTTGGGTCAGTCTGGGCATTGTTGCGGTTCTTATTCCTGCGACGCTTTTCGGACTTGGCATCGGGCCAGCTGTTCTGGTGCATGAGGGGTCGACGCTCATTGTCGTCGCTAATGCATTACGATTATTGGCGTACAACGAACCAAAAAAGACGACATATCTGAATGGCGATCTCTGGTCCGCGGAGCAGTCGGTGAACTGGCAATAATGTGCAACAATATTGCCAATAGAGACGCTACAGATGTTCTGACCGGCATGATTTGTCCGGTGAGGTAGAGGTTGTTCGCACAAGAAGGCGCCGCCGCTCTCAATTCCGGATGATAGCGTTCAGCGCCTCGCTTTGCGCTCGATACTTATCCGGATTGTCTATCATCAATTTTTTGAGGTTCAAAAGTTTCCATTTAATCGCCGGCAGGTCCGCGGCCTGCGGCAGGCCGATTAGCGTGAAGTCAGGCTCGGCCGCTTGCAGCGTGCGCAGGAATTCAGCGGCGTTTCCATTGAGCCGCGCCTGGATGTCGTCGATCATTCGTTTTCGCACGGAGAGAAGAGCGTTGATATTCACCGGTTCAGCCGTCATGCCGGCGAACTCGTGCGCGAAGCCCTCAGCAATGTCCTTTTCATTCGGCGCGAGCAGTTCATGCATGGGGCGGCTGGAGCAGGCGGCGTAGACGAGAAAAACGCGGAAGAGATCGTCCGTGAGGCCTCCGTTTTTATAAAGAAGCTTGACGTCAAACAAATCCCGCGGGTGCTGGCGATCGAGCGCCGCGTGCAGTTTTCCCGCGTAAAGATCATCGAACGCCAGAACATTTGTTGCAACGAATCCGAAGGCGTCCTCGACAGCGTCGGTGGTGCGCATCAGTCGCGGTTTGCCGATGGCGCCGCGCATCACCGGCGAGGTTTCGATTTTAACGGTCACGCCGTCCGCATTCGCCAGGATGCGCGTATCGCCGCCGCCGCCCCCGGCGATTCGTGTTGCGGTGACGCCTGGCAGTTTGTTGATTTGCGCCATGATTCGGTCGAACGCAGCGTCGATGGCGTGTAACGATGTCGCTCGTTCTTCAATGGGCAGATAGGCGAGATCGATATCGACGGAGAGGCGCGGCATTTCGCGATAGAATAGATTGATCGCCGTGCCGCCCTTGAGGGCGAAGGCGGATTCAGTCGAGACGATGGGCAGGAGGCGCATCAAGAGCCGCACCTGCGCGAGATAGCTTTCACGGGCCATCGTCAGACTCGTCCCTTTCCTTACCGTCTATCAGCTCTGGCGGCACGGTGATGTCGTAGCGCGGATGCAGCCGCCCGCCGTCAACGAGCGCACGGGGGCCGGAGCCGAGATCGAAGTCGTCCGGGTTTAGATATTGTCGCCAGGCGTGGTCTTGGCTGTCGGCGAAGACGAAGAACAGGCGTTTTGCTTTCACGCTGCGGCACTCTTTGAGCAGGGCTTCGAGAAGGCGCGGGCGCAGATTGGCGAGGCTTTCGAATATCGCATCGACATTGTGAAAGCTTTCATTCGCCGGCAGTTCGTTCAGCATTTCGAGGATCGCCCGTTCAGGCGTTGAGACGACGAGGTCGTTCAGTTGTCGTTGCGGCGGGGATGATTGCTCTTCGTCGCCTATGCCGTCGACGCCGGTTTTGGATCCGCCGAAGAGGCTCAGGGTTCTTGTTTCGAACCGGTCCGCGTTCGGCAGCCGCGCAAGCCATGACGGAACATCGCCATAGAGATAGACCCGCGGCGTTTCGGCGCCGAGGCTCAGATAGTGGTCAAAGCCGTGTAGCGACAGGGCGGTCCGTCCGCCCACATGGACCTCGTATTCCATGATCCGCTGCAGGGAGAGGACGAGGCGACGCCAGTCGCCGGCGGCGTTGACATCGCGGTGCGTATCAGGCCGACGGTAAACGCCGCGGGCAAGCTTTTCGAGCCAGCCGCGCTGCTCATATTGCAGAATCGATTTGCGGTCGATGCCGCGCCCGGTCAGCCAGGCCGCGTCGGCGACAAAGCCGGGCGGCAGGTCGTCGAGCAGGGGCTTTAATCGTTCCTGGCGTTGTTGGGTCATAGCCAACAAAATAGGGAAATTGCAAAGCTCTGGCAAGAGTGGAGTTTATGATAATCGCGTGGTGGGGGTTAATTACCATTAAATTCTAGAATTATTAAAGCACCAAATTCACTACTTCTGACTGAGAATCGGGCTCGGCTCAAGAGCTGTGGGACCGCAGAAAAAGCGCGGGACGAGCCGCTGCCCATGACAGCCTAAGACACCTTTTCTCAAGCCTCTCAGGAGAACAGCGTCTTGATGATCGCGCAATCGGGCGTCCTGTTACGGCTGCAGCCTTTGGCGACCGTCGAAAGGGTGCGTTCGAGCTTTTTCAGATCCGATATCTTCGTCCGGATCATCTCCACATGCGTGGAGGTGATTTCGAAGACTTCTGCGCAAGTGGGTTTTCGGTCCTCCAGCCCCAGGAGCGCACGGATATCATCGAGCGAAAATCCGAGCTCGCGTCCGCGCCGGATGAAGCAAAGCCGGTCGGCGAGGACGTCGTCATAAAGTCTGCGACCGCTTTCAGTCCGCGGCGGCGCCGGCATCAATCCTATTTTTTCGTAATAGCGGATGGTCTCGATCTTCACGCCGGTTTGATCGCTCAGTTTCCCGATTGTCAGATTGAATTGGTCCATCTCTCTTGATCCTGTAGCGACTACAGAATTTACGATGTACGGCATGACAGGTGAAGACCCGAACAATACGAAAGCGCGAAAGAAAGGCGGATTGATCGCCGGCGGCGGGGCCCTATCAGGCCTCGGAGCGTTCATCGGCGCGTCGTGTTGCATATTGCCGCTCATCCTGATCAATCTTGGCGTCAGCGCGGCTCTTGTCGGCAAGCTCGCGTTCTTTGCACGGTTTCAACATTATTTTATGGGCGCGGCGGTCGTTCTGCTCGCTGTGGCGATTGTCGCGGCGTTCTGGAAAGGGCGGCGGCCAGGCAAGCGCGTTGCGATCACGCTCATCCTTGCGGCAGCGCTCATCGTCGCCGCCTACATTATGCCGTTCTATGAACCCCAATTGCTTCGCTGGGTGAATCAATGAGCGACGTCATCGCAAAATCCACCATCACTTGTCCAGAATGCGGATATCAGTCTACCGACGAAATGCCAACCAACGCATGCCAGTGGTTTTACGACTGCGAAGGCTGCGGCGCCGTTCTGAAACCGAAGCCCGGCGATTGCTGCGTTTACTGCTCTTATGGCGATGTGAAGTGTCCGCCCATACAGGCTGGGAAGGCGTGTTGTGGTTGACGCAACGGGAAACGATCACGCCGCCAAGCCGTTGCCTTTCTTCTGGTCATGGGGTCTGCCGCTTGCGATTTTGTTTTCAACCAACTTCATGAGCGGCGTCGTTCCCCTGCCAATTATCCTCTTGATAATGAGCGGTTCGTTTTTCTGGATGGGTTTTGCGTGTGTATTAAACGCAAAACGATGTCGAAGGCGCCATTGTTATTATTCCGGACCGATTTTTATCGCTGGCGGCGCCGGCGTCTTTCTGGTCGGCTTTGGAATCGTGTCGTTTGGCGCCGATGGACTTATAATTGTTGTGTGGGGAACGCTCGCGCTTGCGCTTCTTACCTATCTGACCGAGCCGATCTTCGGAAAATATGTGAACTGAACGCCGGGAGCATCGTGTCTCTTGGCGCATTTTAAGTGTTACGGCGGCCGCCTTACGGCGCCGGGCTCTAGGCGCGCCAATCATGGGTGATTGGCGGCCCGAAGCCGACAAATTCAAAAGATGAATTCGCCGTCTTCGCCCTTCGGGTGACGATCCCTGCCGCGTGCCCGCTCATTGAGCGGGATAAGGACGCGGGGCTTCGCCCCGCGGCTTTTTAGACATTCCCCTCAGGACAGCGGGGGCGGCGGAACGGAAGACGGGGCGAATAGCGCCGGGCGGCCGCGCCGCAACCGCTTTGGCTTTATATCCGTCTTCGTTGTTTTTCTCATCCTACCAATCCGGTTGCGCCCCGGCCTTGGGTGCCCGGCGCTCATGCTCGCCCCGTTTCCGCCGCCCCCGCCGTCCCGGGGGAATTTGCGGCGGAGAGGCAAGGAGCGAGCAGCCATGACAGCACTTGAAACCGCAACCGATGCGCCCAGCCGCGCCGCCCAGCGAAAGAACGCGGCGAACACGGGCGAGAAGCCGCGCGGGCGTTCAGGCAAGAAAAAGCCCCGCGCCGATCTTTATACGGAAGTCACAACGAAGATCGTGAAGGAACTGGAAGCCGGGCGGTTTCCATGGGCGCAGCCTTGGGCGGCGCGTGGCGAGGCTGCAACCATTGCCGCAGGCCTGCCGAAGAACGCGAGCACAGGCCGCGCCTATTCCGGGATCAATATTCTGTTGCTCTGGGGCGCCGCCATTGAGAACGGCTTTTCCGGTCAGACTTGGCTGACTTTCAAACAGGCGAGAGCCTTGGGCGGTTCGGTGATGAAGGGCGAGCGCGGCTCAATGGTCGTTTACGCCGACAAGTTTATTCCGAAGGACGAGCAGGAGCGCGCGGCGAAAGATGGCGACGAGGCGTCATTCGTGCCCTTCCTCAAACGCTACACCGTCTTTAACGCGGCGCAATGCGAAGGCTTGGCCGAAGAACTGACGGCGGGCGCCAAGCCTCTGCCGGAATGCGACGCGATCCCGCGCGCGGAAAACCTCATCAAGGCGACCGGGGCTGATTTCCGGATCGGCGGCGACAAGGCGTTCTATGTTCCGTCACAGGATTTTATCCGCGTTCCGCCGCAACCGGCCTTCTTTGAACAGATCAACTATTATCGCACATGCTTTCACGAGCTTGGCCACTGGACCGGCCACGCCTCGCGTTTGGGTCGCGAATTCAAGGGCCGCTACGGAAGCCACGCTTACGCCCGCGAGGAACTGGTCGCGGAACTCTCAAGCGCGTTTGTCTGCGCATCGCTTTCCATCACGCCGACCGTGCGCCATGCGGATTATCTCGGCGCATGGCTTGAGGTCTTGAAGGAAGACAACCGCGCGATTTTCAACGCGGCGTCGCTCGCCTCCAAAGCGGCGGATTTTATTCTCGCCTTTGAGAATCCGGCGCCGGACGCTGACGCATCTGCGATGGAGCGCGCGGCATGAGCGCGCGCGACGAAAAGCCGGAAGCAGAAGAAACGGGT
>CAYFHK010000092.1:0-10547 GCA_964342585.1 uncultured Caulobacterales bacterium | reverse complement strand
GCCGCGAGCGCCCGGCGTCACATCGATGACGAAGGGCTTTTCGGCCTCTTGATGAGACGCGCTTTCTGCTGGCTCGGCAGCTGTCTCGCCAACCGCAAGCGGGGCGAGCCGCAAATATGCGGCGCCGACACCAAAGATATAGATGATGAAATGCCCGATATAGCTCACCATACTGATGGTCGCGATGGCGACCATGTATCCGCCAAGGAGCGCAGCAAAGGCGATCCCGAAATCGGCGAGCGCCTTATCTCCTGGACCATCGCGTTGCCTCAGCTCGTCGACCGCGACGAGGGTGCCGATGCCAAGCTTGCCAAACATGAAGAAATACAGCCCAAGGCCCAGCAACCCCATTTGGAGACCGAGCTGCAGGTAGGTGTTCACAAAGTCGATAATGCCTTGGCCCTGCAAAAGCGGCGCAAACCGCGGATGCATCGCGAAATAAGGATCGCCAATAAATGGGTTTTCTCGAATATGGGCAATGCCAGCCGCCAATAGCCGGTCGCGATATTCGAAAGTGCCGAACTGGTCGATACTCTGGAAGCCGCTCGAGCTCAGCGTGGCGTAAACGATGTAAGCGCTGACGAGGCCGGCCACGATTGTGCCAATGCGCAATGGCCACGTCCGAATATTGGCGACGATCAGCGCGCCAATCATCGCTATCGCCGCAACATAGGCGCCGCGTGAGCGAGTTAGGTACAAAACTCCGAAGCACAACACCGTTACACCGATCATGACAAAAACCGGGTAATTGCTTACCTTTCGATAGCCCCACGTCGCCATCGCGGCGGCCACCATGATCCACCCTGCCAACGTCGTACACGAGGTCAGGATAACTCGGACATCGCCACTGCGGTACAGTGCGCCTTCAAACTGATACTCGGTCGCCATCTCGATATAGAAGTTCCAGTTCGCGAAAGCGGACATCAAGCCAATGCTGATGGAAAGAACGCCAATGGTGAGAAGCGCCTGCTTGAGGCTTTCGATGGCTTCTCGGCTGATCAACGCCCGCGAAAGGGCGAAGTAGGGGACCACAATGAGGAAGAACCAGACCACGGTCATGCGGACGAAATTGCTTGGTGTAAAGAACAGGCCGCGCGTTGTGAGGAGCGCGGTGGCAAGAAAGATCAAGACAACAGCGACATCCAGCCCTTTACGAGCCGGACGGTCATCCACTTTCTTTCGCTTTCCGTAAGCGATCCAAAGCGGCAACGCCAACACGGTGCTTGCGAGAAGCGCTGGCGACATGTCGACCAAATAGTTGATAAGAGGCGCGTCTATCCGCCAGCGGATTTCCTCTGGCACCGCCAAGACGACGCCGAGGAAAAAGGCCGCACGATCCTCAAAACGTTTTGGATTTAAGACGACCATGCTGATCCCGAGGAGGATCATCTCGATCCATCCGATCGTCACGAGAAACCCGATGAGCGCCGCGCAAAACCAGTAGATGATGATCCGATTTGAGACCTGGTCGCCTTCCAAACGGGGGCGGAACACCGCCGCCGCGGTGAGGGCGATCAAGACGAATGCGAGGGCCTTGAGTTCATTCGGCGAGGGCATCATGGCGTAACGCCTCTCATCCCATCGTATGGTGCTGTTGTGTACATCATTCACCAAACACCATGCGATACATCGCGCTCGCAATGAACCCGCTCGATAATCCGATGATCGCCGCGATGAGGACCGTTAACTCCCCGGTGAATTGGAACACGCCTTTTCGCCAAAGCCGCCAGTAGTAGTAGAGAACCGCCGGCACCTCCGATAGCGCGACGGCCCAGAACAATCCCCATGCCCCATAGGTTTGCCACGCCCAAATGCCGGCGACCAATAACCAGGCCGCCCGCAAACCGTTGCTCACTAAGGTGGAGCGACGGTCTTCATCGGCGATTAGAAAATTCTGTGCACAAACGGAAGTAGGTGTCATGATCGCGCGGATCACGAGAACCGAAAAGATGACGCCAGCGGAAACAAAACGCGGGTCATAAATGATCGAGAAGAACGTCGGACCAAAGCCAACGCCCGCCGCAGCAACAGCCGTCAGCGCGGGCCGCATCAATCGCATCGGCGCATAATACGCATCAGCCCCGGCGCCTCCATCGCGCAGGCGAGAAGAGACATCTGCGAGGTAGATACGGCTCGCAAAGCCGTGACAGATGCCTTCATAGGTCAGCACAAGGCCGATCGCGAGGTTGTAGAGTCCGGCCTCGCCTAGCGACAAATTCTTTAAGACCAGGAATTTGTCGATCTGATTGATGAGGATCGTCATCAGGCTCGACGCGAAAATGAACTTCGCAAAACCCCAAAGGCTGCGTGCAACCTCGGTGTCGAACTGCAGCTGCTGGCGGGGATAGCGATAGAGCGCGTAGCTGACGATGACCGATAAAACGCTGCGGGAAAGAAGGCCGATAACGAGGCCCCAGTAAGATTTCAGCGTCCAGCACGCGATGATCGCAATCACCAATTGGATGACGTAAATCAGCAGCTCGAAGATGCTGTTTCGCCAATCTGTCTGGTGCCGACGCGAGAGCCAGATCGACATCGATCTGAAGCCCTCAATCACCAGCGGGATCGCCATCACCTGTAGCGCGAGGGTGAGATCCGGTTGGCCAAGGCCTCGCGTGATGAGCGGGGCAAACAGCCAAACGATGGTCGCCAAAAAGAGCCCGCGCAGGATCTGGATCGTCCATAGCGTGTTGATCACGCGCGGATCTTCGGCATTCGACTGACGGATTACGTAAGGAGGGATGCCGGTCTCGCCTGCCAGCTCTACAACGAACAGCACGCTGGTGAGCAGCATCACGGCGCCGAAATCGGCGGGCACCAGCAGGCGCGTGATCACAATATTGCTGATAAGCCGCAAGACGGCGAGGCCGACCTGCGTTCCCACCAGCGTTGCCGCTGAATTGGGCTGCCAGCGATAGGTCGGCGCGCTAAAGGGCGTTCGCGCCGGTGTCGCTGTTTCGGTCATCACTCTTCCTGCCAGGCTCGTCAGCCTGTCGGCTACGGAAACTTTGCGCGACGGTATAGCGACTTTTGGTTAAAGGATCGGCCATTTCTTGCGCCGTCCACGCGGCGATTATGGCTTGAACAGCCCTGTGCGCTTTAGTATGCGTCCGCTCTCACGGAGACTCGCTAAGCCAAATTTCGTGAGAAGATGAGGATGGGCGTATAGCTCAGTGGTAGAGCACTACGTTGACATCGTAGGGGTCCCAAGTTCGAACCTTGGTACGCCCACCATTCTCAAGGGATCACTTCTTCCCCCGCATAGTCGAAGCAGCGACCGCTTTGATCGGGCTTCAGGCTATCGAGCACCTTCAACATTTCACCCGCCGCATATTCAGACGTGAACAGCTTGCCCTCCGGCACGTTGCGCTGGAAGGGTTCAGAAAGAGCCGTGTCTACCGTGCCAGGATGGAGCGTCACGGCGATGCCTTCTGCGTTCCGTCGCTGAAGTTCGATGGAGAGGGTGCGATAGAGCTGGTTCAGCGCTGCCTTCGATGCGCGATAGCTATGCCATCCGCCGATCTTATTATCGCTGATGCTGCCCACGCGGGCCGAAAGGGCTGCCAGGATCGCACGGCGCCGGTCTTTCATCAGAGGTAAAAGGTGTTTGCCGATCATCGCGGGCAGGCCTGCATTAATCCGCATGACCTCTAAGAAGCGATTCATTTCTAAATCGCGCGCCGCCTTTTCAGGACCAGCATGTTCATCGTGCAGCGTGCCGATGGTGACGATGGCCAGGTCGATCTGCTCGTCCTTCAACTCGGCGATAGCTTGTGCGATGCCTTCGTCTGTATGGGGATCGTAGCGGTGTGAGTGTACCTTTTCGGCGTCGATATCTATTGAGCCGCGTGCAAAAGCGTGCACCCGCGCAACGCCCTCATCCTTTGAGAGGTGATCGACAAAAGCGCGGCCGATACCGCCGCTGGCGCCGAAGACGGCAGCAGCGATGGGATGATCAAATGAAGTGAATTTTGCCATGAGCGAGAAATGGCGCGGACGAGGGACCCTTCAACGTCGCATTAGCCAGGCGGAGCCGTTTTGTCGCGCATGCGTTTGGCGCGACGGCAGGCATCCGAGCAATATTGCACCTCGTCCCAAACCGCCGCCCATTTCTTTCGCCAGGTGAAGGGGCGCCCGCAGACGGCGCACGTCTTTTCAGGCAGATCGCTCTTGCGGACGGTTTTGCCATTGCGTTTCATCGATCAACGCTGTCGCAGCTTGAGGATGGGCCGGATAGAGACGAAATGCCGCGCTTCGCGAAGAGAGCGCGAGCCTGAGTAGCGCTCAGACGAAGTTCGCTTTCTTCAGGAGTTGGTGGGCTTTAATCACTTCCTGGAGCTGTGCCTCGGCACTTCGATCCCCTTCGTTCGAGTCAGGGTGGAAGCGTTTAACGAGCTCGGCATAGCGCTTACGAATTTCGGAACTTGAGGCCGTCGGCTTGAGGTTCAGTGTGCGGAAGGCCCCAACTTGAAGCCGGGTAAGGCGCCGACCCTCGCGGTAAACGCCGTCGTCGCGCGGCGTTGAGCGGACATCACCGCCCAGCCCCAGTTGATCGTCGAGCTCGGCCTGCGCGCCGCCCATCGCGGCTTTGGCCGCCGCCGCTGCGCGCGCATTCTTCGACATCGTCCAGGTGGGGCGATCACCATAACGTGATTGTTCACGCAGCGCGGCCGCTTCGTTCTCTGATTTCCCGGCGAAGAAATTCCAATTCTTATTGTGCTCCCGCGCGTGCGCTGGGCACAGCCAAAGATAGCTATTCAGCTCTTCAGGCGATTTCGTTACGCGGACTTGCCCCGCCTCTTTGCAGTCGGGCCACTCGCAGACGCGCTGCTCCTCTTGGCTCGTTTTCGCGGCCTTCGCTTTGCCACCGCGGCTCGGCTTGACCCGAATATCGAAGCCCATGCGAGGCTTATACTTATAGTCGTCCTTCGCCATATTCTCAGATTATGGGGGGCGTTGAGCGATGGCGCCAGACTTGACACGAAACCCATTCGCGTGCCGTGTACACGGTTTTTCGAACAGCCGAGGATTCTATGTCGGTGAAAGAGCGCATTGAGACAAAATTGCGCAGCGCCTTTGCGCCAAGCCATCTTCAGGTGATCGATCAGTCGCATCTACACGCGGGTCATGCAGGCGCGCCGGATGGCGGCGAGTCGCATTTCAAAGTCGTCATCGTGGCGGAAGCTTTTACGGGAAAGACCCGCGTTGATCGTCAACGCGCAATCAACGGAATTCTGCACGAAGAACTCGATGGCCCAGTGCATGCGCTGGCGCTGCAGGTGAAGTCACCTGACGAGGTCGCTTAAGTTGGCGCTTTTTCTGGCGCTGGCGTTTCCCTATCCGCCGCGTCCCGGCTCGGGACCTTCCGCATGGTGAGAATAAACGGTATCGCCGAAATCACGATCAGCCCAGCTCCGACCGCGTAAGGGGCGCCGGGGAAGTTTCGCCCTTCCTCCGTGTCGGTGAAATAGGCGAAGATCTGCGTCATCGTGAACGGGCTCACCATCATGGTGATGCTCATCAGACTGGCAATTGCGCCCTGCAGCTCACCCTGTTCATTTGGCGGCGTCGCGCGAGACATAATCCCTTGCATGCCGGGCATCATAAAGCCGCCAAGCGCGCCGACCACGATCCACAGATAGACGTAGTTCCCAGTGGGGGTGAAAAAGGCGTAGCCGAGCAGTGAGGCGACCATGGCAGCCATGCCGAGGACGACCGAGCGTGTCTCACCAATTTTGGGGATGATCACGCGCGTTAGCCCGCCTTGGACGATCGCGGCTGTGAACCCGACAAAGGCCAGGGACAGCCCAATCTGCGCCTCTGACCACCCAAATTTCAGCTTACTGAAATAGGCCCACACGGCCGGCAATGAGTTATGCGCCAGCTGCATCAGGAAATAAGCGCTCAGCACCCCGATCACGACCGGGTAGCGTGCCATGCTGGCGAGGCCGCCAAACGGATTGGCCCGACGCCAATCGAAGCGACGCCGGTTCTCTTCTGACAAAGTCTCTGGCAGGACGACGAGGCCGTAGAGGAAATTCAAGAACCCTAGCGCGCTTGCTGCGATGAAAGGCCAGCGCGGGCCGATCTCGCCGAAAATGCCGCCAATGATCGGGCCAAATATGAAGCCGAGACCGAATGCCGCGCCCATCAACCCGAAATTCGCGGCGCGCTTTTCCGGTGTTGAGACGTCCGCGATATAGGCATTGGCTGTGGCGAAGACGGCGGCTGTTGCGCCGGCGATCATCCGTCCCACGAAGAGCCAAGCGTATGTCGGTGCCAACGCCATGAAAGCGAGGTCAACGGACGACGCAAGTAGGGAGATCAGAATGACGGGGCGCCGCCCATACCTGTCCGATAGGGCACCGAGGATGGGCGACATGACAAACTGCATCGCCGCATAAACCAGGAGCAAATAGCCCCCGAGCGCCGCTGCTCCCGAAACGTTCGTACCCGTCAATTCCATAATCAGCGCGGGCATGACGGGCATAATAATCCCAAGCCCGATCATGCTGAGCAGCACGGTCAGAAAGACGAAGATGAGTGATTTGCTGGTCGGCGCGGCGAGCGGCATGATCAGACCTCTGGTCGGACGATCCGCAGACGCGTCACCTGGTTGCGGCGTTTGTTCAGAACCTCGAACCGATAGCCGAAGAAGGCAAAAACCTGGCCCACATCGGGGATGCAGCGCCCCTCATGGATCACGAGCCCCGCGATTGTCACGGCTTCCTCGTCTGGCAGGCGCCAATCAAGCATCCGATTGAGGTCACGGATCGTTACATGGCCTTCCACGACGACGCTGTTGTCGGGCTGTTTTGTGATGCCCTCTACCGGCGCGTCATATTCATCTTCGATTTCGCCGACGATTTCTTCCAAGATATCTTCAAGCGTGACGAGACCTTGGATCGATCCGTACTCATCGACGATCAGTGCAAAATGCTGCTGGTTGGTCTTAAAGGCATCGAGCTGTTCTTGCAGCGTGGTGGCATCGGGCACGAAGTACGGCGTCATCGCCACGTCTTCGAAGTCGATTTTGTCCGTATCGTTATCATTCGCCCAAAGCGCACGCAGAAGGTCCTTCGCGTGCAAAACGCCAACGATGTTGTCAGGGTCGTCGCGATAAAGCGGGATGCGCGTGTGCTTTGAGCGCAGGACGGTTTCCACGATCTCGCGCGGCGGCGTGGCGATATCGAGCATTTCGATATTTTTCCGGTGGATCATGATCTCTTCCACCGTGATTTCGTCGAGCTCCAAGGCGCCGCGAATGATGTCGCGTGCTTCCTTCTCCATCTGACCCTCTTCATGGTGAAGGTCGATGGCGCCTTTGAGTTCTTCGTGGGCGGAGAGAACCTCCGTTTGGTCCGAAACGTCGAGCCCGATGGTGCGAAGCGTTGCCCGCACGATGAACTGAACGACCGCTGTGATCGGCGCAAAAACCCGCACGATGACCTGCATTGGCCGCGCAACGATCATGGCAAAGGCATCGGCCCGCGCAATGGCGGCGGTTTTCGGCGTCACTTCAGCAAAAACCAGCACAAGGATGGTCATCACCGCCGTAGCGATGGCAACGCCCATGCCGCCGGGGAACATGCTGGCAAAAAGGCTCGTGGCAAGTGCCGAGGCCAGGATGTTCACGAGGTTGTTGCCGAGAAGGATGGCGCCGATCAGCCGTTCGCGGTTCTCGGTCAGCTTGACGACGGCGCTGGCCCGCTTGTCGCCACGATTTTCAAGCGAGCGCATGCGCGCTCGGGAAGTGGCGGTCAGCGCGGTCTCAGAGCCGGAGAAAAAAGCCGACAGCGCAAGCAAGCCGACGATAAGCAGCATGGTTGAGTTCATATCTGGGCCTTACGCGGCGAGTTCGTTTTTAAGGAAGGCGTGGATTTTCTCCGCCGGCACTTGCTTCTCGATGAAGGCTTCGCCGATGGTTTTGACAAGGATGAATGTGAGGGCGCCTGCCTCGACCTTTTTGTCCTGGTACATCAATTCGAGCTGAGCATCCGGAGTGGTATTGAGGGCATGGATGTCGCGGGGGCCCGTCGGCAGCCCAGCGCGAGCCAGCAGCGCGGTGGCGCGTTCGGCATCTGCGGCTGAGCAAATCCCTTCGCTCACAGAATAGCGGAACGCCATGCCCATGCCCGCGGCAACCGCCTCGCCATGGAGCAGGGCGTCGGAATAGCCAAGCGCGGCCTCAAGCGCGTGGCCAAAGGTATGACCCAGATTGAGAAGGGCGCGGCGACCTTTCTCTGTCTCATCTTCGGCGACGATGTCCGCCTTCATTTGGCAGGAGACTTTGATGGCGTGGGTCAGTGCGGCATCGTCTCTCCCCAGCACCGCATCATTATTGCTCTCAAGCCAGGCGAAGAAATCCGCATTGCCGAGGAGGCCATACTTTATGACCTCCGCATACCCCGCTTTCAGCTCGCGATCCGGCAATGTGTCCATGAAGGCCAAATCGGTGATCACGAGGGAGGGCTGGTGAAAGGCGCCGATCAGGTTTTTGCCGGCGGGCGAATTGATGGCTGTTTTTCCGCCAACGGAGCTGTCCACCTGCGCCAGGAGCGTGGTGGGGATTTGCACGAAACGGCAGCCCCGGCGGAGGGTCGCGGCGCAGAAGCCCGTCAAGTCGCCGACAACGCCGCCGCCAAAGGCGATGATGACGCCGTCCCGACCGACCCCTGCTTCGAGTAGTGCGTTAGAGACCCGCGCATATTCACCCGCGTTTTTCGAGGCTTCACCTGGCGGCACCTCGATCACCGGCATCTCGCCAATGGCATCACGCAAAGTGTCACCATGGTGGTGCCACACGGTGGCGTCGGCGACGATGGCTGCTTGGCCGCGACCGATCAGGTCGCGCAGGGCGCTGTCGCTGTCGTCAAGCGCGCCGCGGCCAATTCGAATGTCATAGGCGCGGTCGGCAAGGGCGACGCGCACATTGGAGACGGTCATAGGGTTTGTCCCGCCCGTTGTCGGGCCTGTAATTTCTTCAAAAGCCTATCGACGGTCTTGGCATGAGGGCCTTCGACGCTTTCGATGGCAATATCTGCTTCCGCATAGGTCGGCGCGCGCTCTTCCAAAAGCTTTTTGAGGATTTCGCGCGGATTCCCGGTCTTCAGAAGGGGGCGGTGGCCGCGATTGGCCGTTCGCTTCACCAACAGTTCCAGATCTGCTTTCAGCCAAACGGAGGTCGCGCGCGCTTTCACTAGTTTCCGCGTGTCGGCATTCATGAAGGCACCGCCGCCCGTTGCCAGCACATGGACTGGGCCATCGAGGAGGCGTTCAATGACCTTGCGTTCCCCATCGCGGAAGGCGGCCTCGCCATAAGCCTCGAAGATATCCGAAATGCGCATATGCGCGGAATGCTCGATTTCCTCGTCGGCATCATAGAAAGGAACGCGAAGTTTCGCGGCCAGGCGCCGCCCAACAGTCGTCTTCCCAGCACCCATCAGCCCCACCAAGACGATGGGTTTGGTGAGTTTGAGATGAGGGGACCTTGAAAGGGGTGGTATCATGCGCGCTCTACTCCGGCTCGCGGGTGTAGCGAAGTGCGCAAGAAGCGCAAAGGCCGGGGGTGTCGCGGCCAATCGCCCAGCGACTGGTCAGTGGTCTCACACCGCGATAGAGGGCGCCATGACCTTTGGAACCTTGGCCGCGGTGGCGGCTGGCGGCGCGATCGGCGCGACGCTTCGATATCTCATCCATACCGGCCTCACGCTCTGGCACGGGGCGGAGAGCGCGTGGAGCACGCTGGCGGTGAATGTGGTGGGGTCGTTCTGCTTGGGGTTGGCTGCCGCGTTGATCAGCCACCGGGTGGATCATCTGCCGCCATTCTTCATGATCGGGCTTTTGGGTGCCTTCACCACCTTTAGCACCTTTGCGCTCGATGCGACCTCGCTGGCCGAGGGACGGAGCATGAGTATTGCCGCTCTCTACATCGGGCTATCGGTCAGCCTGGCGATTTTCGCGTTTGTTGGCGGAGACTTGGTGGGAGCGCGTCTCAAATGAGCGGCGTCGATCACATCACCGTGAAAGGCAAGGATGCGGGGCAACGGCTCGACCGTTGGTTTCGTCATTACTATCCGCAGGTGACCCACGGGCAATTGCAGAAATTGCTCCGCAAGGGCCAGATCCGCGTCAATGGCGGGCGCGCCGCGGCGGACCGGCGACTGGAGGCGGGGGAAACGGTTCGTATTCCGCCTTTTCCGCCAAGCGCTGCGCACACCAAACCGCCACTTCCGCGTGAGGGGTCAGTCTCGCCCGCCGACGAAGAACTGATCCATTCGATCGTGCTTTACGACAAGGATGATCTGTTGGCCGTCAACAAACCTTTCGGGCTCGCCGTTCAGGCGGGGGCAAAGGTCAACCGGCACCTTGATGGCATGCTGCCTGTGCTCGCTCACGATGGCGAGACGCCGCGCCTTGTTCACCGCCTGGACCGAGACACGGGCGGGCTGATGATTTTGGGCAGGACCCGCGCCATGGCGGCGCATCTGGCGGAAGCGTTTAAGCAGCACCGCATCCTCAAAACCTATTGGGCGCTGACAAAGCGC
>CAYFHK010000091.1:0-10595 GCA_964342585.1 uncultured Caulobacterales bacterium | reverse complement strand
CCTATATGCGGACCGACGGCATCGACATGGCGCCAGAGGCGGTGATGCAGTGCCGCGACGAAATCAAAAGCCATTATGGCGAAGACTACCTGCCCGGCTCCCCGCGCATGTACAAATCCAAGCAGAAGAACGCGCAGGAAGCCCACGAGTGTATTCGCCCGACGGATTTTAAGCGGCATCCGGACAAACTGAAGAATCTCGATAACGATCAGTACAGGCTCTATGAGCTGATCTGGAAGCGCGCCATGGCCTGCCAAATGGAGGCCGCGCGGCTCGAGCAAACAACGATCGATATCGCGTCCAATGACAACAAAGTGGGCTTACGCGCCACCGGCTCCGTCATCGTCTTCGACGGCTTTTTGAAACTCTACCAAGAGGGCCGCGACGACGCAGACGACGAAGATGGCGGCCGCCTGCCCAAGGTCACCCAAGGGGCCGACGCTGACGTGACAAAGCCGTCGCCGGAGCAGCACTTCACCCAACCGCCGCCACGCTTTACAGAAGCAAGCTTGGTGAAGAAGCTCGAAGAGCTCGGCATTGGTCGCCCCTCGACCTATGCGTCGATCATCTCGACACTGCAGGATCGCTCCTACGTCACGATGGACAAAAACCGGTTCATCCCTGACGATAAGGGGCGGATCGTGACCGCCTTTTTGGAAAACTTCTTCGGCCGGTATGTCGAATATGACTTCACCGCCAATCTCGAAGAAACCCTCGACGAGATTTCCAATGGCGATGTTCAGTGGAAGGCCTTTTTGCGCGACTTTTGGGAACAGTTTCACGCGCAGGTCGATGACCTCAGTGATCTGCGGATCACCCATGTCCTCGACGCGCTGAATGAGAGCCTCGGGCCGCACATCTTCCCCGAAAAAGAAGACGGCACGCCGGCGCGCCAATGCCCCACCTGCCATGAGGGCGAGCTGTCGTTGAAAATTGGGCGGTTCGGCGCCTTTATCGGCTGCTCGCGCTACCCTGAATGCAAACATACCCGGCCCCTTGGCCAAACCGATCAAGCCGCCGAGGCGGACAAAACCCTCGGCGTTGACCCCGATACGTCCATGCCGGTTCTGCTGAAAAGCGGCCGCTTTGGCCCTTACGTGCAGCTTGGCGAACCCGAAGAAGGCTCGAAGGACAAGCCCAAGCGCTCCTCGATCCCCAAATCCTGGCCCATCGACGAGATCGATTTCGACAAGGCGATGATGCTGCTTTCGCTGCCGCGTGATGTCGGTCCGCACCCGGAAGATGGTGAAACCATCGAAGCCAATATCGGCCGCTTCGGCCCTTACGTGAAACACGGCAAACTTTATGCAAATTTGCCCTCCGTGGACGATGTATTCGAGATTGGCCTGAACCGCGCTGTCTCGGTGCTGGAGGACAAGAAGAACAACCCCGGCCGTGGGCGCGGTCAGGCCGCAAAGCCAATCAAAGAGTTGGGCGATCATCCTGAAACGGGCGATTCTGTGAACGTCTTTGATGGCCGCTATGGCCCCTATGTGAAGCACCAAAAAACCAACGCGACGATCCCGCAGGGGGTTAATCCGCAAGACGTCACGCTGGAACAGGCCGTACAGCTGATCGCTGAGCGCGACGCCAAGGGGCCGAAGAAAAAGGCCACCAAAAAGAAAGCGGCGAAGAAAACCGCCAAAAAAGCGACCAAGAAGAAGGCCACCAAGAAGGCGGCGAAAAAGACCACCAAGAAAGCTGCAAAGAAAACAAAGAGCGCTGAGGCGTCAGACGAATGAAGATCACGCTCTTTGGGCTGAAAAATTGCGACACCTGCAAAAAGGCATTGAAGGCGCTGGACGGCCAGGACGTGACCTTTGTGGATATTCGGTCAGAGGCGGATTTGGGTGCCAAAGTCCCGGCATGGCTTGCGGTCGCCGGCGCTGACACGCTGGTCAACAAACGATCGACCACGTGGCGCAATTTATCCGAAGAGGAGAGAAATGCGGCTAGCGGTCATGGCGCCGCGTCGCTTCTTGAAAAAAACCCGACGCTGATCAAACGCCCGGTCATCGAGGCAGAAGGCCGCATCTTTGTGGGATGGTCCGCAGACGTCAAAACGGCGCTAGGCGTCTGATCCTTTGACACGGTCTGATAGATGAAGCGCTACCATCGTCCCGGCGCTACCGCTGCTCACCTCGAGTTCCGCGTTTAGGCGCTTGACGAGGTCGAGCACAATCCGGCCGCCAAGACTCGATTTGTTCGGCCATTCCTCTTCCTCAAAGCCGCGACCATTGTCTGCAACGCGAAGGACCATTCCAGTCGCCTCAGGACGAAGGGAGATTTCGATGGCGCCACGATCTTCTTCGCCAAACGCGTGCTGCAGCGCGTTTGTGAGGACTTCGCACAGAATCAATCCGATCCGCGCGGAGTCGTCACCCGGCGCCGTCGCCTCACAGATGTCGACATTGACCCGTACTGCAACGTTATCGGACAGCCCTGCCACCGCTGAACACACACGGGAAAGGTAGGCGCCGAGGGCGACCTCATCCTGATCCATCCGACCTGGGTCCTGGCAGAGCTGATCATACAGTAGGCTGAGCGCCTCCACGCGCGGCCCAAGAATCTTCACCACATCGCCGGCAGATTCGGTTTCCTTCGCGGCGACACGCACCATGCTGAGGACCATGGAAATATGGTTTTTGACGCGGTGTTGCAGTTCGCGAAGGCGCTCGGCCAATCGCATCGCCTGCGTCGCATCACCGTCACGCCCATCAAACCGGCTCTGCACCCCGAGAAAAAAAGTCGTCTCGGCGTCGTGATCATCTTTGATCGGTGCAATCATCAGCCGATTGACGAAGGGTTCGCCGTTCGCCCGATAATTCAAAATATCGACCGTCTCTTCGCGCTCCTCGCGAACAGCTTGCCGCAACCTCTCGCGCGTTTCGTGATCGCTTTGATCGCCTTGCAAAAAGCGGCAATTCCGTCCGATCACGGCACTGCTGTCATAGCCTGTCATCTGGGTGAAAGCGCGATTGACGTACACGATCGGGTTATCTGGGCGATGGGGATCGGTAAGCACTAAGGAGAGCGGAAAGTATTCCAGGCGGTCGTTCGCGAAGGCTTCGGGTAAGTCCGTACCTGCTAATTCCGGCATCATATTCCCCTCTTGTTCTTTTTCCTTCCCATCAAATTCGACGGGCGCTTAACTAATACCTCTTTCAAACACGGTAGGGAGGTAAGTGCACATTCACCGCGGACAAGGAAAAAATTCAGCTGCGTGGCCACAACACCATTTGTGTGCACCGGAACATCGCGATCTTCTTGCTTGTCTTGAGATTGGTGACCACCGCATCCCACAGCTGCGTTGTCCGCCCCGCATGTACAGCTTCAGCGCGGGTATGGATCGTTCCCTCTGTGGCGGTGCCTAGAAAGTTCGACTTGAGCTCTACTGTGGTGAAGCCCACTGATCCCTCCGGCAACACCGTACGGCAGCCAAAGCCGCAAGCCGTGTCCGCCAGCGCAATCACCGTCGCGGCGTGCAGAAAGCCATTCGGCGCCATTAATTCAGGGCGCACATCGAGCTCCGCCTCGGTCCAGCCTTTTCCCACCCCAGTGAACCGTAGGCCAATCAATCCTGGGAGGAAGCCCTCTTTGAGTGAATTCAGGTCTTCGAGGCTGGGGATATTTGGCATGGTTTCACTCCTTATGCGTCCTAAAAATTCAGGCTAACCCTTGGTCATTGGGATAAAGTCAACCGGCACATCTGCCCCCAGAAGAAATGTCTTCCTCGCCTCGCCGACATAACCATGCCGACGATAAAAGCGTGACCCCGTGAGGGTCGCCATCAGGGTGAAACGGGTGAAGCCATGGGCCCGCGCCGCCTCTTCACAGCCGCGCAAGACGATCTCACCCAAGCCCCGCCCCGCGGCTGAAGGCTCGATGAAAAAGGCGCGGATCTTGGCGGGGTCTTTTTCAGGATCGAGCAAAGACGAGTCACGCTCCTTATGCGCATCACCGCCAAACATGGTGCCCCGCTTGCTCCACCCGCCACAGCCCAGCAGCGCTCCATCGGCCTCGAGCGCAAAATACGTCCCGTCCGCGATCAGTTCACTGTCGACGCCAAAGGCCCCCTCCAGAGCGGCCTCCACCTCCCGCGGCGTGTAGTCTTTGACGCAGAGCTGTCGCGCGGAGCGCGCAATGAGGTCGGCAAGCAATGGTATGTCGGCTGGCATAGCCTGGCGGAGTGTAGGCGAGCTCTCGTTCATCGGCAGACACTATCCTCGACGCCCTGAGACACAAGAGTTTTGCGCGATTGGCGCTTGCGGTCAGACGCGCGCGGCGCCAGGGCCAATGCATGATCGAATTTTTGCGCCAGAACTATCGCTGGATCGCGGGGGGCTTTTTGCTCACCTATTGTTCGAGCTTTGGCCAGACCTTTTTCATCTCAGCGTCGGTCGGCGAGTGGCAGGCGCGGTTTGACCTCAGCTACGGCCAATTTGGCCTCCTCTACCTGATCGCCACCTTGGGCAGTGCCCTGACGCTCCCGTTTTTGGGCCGGATCGTCGACGTGATGCCCGAGCATCGGGTGATTGCCCTGATCATGCCGGTTTTGGCTTTTGCGTGCCTCCTCGCCGCCTTTGCGCCGACGCTGCCGCTCCTCGCCCTGGGGCTCTATCTCTTACGGCTCTGCGGCCAGGGGATGATGACGCACATCGCCTTCACCACAATCGGCAAATGGTTTGCGTCCCAGCGTGGACGCGCCGTTTCGCTGGTGACGCTCGGGCATCAAGGGGGCGAGGCGACCCTGCCCCTGCTCGGCGCGGCGGTCGCGTTGAATTTCGGCTGGCAATCGGTGTGGATGTCGGGCGCAGCCGCGTTGGTCATCATCGCGCTGCCGCTCGCGATCTGGGCGTTTCGAGTCCCCCGGCACCCGCGCGGCCACGCGCCGGGCGTCGCAGGCAGCGCACGTGACTGGACCCGCGCCCAGGTTATCCGCGATCCGGTATTCTACGCCCTCCTCACCGGTGTACTCGCGCCGCCCTTTATCGGCACCGTGATCTTCTTCCACCAAGACTATATGACGGCGCTTCGCGGCTGGCCCCTCGAGGCCATGGCGCTGAGCTTTACAGTGATGGCCTGCACCACCATCGTCGTGGCCCTGATCATTGGCTCGGCCATCGACAGGTTCGGCGCCATCCGGATTTTGCCGTTCTACCTCTTGCCGCTGTCGGGAGCCTGCATCATGGCAGCGTTCAACCCGGCCGTATGGGGGCTGTTCGCCTTTATGTTCTTGTTGGGGATCAGCTACGGCGTCAGCTCCACGTTGTTCGGCGCGCTTTGGCCAGAGGTTTACGGCACGACCCATCTGGGCGCTGTGCGGTCCACCACAGTGTCCTACATGGTGCTGGCCACGGCCATTGGCCCTGGCGTCACCGGCGCGCTGATCGATCGAGGCATCGCCCTGCCCGAACAATTGATCGTGCTGGGCGGCTATTGCCTTCTCGCCTGCGTGATCATGGGATTTGCGTCACGCGTGCTGCACGCCCGTCGCGCCGCCCATTTGCAGGCGACAACGACGACGGAGTGAGACGTGGAGCGCGTTACGCCTTGCGGAAGCTTTTGATCTTTGTCGGCTTTTTCGGCGGCTCGCCTTTATTGATCGCGTGCACCGCGTCCATCCCTTCGACGACCCGCCCCCAAGCCGTGTACTGACCATCAAGGAAGGTCGCATCGTCGAGGCAGATAAAGAACTGGCTCGACGCGGAGTTCGGGTCGTTCGCCCGCGCCATGGAGCAGACGCCTTCGACATGCGGCGTGTCGTTGAATTCCGCCGGAATGTTGTCATCGGCGCCGCCCATGCCCGTGCCGTCGGGACAACCGCCCTGGGCCATAAAGCCGTCAATCACCCGGTGAAAGGTGAGGTCGTCGTAGAAGCCCTTTTCAGCGAGTTCCGTGATTTGCGCGACATGCTTTGGCGCCTTGTCGTCGAAAGTTTCGATGACGACGTCGCCGGTTTCGAGTTCGAGTTTGAGTTTTGTCATTCTTGGATCTCACCATTGATTCGGACGGGCACATCGATATTGCACGTCTCTTCGAAATAGCCGTCTTCGGTCATTGCACCGGTACGGACGAGATAAGCGCGGAAGGTCTCGCTATCTGTGCGCAGATATTCGACCCTCTCCTGCTCCTCTGCGGGCAGGTCGGCCATAATCCGCATCCGGACCACCGGTGTTGGGCGCGCGGGCGGCTCACCGCGATTGATGCGGCGTGAGAAGCGCGTTCCCGCCACCGCATTGCCCCAGACTGTGTAACCCTGGTCGAGCCCCTCTCGGCTATCGCCCAGCATCAAGAAATATTGGCTATTCGCCGAATTCGGATCATTCGCGCGGGCCATCGACAACACCCCGGGGCAGTGCAGGCCCCAAAGCGCGATCTCATCGCCGACAAGCAGCCCCGGCATGGTGGGCGGCTGCGTAGCGACCGGCACGGTGCCGATAAACCCGACCTGCGCGGCGCGATCATCGCGGCCGACAATATTCACGCCCTCAACGTCTTCATAGACGCGCACCATCTCGCCCACGAGATCGGGCAGCTCAGAGCCGCCCTGACCGGTGCCCTGGGGATCACCGCCCTGCGCCACAAAGCCGTCGATCACGCGGTGGAAAACCGTGTTGTTGTAAAACCCTTGCCGCGCGAGCGTACGGACGCGCTCCACATGATCGGGCGCCAGCGCCGGTTGCAGCTCGATGAGAACCCGCCCGGCGGGCAGCTCCATCACCAACAAGTTCTCAGGATCAATCTCGACCCAAACACTGTCAGGCGCCGCTTCCAGCAATGCAGCGGGATCCTGCTGCGCGCTTTGCGCCATTGCCAAAGAAGAAACGGCCCCAAGAGCCGCAAACACGGCGGACGCAAGAGTTTTCAACGCCATAGATCAGCTTGCCTTCTACGCATTTTGTCGTTGCTAGCCCATCGCCGCGGGTGGTGGAACCCAGAAGGGCCTTACGTCTTGGGAAACCTTAGCGGCCAACCTTGGCCAACAGTTTCGGCGCGACGACTTCAGGGACAAAATCGCCGATGGGCCCGCCTAAGCGCGCGATTTCTTTCACCAGCTTTGACGCAATCGCCTGATAGCGCGCATCGGCCATCAAGAAGACCGTTTCCACGTCGTCATTGAGGAAGGAATTCATGCCGACCATTTGGAATTCATACTCAAAGTCCGACACCGCGCGTAGGCCGCGCACGATGATCTGACAGTTATTTTCCTCGGCAAAGCCCATGAGGAGCCCTTTGAAGGGCTTCACGATGACTTGGCCGCGCGCGCCATCAGTCAGATCCGGCAGCGCGTCTTTGATCATCTGCGTGCGCTCTTCGAGGGAGAAGAGCGGCCCTTTGTCTTCATTGATCGCGACACCGATGATCAGTGTATCTACCAGCTTAACGGCGCGACGGATGATATCCGTATGGCCCAGCGTGATGGGGTCAAAGGTGCCTGGATAAAGGCCGGTGATTTTGGTCATGAAGGATTCCCGCCTCTCAGTCGCTCACGTGCCACGATAATGATTATAAGAGAGTATCCAATCGGCATTCAGTCTGCACGACACCGTTGCCAATGTCTCATCGGCTGCGTGGATCTCACGCAGGTCTTGGGAAGAGGCGCAAGGGCCCACGAACCGACTGCCTGGCGACGTGGATGTTTCGGGAGGCATATAGCCTGATGCCGTTGGGTCGTCTCTTCCGATGGCCCATGCCGCATCGGCGTTAACATCGTCAAGCGACCAAAAAACGAAGCCGACGTGAAAGTCTTGATCATCCGCTTGAGCCGCAACCATATCCACAGAATTTGGGCTCGCCGAAAAGACGCCAGAAACCATCGGATTATTCGCCAAATCGTCTTTGGACCGAATATTCAACGTCCCCACTGCAACGTCGAAATTCTCAGGATCGTCCTGCATCTCTTCTAGCAGGCGCTCCCACCTGAATTGCGCCTCTGCCAACACGGTTTCGCTTTGGGAAGCTTTCAAAAAATCAGCTTCATGACGTGCAAATGTCTCGATGAGTGACGCCATTGTGACCTCAGCACGTGAGAGTTGATCGCTATCGCTGCCCGAAAAAATGGCCAGCACAGAAGTGATGAGGGCCAACGCAGCCGCCATGCTTAGTCCTCCTTAGGCGATGCGCCGTCTACGTCCTCTGCATCCTCCGCCTCCGGCACATGCTCCACAGAGACAACGCGTTCGCCCTCACGCGTGGTGATCACCTTGACCCCTTGCGTGTTGCGGCCGGCGATGCGGATATCGCCCACCGGTGTGCGGATGAGCTGGCCGCCATCGGTGACGAGCATGATCTCATCGCCCTGCTCCACGGGGAAGGAGGCGGCGACGCGCCCATTCCGCTCGCTGGTCATGATACCGATTATGCCTTTGCCGCCGCGACCAGACGTTCTGTATTCGAACGACGATGACCGCTTGCCGAAGCCATTTTCCGTCACGGTGAGGATGAACTGCTCGGCCGCCTGCATCTGCGCGATACGCTCCGGCGACAGCGAAACCTCGCCGCCCTCGGCCTCGGCGTCTGAGCCTTCGGTTTCGCCCTCGCCCATGGCGCGGCGCATGGCAGCCGCGTATTTGAGATAGGCCTTCGCTTCTTCGGAAGTGACATCGAGATGGCGCAAGATCGCCATCGACATCACGCGGTCTTCGCCGAATTTCTCACCCACGCCAAGCCTCACGCCGCGCACGCCCGTACTGGTCCGACCACTGAATACGCGCACCGCATCGACAGGGAAGCGGATCGCCATGCCGTGCTGTGTGGTCAATATCACATCGTCGAGCTCGCGCGCGATCGCCACCCCGACGAGCATATCGCCTTCATCTAGCTTCATGGCGATTTTGCCCGCCTTATTCACATTGGTGAAGTCGGACAGCTTGTTCCGGCGCACATTGCCAGAGGCGGTGGCGAAGATGATGTCCATCGCCGCCCACTCATCTTCATTGTCCGGGAGCGGCAGAATATTCGTCACCCGCTCATCTTGGCTGATCGGCAACAGGTTGATCAGCGCTTTACCGCGCGACGATGGCGCCCCTTCCGGCAGTCGCCAAAGCTTCAGCTTATAGACCATGCCCTGATCGGTGAAGAACAGAAGCGGCGTGTGCGTATTGCCGACGAAGAGCTGGCTGACAAAATCTTCGTCCTTCATCGCCATGCCCGCGCGGCCTTTGCCGCCGCGCCGCTGGGCGCGATAGGTGTCGAGCGCCGTGCGCTTGACATAGCCGCCATGGGTGACGGTCACGACCATCTCTTCGCGCGCGATGAGGTCTTCATCTTCCATATCGATGGCATCGATGAAGTCCGTGCGCCGGGGCGTTGCGAACTCATCACGCACTGCGGTGAGTTCTTCTTTCGCAATGCTCAGCACACGGTCGCGGTCGCGGAGAATATCGAGATAGTCTTTGATCTTATCAGCGAGGCCTTGCAGCTCGTCGCCGATTTCATCGCGCCCAAGGGCCGTGAGCCGCTGGAGGCGGAGATCGAGAATAGCTTTCGCTTGCGTTTCAGACAGGCGCAGCGTGCCATCCTCCTGCAACGTGTGCCGCGGATCGGCGACCAACGCCACCAGCGGCGCCAAGTCTTTGGCGGGCCAGTCGCGCGCCATCAACTCATCCTTCGCGGCCGTCGGGTTCGGCGCCTCCCGGATGAGCTTCACCACATCGTCGATATTGGCCACAGCGATAGCGAGACCCACCAAGACGTGCGCGCGGTCCCGCGCCTTGTTGAGCAGAAATTTCGTCCGCCGGGTGATGACCTCTTCACGGAACGAGATGAAACTGGTCAGCACGCTGCGCAGATTCATATTCTCCGGTCGGCCACCGTTCAGCGCGAGCATGTTATAGGAGAATGAGGTCTGCAGCGGCGTTTGCTTATAGAGGTTGTTCAGCACCACCTCGGCATTGGCGTCGCGCTTGAGTTCCACCACGACGCGGATGCCGTGGCGATCGCTCTCGTCGCGAAGGTCAGCAATGCCTTCAAGTTTCTTCTCGCGCACAAGCCCAGCAATACGCTCGACCATGGAGGCCTTATTCACCTGATACGGAATTTCGGTTACGATGATCGCGTAGCGATCCTTCCGCACTTCTTCGATATTGGTCTTGCCCCGCATGATGACCGAGCCGCGCCCGGTGAGCAGCGCTTGCCGCGCGGGCCCTTGGCCGATGATTGACGCGCCGGTCGGAAAATCCGGCCCGGGGACGATTTCGACGAGCTCCCCATCCGACGTGTTCGGATTATCGATCATCGCGATCGTGGCGTCGATAATCTCTCCCAAATTATGCGGCGGGATATTGGTCGCCATGCCGACAGCAATGCCGCCTGCGCCGTTGACCAATAGGTTGGGATATCGCGCGGGCAGCACCACCGGCTCATTCTCAGAGCCGTCATAGTTGTCCTGAGTATCGACGGTGTCCTTATCGATATCCTCCAGAAGCGCGGTGGCGGGCTTCGCCATCCGAACTTCCGTATACCGCATCGCCGCAGGCGGATCGCCATCGATCGAGCCGAAATTCCCCTGCCCGTCGAGCAGCGGCAGGCGCATCGAGAAATCCTGCGCCATGCGCACCAGCGCATCATAGATCGCGCTGTCGCCATGCGGG
>CAYFHK010000090.1:0-10732 GCA_964342585.1 uncultured Caulobacterales bacterium | reverse complement strand
TCGGCTTTCGCCGTGCACCCGGGCGGCATTTTCACTGAGCTGCAGCGCTTTCTGCCTAAGGAGGAAATGATTGCATTGGGGTGGCTTGGCGAAGATGGCGAGCCTTCCGAGATGGCCAAGCAGGGCTTCAAGACGCCAGCGCAAGGCTGCTCCACCACGCTATGGGCGGCGACATCCTCAAAATTAGACGGCGTGTCTGGCGTTTATTGCGAAAACTGCGACGTCGCCAAGCCAACCGACTTCGACAGTCCGTTGGCGCGCTTCCAAGGCGTTAATCCGCATGCGTGCGATGATGACAGCGCAGAGCGTCTCTGGGAGATGAGTGAGCGGCTGTTGGGGGCCGCTTAATCGCGTCCCTCTTCGGCCGAGGGGGCAGGGCTATTCACCCATGCCATCACGGGCTTCATCGGGAAGGCCCAGATGGTGCCCGCCACGATATAGAACAAGAGCTGCACAAGCCAGTGGTCTGGGATGCGATCAGAGATTGCAAGCACCAGCCCCATATAGATGATGAGCGCTGGCAGAAAGCCGAGGACGAGAATGAGTTTCTTCTGGCGCGGATCCATGCCGGTATAAATGGCGCTCCCAGCCCCGCTGTCTAGCCCGTCCTCTTTCGAGGTTGCGGTATGGTCAGGTCGCAAAAACTTGGCTAAAGCGTTTATATCAATTCGAGAATTGGCACGGCGTCTGCGGTGGGCAGGCGAAAAAGATGTCGATCTGGGTAGGGAGTCATCCATGAGAAACTTGCGAGAATTGTCGCCATTAAAAGCGGCGTCTGCCTTTTGGGTGGGGGCGGCGGCACTTGCTCTTGCGGCCTGCGCCGAGGAGGCCGCGACATCCAACACCACCGCACCCGCAGCTGAGGCCGAGACGGCTGAGATGTCGAGTGCGCCGGTGGCGCAAACCGAATACGGCGCTGTGGAGGGCTTGGTCGAAGACGACGTGCTTGTCTTCAAGGGCGTGCGCTATGGCGCTGACACGCAGACGACGCGCTTTGAAGCGCCGGCAGAACCCGCTTCGTGGAAGGGAGTGCAAGACGCGAAAAACTACGGCAACACCTGCCTACAAACGCTCACCGGAAATCCGGGTGGTCTGTTCACATCGTGGGCCCCGGATCCAGAGCCGCCGCTGAGCGAGGATTGTTTGTTCTTGAACGTCTGGACGCCCTCGCTTGAGGGCAATGATCGCCCCGTGATGGTTTGGCTTCACGGCGGCGGGTTTAGCACAGGATCCGGCACATCGAATGTCTATGATGGGGCGCGTCTTGCCGCGCGCGGCGACGTGGTGGTCGTGACGATCAACCATCGCCTCAATGTGCTTGGCTACTTGGCGCTTGGTCATTACGGGGAAGGGTTTGAAAACTCTGCATCCGCTGGTGTGCTCGACATGGTGCTCGCGCTTGAATGGGTGCGGGACAACATCGAAAACTTCGGCGGCGATCCCGACAATGTGATGATTTTTGGTGAGTCCGGCGGCGGATCTAAAGTGTCGACACTGATGGCGATTGATGAAGCCGACGGGTTGTTCCATCGCGCTGTGATCCAATCGGGCGCGTTGTTGCGCTTTCTCGATCAAGATTTTGCGCAAGCAGAATCCGACAAGGTGGTGGAAAAGCTCGGTCTGACCGCAGAGACCATCGACGAAATCAAAACCATGCCGATCGAAGAGATCCGCGCGGCGGCGCGGGGCACCCGTGCAGCACTCGCACCCTCGATCGATGGCAATGTCCTGACTGATCACCCTTTCGTACCTGAAGCGGCGGCGCCCGGTGCCGACGTGCCGCTCATGCTTGGCTGGAACCGGACGGAGAACACGCTCTTTGCCGCGATCTTCAACCAAGCTGCATTCGAACTGACCGAGGAACAACTTATCCCGGCGCTTCAAAGGGCCATGCCTGACCGCGACGCGGAGGCGGTCGTTGCCCTTTATCGCGAGGCCGATCCTGAATTGGGTCCCGTCGAGCTCTTCTTCGAAGCGACCACCGACGAGAGGTATCTCTCGAGCCACACGGCGGCGGCGGAAGCCAAATTCGCCCAGGCCGCTGCGCCTACCTATCTCTACCTGTTCAACTGGGAAACGCCGGTGCAGGGCGGAAAGTACCTTGTGCCGCACGCCCTCGAGATCGGCTTTGTCTTCGACAATGTCGCGAAATCTGAGAGTATGTCAGGCATCGGTGAAGAGCAGCAGGCGGTGGCCGATATCATGGCTGACACCTGGATTGCCTTTGCGCGCAATGGCGACCCGAACAATGAGCACCTGCCGACCTGGCCCGCCTATGACATGGATAGCCGTGCCATCATGGTGCTCGATGAGAGCCCTGAGATGATCGAAGACGCCCGCGGTGCGCAGCGCGAATTCTTCGACATGGACTGGGAAGTCTCACGCTATCAACAGCGCTAAGCGCCCCTCTCAAACCTGCACTGCCCCCTCTTGGGGCGGTGCCTTTGCGCCATTGCAATTTGCCACGCTGTTTTTTTCCGCTCGATGGCGTAGAGGCGCGCCATGGATGAACAGCAAAGACCGGTTGTAATCTGGCTGACGGCGATGGCCGGCCTCATCGCGATCATGGTCACCGTGGGCGGCGCCACGCGACTGACCGATTCTGGCCTCTCCATCACCGAATGGGATTTGATCCTGGGCAGTCTGCCGCCCCTGTCCGCGGCGGATTGGGCTGAGGCCTTCGAGAAATACAAGACGATCCCCGAATACACCCACGTGAACTGGGGCATGAGCCTCAATGAGTTCAAGACGATCTATTGGTGGGAATGGGCGCATCGGAATTTAGGCCGGTTTATCGGCCTCGCCTTCCTGTTTCCCCTGATTTGGTTCTCTGTCCGCGGGGCCGTCAAAGGCGGGTTGCGGTGGCGCCTATGGGGCCTCTTCCTTCTGATCTGCCTGCAAGGCGCCATCGGTTGGTACATGGTCTCAAGTGGCCTCAGCGAGCGGGTGGATGTGAGCCAATATCGCTTGGCTCTCCACCTGGGCACTGCCGTTATTCTCTTTGGACTGATCGTTTGGCAGGTGCTGGCGCTGATGGGGCCAGGGGGGCAGCGGCAACTCGCGGGCGGCAACCGGCTCGGACTTTTCGCAACGGTGTTGGTTGCGGCGACCTTTGCGCAAGTGATCCTTGGCGCCTTCGTTGCAGGCCTTCGCGCGGGCATGACGTATAATACGTGGCCGCTGATGGATGGCGCGTTCTTCCCGACCGCTTACTTCTCAGCGGATCCACACTGGCAGGATGCGTTCGAAACCATGGCTGCGGTGCAGTTCAATCACCGCATCGGCGCCTACATTTTGTTCGCGATGGCGGCGGCATTTTTGGTCTTTGCGTGGCGCGCCGAGCGCCGCACGGAAGGCGCTGTGGTCTTCGGCGCTGTGTTCTCGCAAATGCTGCTTGGCATCTGGACGCTCGTCGCGGCGGTGCCGCTATGGCTTGGTCTGGCGCATCAGCTTGGCGCGCTCATCGTCCTGACCGTGATGATTTGGAGTGCCTATCGGCTCACTCCGCCGGCTCAGCATCGGGCGGCGCCGTCGGCAGATCAAGCGCCGGGGGCACTGGCGTATTCGTAACATCACCGGTGATTTCACGACGGGTGCTGAACAGCTCCGTGCTCACGCCCGCGGTCTCGCCTTGTAACGACACGGTCGGGATATCGAGCCCCACCGCATTCGTTACGCCGAACCATGGCAGCAGCCCAAGGCTGCCGTCTTCGCCGAGGACACTCACGAGCCCGCCGCGATACACGCCGCCGACATTGCCGCCTGCTGCAGCGATATGCGCGATCTCGACCGTGTCTGTTTCGGCGGCGAAGCCGCGCAGCGTGAAGGGTCGTTCCTCGAGCTGCATGGAGCCATCCCCAAGGCCAAAGAGCAGCGCGGGATCGCCGCCTTCCGTCATCACAGCGGCGATCGACGTTGCCCCCGGCGCCGGGTTCGCGAGTGCTTCAGCTGATGTGTCATCTTCGCTGACGACAAGCTTTGAGAGCAGGCCGCGTTGCCGGAGAACGTAAAGCTCCGTATCAGTACCATCGCAGGCAAGCGCAGACACGCCGCCGGTGATGGCCGTCTCCGACACGGCGAGCCCATCATCGCCGACCGCAATATCGTGGCGGAAAATGTCGCCTTCATCGTTGATCCGGAAGAGGGCAGTGCCAACGAAACACAGCGCCTTTGCGCCCCCTTCCACAGCCACGCTCGTCACCGGGGCGATTGCGCGATCCGCCGGAGAGATGGTGAACAGCTGAATGGCTTCGAGCGCGCCATCATAGGCGGCGACGAGATTGCCCGCTGGGGTGTAGGTGAGGTCTAGGCCGCCGGTGAAGCTGCCCTCGGTGAAGCTTGGCGTCGTGCCATCGATGGGGATCAAAAAGAGGCCTGCCGTGCCATTGGCAGCCAACACGGCACTCTGGAACGAGGCGGTCGGATGCTGCCAAATCGTGAGCGCCGAAACCTCGCCTTCGAAAGTGCCCAACGTATCGGCCAGCGCTGCGCTCGGGAGGTCACCAGCCGTCTCGGGATCGATGCTGATCTCCGCCGCGACCACGTCTTCGGGATCGGTGCTGGCGGTTTCGGTGGCTTCGTCATCGGCACAGGCGACAAAAAGGGTCGCGGTCAGCGCGGTCGTGGCGAGGAGTCGAAACGGGCGGGGGGTGTTGAAAACGCTCATAAACGCGGAGTTAGCGCGCCCCGATGCAGGTGGCCAGCATAGACCAGGATGGTGTGGTATAATGATACCACAAATTTAAGTCGCTGTTTTGCAACGATAAATAAAAAGCGTTTGACAGAGTTTGCGCGGCCTGCCTAAAGGCGCGTCTTCGAATTCAACCCCCAAGGGACTGTCATGCAGACCGAGGCCACCAAGACCTACAACACCAAGCCCGCCGATGTGCAAAAGAAGTGGGTGCTGATCGATGCGGAGGACCTCGTTGTCGGTCGTCTTGCGTCCATCATCGCCATGCGCCTGCGCGGCAAGCATTTGCCGACCTACACACCTTATGTGGATGATGGCGACCACGTCATCGTCGTGAACGCCGAGAAGGTGCAATTCACCGGGCGTAAGCGCCAGCAGCAGACTTATTATTGGCACACGGGCTATCCCGGTGGGATCAAGTCCCGCACCGCCGATAAGCTGTTAGACGGCCGCTTCCCTGAGCGCGTGCTATACAAAGCGGTGCAGCGCATGATGCCGAAGGAAAGCCCGTTGGCGCGCAAGCAGCTGACGCATCTTCACATTTACGCCGGGCCAGAGCATCCGCACGCGGCGCAACAGCCAGAGCCGCTCGATGTGGCTAGCCTCAACTCGAAAAACACGCCCCGCGGCTAAGGACGGACGACAACCATGAGTGAAACCAATCAAGGTCTCGATGCGCTGAAAGACATTGCAGCGGACGCGCGCGCCATCGAATCCGAAGACGCAGCTGGGGTCGAGTCCAATGACTACGTCCCGGCCGAACCTAAGATCGACAGCCTCGGTCGCTCTTACGCCACCGGCAAACGGAAAACGGCTGTTGCACGCGTCTGGATCAAACCAGGCAGCGGCAAAATCGTCGTGAATAAAAAAGACTACAAAGACTATTTCGGTCGTCCCGTGCTGCAGATGATCCTGCAACAACCGCTCGAAGCGGCGGAGCGGAAAGATCAGTTTGACGTCTATGTGACGGTCAAAGGCTCGGGTCCTTCGGGCCAAGCTGGCGCCGTGCGCCACGGGATTGCCCGCGCGCTCACCTATTATGAGCCAGGCCTACGGCCGGTGCTGAAAAAAGGTGGATTTTTGACCCGCGACAGCCGCGCGGTCGAACGGAAGAAATACGGTCGGGCGAAAGCGCGCCGGAGCTTCCAGTTCTCGAAACGCTGAGGCTTTTCAATTCCATCAAAAACCCCGCCAGTTGGCGGGGTTTTTTTGTTGCGCCAATTAGTGCGCGTCATGGGCGCCAAAGGGGGTGCCGCGGGCGGGCGGGGAGGTGACTTCGACGGCTTCAAAGCTCTCGGGGATCACATATCGGTGCATCACTTTCGCCGGCACACGCCAGCTATCGCCTGGGGTCAGGTGCACCACATCATCGCCTGAGAATAAGGTGGCTTCGCCCGCGATCACATAGCCGAGCGTCTCATAATCCTGCGCGTGCTCGTCCGACTTCTCAGTTGGTCCCTCGCGCCACGTCCGGAGCGCCATTTTCTCGCCCTCAATATGCAGGGCTTCGCCGTGGCTACCGGGGCGCGCCTCATTGGCATTCAGTTTTTCGATTTGCGCGGACATAGGGTCCTCCTTCTCGATGACTTGAGAAAGTAACGAGAGCCAGGCGCCTTGGTTGCGAGGGTGCGCATCCGGGTCGCGGTCGCGGCCTTTCCTTTGGACGACGCGAGGGCTACGCTTTCATCATCGGGCCGGGGAGATGGACGATGACGATCTTAAGTTCAGTTTTGGCATCCATGTTGGCCGCGACAAACCCATGCGGCATGCCGCCCATGGCCGCCCTCGTGCCGACGATCGAGACCGCCAAAGGCCAGGGCGTGGATGAGGCCTATCTGCTCAGCTCATGCGATGATTTCGGTCCTGCGCCCTATCACGAGGCGATACTCATCGCGCGCACACCTTCGAAAACAAAAGGCGCCGCGCCAACCTGGACATTGCGTGTTCTCGCCTATGCGGATCATAAAGTGCCGCCGAATCCGCCCGTTCCGTGGGAAGGGGGGCGAGATCTGCGCATTGTCACCGCTGAGCTCGCGCCGATGCTCAGGCCTGATTGCCCGGGGCAAACGCGCCCCGCGACGGTGACCTGCACCGGCGGCGACGCGCTGGCAGGCCGTCTGACTGAGAATGCATTGACCACGATCGCCTCAACGCCGGCGGGGGCGCCGTTTCGCTGCCCGCTGGGTGACACGGTAACGATCCGTGTGCTGCGCGCTGGGAAAGTCAGTGAAGGCGTGCTGCATGATTGCGCCGGGATGCCGACGGATGATTTATTTGCGCGCAGCGCCAAGATCAGCTTTGTCCAAGCTGTGGTGAATGAGGCCACTCGGATCGATAGCTCGCTCGCGCCCCATGTCGAGAACTTCCCCGCATCGCCGTAGCTTGCCGCGGCGCGGGGATGCGTCCGGGCAATTAGCTTTTGATGCCGGGCAGGCCATCAATGCTTTCGGCATTGCCGGTTTTGAATTTTGCCCAGTTTTCGTCAGGGGTTTTGTTCGCGATATATCGTGTGAGTTGGTCGCGTTCGCCTTTAAACTCGTAAAACGGCACACCCCACCCGCAGCTGTCGGAAATACGCGTCACCCGCATGCGGATGACATTCCGCGCGGTGTCAAAGTCGGGGAAGGGCGCCATCGCCTCGGAAAAGCCTGGATCGTCATATTGGATGACGCTGCCTTCGCCATAGAGCCGCAAAATATTGGCAGGTCCCTCGAACGCGCAAAACATGATGGTGAGGCGGCCATTCTCGCGGATATGGGCGACGGTTTCGATGCCAGAGCCGCCAAGATCCGCATAGGCGACCTCGTTCGGCCCTAAAATCGCAAAGCTATCATACCCCTTTGGCGAGACATTGACGTGCCCTTCCGCGCTCGTCGGTGCGGTGGCCACGAAAAACATCTTCTGCTTACCGATAAAATCGGCAATGCGTTCGTCGATTTGAGAATAGACCTTGCCCATCGTGCGATCCCTTGATCTTCGGCCTATAAGGATGCCTGATTTCTCATTCGCTGAACACTGCAGCGCTCGCAATCGCACACATATTCACCTAGTTTTGACAGTAACTCAGCGATCCCTATCGCTTGCTGCAACAGATGGAGGCCAGCGCAATGGCAAAGAAGGTTTTTCCAGACGCAAAAGCCGCGCTCGAGGGCATTCCCTTCGACGGGATGACCGTGATGGCGGGCGGCTTTGGTCTGTGCGGCATTCCGGAGACTTTGATCGTGGCGTTGCGCGACCTTGGGGTGAAGGATCTGACCGTGATTTCCAACAATTGCGGCGTGGATGATTGGGGGCTGGGGCTGTTGCTCAAAACCCGCCAGATCAAAAAGATGGTGTCGTCTTATGTGGGCGAGAACCAAACCTTCGAGAAGCAATATCTGAGTGGTGAGCTGGAGCTCGAATTCAATCCTCAAGGCACGCTGGCGGAGCGGATTCGCGCGGGCGGTGCGGGCATCCCCGCTTTCTACACCAAGACAGGCGTGGGCACCCTTGTTGCCGAAGGAAAAGAAGAACGGGAATTCGGCGGTGAACGGTACATTATGGAAACTGGCTTGCTCGCCGACCTTTCCATCGTGCGCGCGTGGAAGGGCGACAAAGAGGGGAACCTGATCTTCCGGAAAACGGCTCGCAATTTCAATCCAATGATGGCGACGGCTGGGAAGGTCTGCATCGCTGAGGTTGAGGAGCTGGTTGAGGTCGGTGATCTCGATGCTGACCAAATCCATACGCCGGGGATCTTTGTCGATCGCATCGTCAAAGCCGAGCAGGAAAAGCGTATTGAGCAACGCACGGTCCGCGAGCGCGCGGCCTAGCGCGGCTCTGGAGTTTCAGAGGGGGAGAGTGGAATGAGCCCGAGTGAAAGCTTTGAACTTTTTATCGAACTGCAATCGCGGATCGACACATTATGGAACTTTCTGCTTACGGTGCATATCGCGCTGGTGACGGGCTTGTTTCTCTCGCCGGTAAAGATCGGCACGTGGACGCGACTGATTATCCTCATCGTCTACGGATTTTTCATGGTGCTAAACCACAATGGGTTTGTCGAAAGCTACGAACTGCATATCGCGCTGCACGAGGCAATTACGACAGAGCCGTCCTATGCGCAGTCGAATTTTGCCCCCGTGATCGAAGCCATGTTGCGCCATGAGCCGGGGAATTTGGTTTTCGGCATGCCATGGGAAGACCTTATCCACTACGTGCACCCCATTATTTCCGTACCGGGGGCAATCGTGATCTTATTCTTTGGGCGCACGCTTCGCCGTGATGCCCGCGACCGCTGAAAGGATTATTTATGCCTTGGACACGCGATGAAATGGCCGCCCGGGCCGCCAAAGAGCTGGAAGATGGCTTCTACGTCAATCTGGGGATCGGGATCCCGACGCTGGTGGCGAACTACATCCCCGACGGTATCGATGTCACCTTGCAATCTGAGAACGGTATGCTCGGCATGGGGCCTTTCCCATACGAAGACGAAGTCGATCCGGACCTGATCAATGCGGGCAAGCAGACCATCACGGAATTGCCCAAAACATCGTTTTTCTCCTCTGCGGATAGCTTTGCGATGATCCGTGGGGGCCATATTGACCTCTCGATCCTTGGCGCGATGGAGGTTTCGGAAGGCGGCGATCTCGCCAATTGGATGATCCCCGGCAAAATGGTGAAAGGCATGGGCGGCGCAATGGACCTCGTCGCCGGTGTCAAACGTGTCATCGTGCTGATGGATCACACCTCAAAGGCGGGCGCGCCGAAACTGTTGAAAGAGTGCAGCCTGCCGCTAACGGGCGTTGCTTGCGTCGATCGCATTGTCACAAATCTTGGGGTGTTCGACGTCAACAAGGACGCGAAGTCCCTTAAGCTGGTCGAGCTGGCGCCAGAGGTGACCCTCGCCGAAGTCCGTGACGCGACAGAAGCCACGATCACGGAATAGGTGTGCTCGGCGCTAGGTGTCTGGCGCTTCGCCCATCTCTTTCTCAAGGGCGATCACGGCTTCAGCGCCGTCTTCGGCTTGAATTTTTATCTTCATCATCGCGTCATACATTGCTCTCGTGTAGAGAGCATAGTGCTCCGCCATCAGCCGCTTTGACTTGAAAGGCTGGAAGTGCACCAGATCAGAATAGGTCGCGCGACAGCGGTCGCTCTCTAGCGCCGTGAGCGTAACTTCAGTACGCACCCAATTCAAAAGGCCACACGGCGCATCGCAAATGGTGCGACTAATGTAGTGCAGCTCTTCACCGGGCACGTGTGCCATGATGGAGAATTGGTGATGCATGTCAGGGAAGTGCGGATCGCTAAAGGTGATCACGCGCGCCTCGCGGTCATGCTCGACGATGCCGTATCCGCGCGCCAACAGCATGAAGTTGGGGCTTTCGAAGTCGATCAGGTCAAAGACCGTATCGACACAGCGATCAATCTCAACATCTGCAGAAATGTCCAGCGGCTCCGCCGGCTGCGGTTTTCGGAACAAATTTAACACAGCGTCTCCCCGCCCTGAATTGCGGGAAGGGTAGGGGCTGAAGTGAAAAAAAAGCTTACACCGATGCGCGCAATTCGCCGACTGAGCTTTAGTGATTCTTTGCCATCAGCCGGTTGCCGCGACTGCGGCGAAGATCACTCCGCCGCTTGCTGACGTTTTGGATCCCCGTGGCAGTGTTTGAACTTTTTGCCAGAGCCGCAAGGGCAAGGGGCATTTCGGCTCACCTTGTCCCACGTGCTCGGATCATCTGCGCTGACTTCGCGGTTGACCCGCTGCGCGCGCAAGGTGGCGCTGGCGGTCGCCTGACCATAGGCACGCCGCGGGGCCTCTGGACCGCCATGGCCCGCATCGTTCTCGCCCGTCGTCGCATCGATATGCTGTTCTTGCAGTTTTGAGGGGTCGAGCTTGCCGCTGGCTTGAAGGTCTTGGACGAGGCGCCGTGCCTGTTCCAAATCGAGCTCCGGCGGGGCGGCAGCCTCTGGGCGGCGGATTTGGACCGTGTAGATCGCTTTGGTCACATCACGGCGCAGGCCGTCGAGAAGCGCGGAGAACAACGAGAAGGCTTCGTT
>CAYFHK010000089.1:0-10903 GCA_964342585.1 uncultured Caulobacterales bacterium | reverse complement strand
CTGGCCAGATCGATGTGTATACGAATGACCGTGTGACCGTCGAAACGTTGTCCGCCACCGACCGATAAGAGATTTTATGACCGATTATACGCCACGCCAGATTGTTGCCGAACTCGACCGTTATATTGTGGGCCAAAAGGATGCGAAGCGCGCCGTCGCCGTCGCGCTGCGCAACCGTTGGCGCCGCCGTCAACTCGGTGAAAATCTGCGCGATGAAGTGACGCCGAAAAACATCCTGATGATCGGGCCCACCGGCGTTGGCAAAACGGAGATCTCCCGCCGCCTCGCCAAGCTTGTCGGCGCGCCATTCTTGAAGGTCGAAGCCACGAAATTCACCGAGGTCGGCTATGTTGGCCGCGACGTCGATTCGATCATTCGCGATTTGGTCGAGGTGGCGATGCAACTCGTCCGTGATCGTCGTCGCGAGGAAGTGAAAACGCGTGCGCATGAGGCGGCCGAAAACCGCGTGATCGATGCGCTCGTTGGTGAACATGCCGGCGCGACGACCCGCGAAGCCTTCCGCAAGAAGCTCCGCACCGGCGAACTCGATGACAAAGAGATCGAGATCGACATCAAAGACACCGGTCGCGGCGGCATGCCTTTTATGGATATCCCCGGCATGCCGGGCAGCCAAATGGGGATGATCAACCTGTCCGACATGATGGGCAAAGCCTTTGGCGGGCCCACCAAAACGAAGACAATGCGCATTCAGGACGCCTACGAACCGCTGATCGCCGAAGAGAGCGACAAGCTCCTCGACGATGATCAACTCGCCACCGAAGCCCTCTCCCTCGTCGAGAACGAAGGCATCGTCTTTCTGGATGAAATCGACAAAGTTGCCCGCTCGTCCGAGGCACGCGGCGCCGATGTTTCCCGCGAGGGTGTACAGCGCGACCTTCTGCCATTGATCGAGGGGGCCGTGGTCAGCACCAAATATGGTCCCATCCGCACAGACCATATTTTGTTTGTTGCCTCTGGTGCATTCCACGTCTCGAAGCCGTCGGACCTGTTGCCGGAACTACAAGGCCGCCTGCCCATTCGCGTCGAGCTTTCGGCGCTGACCCGCGACGATTTCAAGCGCATCCTGACCGAGACCGAGGCAAGCTTGCCCAAGCAGTACAAAGCGCTTTTGGAGACCGAAGGCGTCACCCTCACCTTCACCGATGATGGGATCGAACGGCTTGCCGAAAAAGCAGCCGAAGTGAATGCGAATGTCGAGAACATCGGCGCCCGCCGTCTCTCCACCATCCTCGAACGCGTGCTCGAGGATGTCTCCTTTGAGGCGTCAGAGCGTCAAGGCGACACCGTCACCATCGATGCGGCGTTTGTTGACCAGCGCCTCGAAGGTCTTGCGGGCAATGCGGATCTTTCGAAGTATATTCTATAGCGTTGATGCGTCTATGATTTTCCATCTTTAGGCGCATTAATTGCCACCTGTTGCGGGAAAGTCGCAAACGTCTTGCGGTGACAAATCACATCTCCGTGTGTCGCACCCCTGTCATAATAAGAAATTATAGGCGCGCCGCATCGACCGGGGCGCACGCCCCGGTGTGCAGGGAAATCTAGGGGTACACATATGACTTTCAAAACGACGAGCTGGCTGGCATCAGCCAGCCTGGTGGCTTTGTGCGCGCAAACGGCAGCGCTGGCGCAGCCCATGGCGGAAACCGCTGACGAAATTTTCGTGGTCGGCACCGCACGCACCTATTCAAGCGTCGATACGACGGAGGCCATGGCGCTCCAACAAGCGCCGGTGACATCAGTCCTTGCACAGATCGACAACCTGCCAGGCGTGCTCGTCACCGAAGGGGACACTTTTGGGTTCGATGATTGGTCGACCGGTGTCGCGCTGCGCGGTTTCCAAAGCAATCTGGGCGAACAGCAAGTCGGCATCACCATTGATGGCCTGCCCAATGGCGGCTCGAACTATGGCGGCGGCGCGAAGGCCAACCGCTTCATCGACACGCAGAACCTCGCCGGCGTCGAAGTGAGCCAGGGGACGGCTGACATCGCATCGCGCTCCAACGAAGCCCTCGGCGGGACACTGAACTTCGTTACCGCTGATCCGCTCGATGATCGCCGCGTCCGCGTTTCTGCGTCGCTCGGTGATTTCGATGCCCAGCGCGTCTATGGTCGCTTCGACTCAGGCCTTCTCGGCGATGACGCCACCAAGTTCTGGATCTCGATTTCGTCGCAAACCGCGACCGACCACATCAACCAATCAGCTGAAAACCGCCGCGATCACATTGCTGCGAAGCTGATGACCCAGATCGCCGGCATCGACCTGACCGCCTACGCCTCTTACGACGATACGCAGGAAGATAATTACCAGCGCCTCTTCAGCGAAGCTGATTATGAATTCGATCGTCGCGACGATCAGCTGACGGCTGAATGGACAGGCATCCCTTACATCGACCAACTCTATCGCAAAGGCTGGTCAACGCTGCGCGAGAACTCGCTCATCTACGTGAAAGCTGACAAAGGCTTTGACATGGGCCTGAACCTCTCGGGCGCTGTCTATCGTCACGACAATGACGGCCGTGGTGACTGGGTCCCGCCTTACCTCGTCAACGTCACCGTTGATGCTGGCCCTGAGAGCGAGCTGGGCGGGAACACCGTTTTTGGCGGCCCGTTCCTTGGTCAGATCTTCTTCGTCGATGCCGCCGGGAATGCCTTGTCTCCTGCAACAGGCTGCGAATCTTCGATCACCTACCCCTATGGCGGCGCCGGTCCTGAATATGATCCCGCTTGTCACGCGGCAGGCGCCATCCCGGTGCAATCCTATCGCCACACGCACTATCAAAAAGAGCGGACAGGCATCACCGCCGACTTCGATCTGGCCACAGAGTTCGGCGCGATCAATAACCTGCTTCGCGGCGGGATCTGGTATGAAGACGCCACCCGCTATGAGTATCGCGACTGGCACAAGATCCGCGACACCCGCGTCGGGTTTGAGTTCGACAGCACCGCCTATTGGGTGCAGTATAATCGCGACTTCCCGCAAACGACCTTCAAATGGTACATCGAAGATGTCGTTGAAGTCGGCGATTTCGCTTTCCGGTTTGGCGTGAAACAGTTCAACAACGACATTGAGCGCGTTGACAACTTCAACCCAACCGATCCAGCGGGCAACTTCACGCTGGAATCGGAAAGCGACGTTCTGCTCTCTGGCGGCGTGAGCTACGCGCCTTCCGCAATGCCGGGCCTAGAGTTCTTCGCCGGGTATGCGGAGAACTATAAAGCCATCGCAGACGGCATTCTCGAAGTGATTGACCCCGCGGCTGGCATTCCTGATCCGGAAACAGCAGAGAACATCGAAGTCGGCGCCCGCTATGAGAACGATCGTTTCCGCACGGCGCTCACCTATTTCGATACAAGCTTTGAGAACCGGTTGTTCCCGGCACCGAATGAAACGGTGAACGGCATCGACTATCTCGAAGCCTCCAATGGCGGCTTCATCAACGCAGGCGGGATTGAATCCCAAGGCCTTGAATTCTTCATCGATGCACGCCTGACGGACACCCTCTCGGGCTACGTCTCCTACACTTATATCGATGCAGAAATTCTGGGTACAGGCGATACCAATCTCGACGGCGCAGCAGGGATCTTCCCGGGCGCCCCGGTCCCCGGCATTGCCGAGAACCTCGCCGTGGTCAGTCTCGATTACACCGGCGACCGCTTCTATAGCGGCATCTCGTCGAAATTCGTTGACGAACGGGAAATCTACCTTTTCGATCCGGCCGACCCCAACGCGACACGCTGGACCGCCGACTCGAGCTTCGTGACGGATTTCTATGCCGGCGTGAGCGGCGATGCGCTCTCTGACGCGCTGGGCGATGTCGACTTCCGCGTCACGGTCAACAATGTGTTCGACGAAGAGTATCTGTCGGGCATCTCCGGCCAGGGCGCGTGGATCGGCGCCCCACGCACCGTCGTCTTCACGGTGACGGCTGACTTCTAAGTCGTCCCGCTCCGTTTGAGACCAATGATGGGCGGGCTCTTTCCAAAAGGGCTCGCCCACTTTCATTCCACTGATCACCAGAGCGCCCGCCATGACCTTGAACCGCCGATCCGCCCTCGCCCTTTTTGCTGGCGCCCCCGCGGCCGCCTGCGCCACAAGCAGCGAAAGCCCATCGAGGGTCACCAAGAATGACGTCTTCCAGCACGGCGTCGCGAGCGGTGATCCGGCAACCGACAGCGTCGTGCTCTGGACGCGCGTGAGCGGCGCGGCAGGCAGCATTCCTGTGCGTTGGGTATTGGCAGAAGACGAAGCGATGGCCCGCATCGTCGCCAGTGGCGAAACGGAAGCGGGACCTGAGCGCGATTACACCGTGCACGTCATCCCGAATGCGCTGCGCGCTGGCCAAACTTATTATTACCAGTTTGAGGCCATGGGCGCGCGCTCCCCTATCGGCCGCACCAAGACATTGCCCAATGGCACTCTCGATCGCCTCGGTATTGCGCTCGCCTCCTGCTCGAATTATGCCTTTGGCTTCTTCAACGCCTATGACGCGATTGCCAAGGACGACGCTATCGATATCGTTCTGCATACGGGCGATTATATCTATGAATATGGCGCCGAAGGGTGGGGCAAGGAAACCGCGCAAACGCTCGGCCGCGTGCATCAGCCTGACCACGAAATTGTGACGCTATCAGATTATCGCACCCGCCACGCGCAGTACAAAACTGACAAGGGTTCGCAAGCGATGCACGCAGCCCACCCTATGGTGTCCTGTTGGGACGACCACGAGGTGACCAACAACCCGTGGGTTGGCGGCGCGCAAAACCACCAGCCAGAGACCGAGGGCGATTGGCGCACCCGCCGCGATGCGGCGCTTCAAGCCTATTTTGAATGGATGCCGATCCGCCCCGCTGGCTCACCAGAAGCCCGCGCCGCCTTCTGGCGCAGCTACCGGTTCGGTGACCTCGCGACCCTCGTCACACTAGAGACCCGCCACACGGCGCGCGGTGAACAAGTCGACTACGCGAAATACCGTGATCAGATCACCTCACCCGTGATGCGCGATGCCTTCATGGAGCGCGTTATCGGTGACCCGACCCGCGAGATGCTGTCGCCCGGCATGCAAGAGACGATCCGCACCGCAATGACCGCGTCAGTGGAAGACGGCCAGCCGTGGCGGCTTTTCGGTAATGCCAGCCCCATTGCCCGTATGCTGGTGCCCGATCTTGCCGGGATGGGTGTCATCCCCGCTGACCCGAAAGACCCGCGTGTGCCAGCGGGCGGCAAGGGTCTTCTGTGGACGGCAAAATGGAACCTGCCCTTCTACACCGACACCTGGGATGGCTACCCAGCGGCGCGGGAGCGGTTCTACGATCTCCTGCGTGTCACGGGCACCCAAGATGCGATCTTCCTTACCGGTGACAGTCATAGTTTCTGGGCGAACAAACTCGCGGACGCCGCCGGACGCCCCATGGGTCTCGAACTCGGCACGGCGGGCATCTCGTCGCCGGGTGATTTCGTTGAAAGCGGGTGGGACGAAGCCACCGCCCGCGCCCTGGATAAGGCCTTCGCCGAAGGCCTTGATGAAGTGTTGTGGACGGACAATTTTCACCAAGGCTATGTCCGCGTCACGCTCACACCGACAGAGGGCCAAGCCGACTTCGTCGCTGTCGATACGGTGCTTTTGCCAGAGTACCGAACGTCAGTGATCAAGAGCGCGGTCTTCAAGCGCGACGAGGAGACGACGAAAGTGACGTCCTTGAGCTAAATCGTGCGCTGTCTCGGCTTTACCGGCCCATGGCGGCGCTTTAGGCCGCCTGGATGATTTCGGCTGTCCAGCGTGCACACCTTCCCGCCATCCTCGCGCTGAACAACGCGCATCAGAAGGAAACCTCCTTCCTGACGATGGCTGATCTCGAGGCCCTGATCGGAGCGGCCTTTACCGCGTGGCAAGTTGGTGATGGGGCGGATGCTTTCCTCATCACCTTTGACGAGGGCGCGACCTATGACAGCCCGAATTATCGCTGGTTTGCCGACCGGTATGATCGCTTCGTCTATATCGACCGCATCGTTGTTGCCGACCACGCGCGGGGCCGCGGGCTGGCCCGGACGCTTTATGAGACGCTTTTCGACGCCGCAGCGGAAAGCGGCCGCCACATTGTCGGCTGCGAAATAAACAAAGCGCCGCCGAACCCCAACTCATCGGCTTTTCACGAAAAAATGGGGTTTGAAGCGGTGGGCGAAGCGCACCTTACCGGCGCGAACAAAACCGTCGGCTACCACCTCAAACGTGTGTAGGGACGCAATCCGAGCGCCGTGGCGCAGACGCCACTTTCATTAACGGCACGCCATGGTAAAGTCGGGGTTACCGATGAGGGGATGGCGGTCATGTCGAATCAATTTGTCGCCTATCAAGATGAACGGCACGGCCTTGGCGCGTGGGTTGCCGAGCAGATCGCAGCGGACATGTTTCGCTTCGGCTACTGGACCGATGCGGATGGTGAAATCCAGCGCGACGAAGACGGTCGGCCGCTGACCGCTCATGATCGCCCCACCGCAGACCTCGTTAGCACCGACTATGGCATGCGCCTGTCCACCGCGACTGGCCGCAGCTACGCCAATGTGCTCGCCTCGCCGGCCCCGCGCACAGAAGACAGCCGCGAAGGCCTGACCTACGCCTATCGCACCTGGACCTCGCCGCGCGCCTCGGCGGAAGCCACCGTTTCGGCCGTCATCTCGTCAAAGGCGGAAATCGGCGTCCTGCCGTTTTACGACAATGACAACAGCTTCAATAAAGAGACGCTGGCTGCGCTGATCGACTTCCCAGGCCAACGCGCGCTGCGCGAATATGTGGCCGAGAGCAATTACGTACTCGCCGCGCCCACCGATCTGATCCACGAAATCGAACAGGCGGGCTATACAAACAGCTTTGCGCCCGCCGGCGGCGGTGAACACTTCCAGTGGAACCGCGACAAGCAGCAGCGCTATTTGCGCAAGCTCACCACCGTCTACGCAACGCCCGACGCGGCCAAGCATTGCGGCCCCGCGCTCGATGGCTATCGCGCCCGCGGCATCGATGTGCAGATCTTGCCCGACGGGCAGGACATCTATCGTGAGGGCCTCCACCTTGCGAGCACCCTGCTGGATCCTGAGCGCGTTGTCGAAACCCGCTATTCCAACACAGCGCATGAGCGGGTCTCGAAAAGCCGCGGCGCCAACCATGTAAAGCCGCTGATCGGCGTTCTGCTCTCCGCGGACAAAGCCATGGCCAGCGGCGGCTATCAATACGACAGCGATTACGCGATTTTGGAAACCGACCTGGCGGGCGCCGATCGGATCCGCACATCCTTCGTGGCGATCAAAAAAGGCTCACCCGGCGGCAGCAAAGGGTCAGACCCCGTCGCCGCAGAATTTGCCAGCGTGCGCGGCTATTTCGTGCCCACCAAAAAATCAGGCCGCGGCAGCGCCGACCATCGCGCGCTCTATCCCCTTTCGGGCGAGAAGCGTTTCGCCGAGAAGACCAAGGGCTTCGAAGCGCCCGCCTATGCGCGCTTTGTCTATAAGTTCGACACGGTCGGCGCCGATGCGCGTGACCCCTCGCCGGTGTTCAAAGCGCTTGCAGAGCAGAAACTGTCCTATCAGACGACGTCGCTCGACAATCGCCCGGGACATCCGATGATCGTGTCTATCGATGTGCCAGCGGCCAGCTACACGAAGATGAAGCCCGTCCTGTCGAAGCTGATGAGCATGCATGGCGTTCGCCGCCTCGCGGACTTCCCTGCCGTTCAGCCCATGGTGAAGCTTGAGACCCGGCCGAAGACCAATGGCATGGTCACGCGGACGAAAATCGCGATGGGGGCGATTGTGGCGATCCTGGCGGGTCTCGGCGTCTACGCGCTCGGCGCGATCAGCTGAGACGGGCGCTAGCCTTTCTGGTATTAGTTAGTAGACGGCAAGGGTGCGAAATCACGCGCCCCAGGGGCCTCCAATGGCTGGCCAAAGTCACTTGGCAGCATCGCGACAAAAGTCATGAATGAAGCGAATGAGATCAGCGTTAATAGCCAGGTAACTTTTACCCACCGTTGCAGGAACAATCCAAAAGGGATCCCAACGACTAAAAGGCTTAAGATAATTCCGTACAAGGGAATTGGTTGCAGACCAAGTGCGTCTGTCAGTTGGTAAAACCATTTGCTGAGGACAAATAGTCCAGAGGCATCAGCGCTCTGCGTGAAGTCGATCAGCACAGCAGCCCACAATCCGATCGTGGTAGCCACAACACTCCGTATAGCACGGTAAACCCAACCCGCGCGCATGATCTGTTTTCTCGCCGCAGCACGCGCTCTTAAGGCTTCAACGCCACGATCATCTTGGTCTGGCTTACCGGCAAGCCGTGCAACGGCCCGAATCAAGTCGTTAAACCCGTCGTGATCTTTATTTTGCCGCCAGGTCTGGAGATCAAGTGTGTGCACCGCACGCAAGTCAATCGGCGGTTTAACGGCATCTATTGCGACTGGCACCAACACGCCGCGCTCAGCGCCCTCACGCGCTTCACCCTTGACCCAGCGTGATTTTACTGAGGCGCGAGACCAAACGACAATTACGCAACGGGCAATTTCCAATTCCTCGGCGATTACATCGTCAAATTGGTCCCCGCCCGAGATTTCGGGATCCCACCATACCGACCAACCTTGCTCTTCAAGCTCAGTCACAAGTGGCCGAACACGATCTTTGTCGACCCTTGCGTAGCTAATGAAAATATCTGCCATGTCGCCCCCCCAGCACTGCCCTTTCGGCACGTTCGTCATACCGGGAGAGAAAACAAAATGGAACGACAGCCGTTACTGGCTCGGCAGCGCAAACCCATAGATCGACACGAAGTGGCAGACGCTGCCGGCCAGCACGAAGACGTGAAAAATCGCATGCGTAAAACGGCGTGACCGCCAGGCGTAAAAGACTGCGCCAACGGTGAAGCACAGCCCGCCCGCAAGCAGCCACGCAAAACCGGTCCACGACAGGCCATTCACCAGCTCACCGACCACCAAAATGCCGACCCAGCCAAGCCCAATATAGGTCGCCAGCGAGATCCAATCATATTTGTGCAGCGGCCCAGCATAGTGCGCGACGAATTTGAAAATCACCCCGGCACAGGCAATCGTCCACACCAAGACCAAAATCACCGTGCCGGTCACCTTAGGCAAAGCCAAGACGGCAAAGGGCGTGTAGGAGCCGGCGATTTTCAAATAGATCGCCGCGTGGTCCAGCACTTCCAAGAACGGCTGAAATATCGACTTGAACGCCGCATGATAGATCGTTGAGGCGAGATAAAGCAGCACGGCTGACCCGCCATAGACGCTCACGGCCGCAATTTCGGGCGCCCCGCCAAACGACGAGGCCTTCAAGACCAAAAACACCAGCGCGACCACCGCGAGCACGATACCAATACCGTGACTGGCCGCATGCAAAATCTCTTCAGCGGCGGTGTGCTGCTGATGCTCGCCGGCAGGATGATAAGCGCGGGGAAGAACCATTCGCAGAGTCTGACACGTTCGCACCCGCAACACCACGCCTCTTAAGCGCATTTGCGATCACAGGCGGTGTCCATCGGTTGCATCCTTCGCAGACCTGCCGCAGAACCCGCGCCATCGTTGACTGAAGTCAAAACGATTAGACCCCGGGCAATCCGGCCAGGGGTGTCCAGAAAAGACAAAAGAGATGTTTTCAATTACTCGAAAAACCACTGATTGGGCCGGCAAGCCGCTGACCCTCGAAACCGGGCGTATTGCCCGCCAAGCCGACGGCGCCGTGATGGCGACCTATGGCGAAACCACCGTGCTGGCCACCGTTGTCGGCCGGCGCGAGCCCAATCCGGGCCAAGACTTCTTTCCGCTCACGGTCAACTATCAAGAAAAGACCTATGCGGCAGGCCGCATTCCCGGCGGCTTTTTCAAGCGCGAAGGCCGTCCTTCCGAAAAAGAGACGCTGGTTTCCCGCTTGATCGACCGGCCGATCCGGCCGCTCTTCGCCCCTGGCTTCAAGAATGAAGTGCAGGTCGTCTGCACCGTGATGAGCCACGACCTGGAAAACGATCCAGACATCGTGGCGATGATCGCCGCGTCTGCCGCCCTCACCATTTCGGGCATCCCGTTCATGGGCCCCATCGGCGCCGCGCGTGTGGCGTATAAAGACGGCGACTACATCATCAACCCCACCGGCATGGAGATGGAAGACACCGAGCTCGACCTCATCATGGCGGGCACGCATGACGCCGTGATGATGGTGGAATCCGAAGCCAAAGAACTTTCCGAAGAAGTGATGCTCGGCGCCGTGATGGCAGGCCACAAAGCCAGCGGCGAAGCAATCGACTTCATTATCGGCTTTGCTGAGCAATGCGCCAAAGAGCCGTGGGACTTCCAGCCCCCGGATCATTCAGACCTGTTGCCGCGCGTGAAAGAGGCCGCCGAGGCCGCACTTCGTGATGCGTATAACGAGACGGTCAAGCAGACCCGCCAGGAGAAAATCTCGGCGGCGAAGCAACAAGCCAAAGCGCAGCTTTGCGGTGAAGGCGTGGCCGATCCGCTTGACGAGAGCATTGTTGGCGCGCTTCTGAAGGGCATCGAGTCTGACATCGTCCGCAATCAAATCATTGAAACGGGCAGCAGGATCGATGGTCGCGATACGAAGACGGTGCGGCAGATTGAGTCCGAAGTCGGCATTCTGCCGCGTACGCATGGCTCGTCGCTCTTCACCCGTGGTGAAACGCAAGCCATCGTCGTCGCCACGCTTGGCACGGCCGATGACGAGCAGTTCATCGACGCGCTCGAAGGCACGTATAAAGAGAACTTCCTCTTGCACTATAACTTCCCGCCCTACTCAGTCGGGGAGACGGGCCGCATGGGCTCGCCGGGCCGCCGCGAAATCGGTCACGGCAAGCTGGCCTGGCGC
>CAYFHK010000088.1:0-11293 GCA_964342585.1 uncultured Caulobacterales bacterium | reverse complement strand
TGCCTCGGGCATCAATGATGGCGCGGCCGCGCTGGTCCTGATGTCGGAGAAAGCACTCGATCAGGCCGGCGGCGCGCCGCTCGCCCGCATCGTCTCCTTCGCGCATTGCGGTGTTGATCCCTCTATCATGGGCATCGGCCCCGCACCCGCAAGCCGCTTGGCGTTGGAGAAAGCTGGGTGGACGATCGATGATCTTGATCTGATCGAAGCGAACGAGGCCTTTGCAGCGCAGTCGCTGGCCGTTGGAAAAGAGCTCGGCTGGGATCCCGAAAAAGTGAACGTCAATGGCGGCGCCATCGCCCTTGGCCACCCGATCGGTGCATCCGGTGCCCGGGTGCTCACCACGCTGCTGTACGAACTCAAGCGGCGCGATGCTCAAAAAGGCCTCGCTACATTGTGCATTGGTGGCGGCATGGGTGTCGCGATGTGCGTCGAGCGAATTAATTGATATGCCTCAAGGGCGCGTCCGCTGGACGCGCCCACAACGGAAAAGTCGCCAACACAAACACCAGGCGGCGTAGAATAATCGGAGGAAACTGATGTCGAAAGTCGCTATCGTGACCGGGGGGACGCGCGGCATCGGCCACGCCATCTCAGCCAAGCTAAAAGCCGATGGGTACACCGTTGCCGCCATTTACGGCGGGAACACGGAAGCCGCGAAGAAATGCGCAGACGAGCTAGGCATCTCCACCTTCCAATGCGACGTCTCGGACTACGCCGCATGCGCCGACACCGTGGCGGAAATTGAAAAAGCGCACGGCCCAGTCGGCGTGTTGGTGAACAATGCGGGGATCACGCGTGACGGGGCGTTCCACAAAATGGAGCCGGAGCAGTGGCACGCGGTGATCGAGACCAATTTGAGCTCCGCCTTCAACATGACGAAACCGGTGATCAACGGCATGCGCGATCGCAGCTATGGGCGCATCGTGAATATCTCTTCGATCAACGGGCAAAAAGGCCAATTTGGTCAGACGAACTATTCAGCCGCCAAAGCGGGGCTGATCGGGTTCACCCGCGCGCTGGCGCTGGAGACAGCGCGCAAAGGGATCACGGTCAACGCCGTCGCACCCGGCTACATCGCCACCGACATGGTCGCGGCCATGAAGCAAGAGGTGCTCGACAGCATCGTGGCCGATATCCCGGTGGGCCGCCTTGGCACGCCCGAGGAAATCGCCCACGCGGTGGCGTTTTTGGCAGATGAGATGGCCGGGTTTATCACCGGCACCGTGCTGACAGCCAATGGCGGCCAATACATCGCGGCCTAAACCACTCGGTCGAGTTTTAGTTAAAGACTCACGCGATCTTCACGCGATCGCCACGATTGCATCTTAGTCTGACGTCGGGAGCATCCGATGAGGGGCGATCTCGGAAGGGAGCGCGAAAGATGCAGTACGTGAAATCAAGCAGTCTGATCTTGTTCAGGCGAGAACGTCGCCGCCGCGCGCGGCAGGCGAGTGTCATGGCGCTAGCGCTGATCGCAGCGGGCGGCATCGCCACCTATGCCGTAGCGGAGGCGCAATCTGACCCGGCTTTCGATCGGTTGAAGGCGCCGACCGGCCTGTTGAGCGAGCAGTTTGGCGCGCCGGGCGCCGTTTATGCCGTCGACGGCGGCGGTGAGCGTTTTGCTTTCATCCCGAAAGAAGGCGATCAGGCGGTCATTCAGTTTGTGTGTAATGCCGAGGGCGCATGTCCGCCGTCGAAGGCGCCACACACACTGTTCGCGACACGGACGACCCGTGGCGATGTGGTATACGAAAGCGTTGGCGGTGTGCCGGTGATGCGGGTGGCCGCGACGGGCGGTGCGACTCTATTGGGCGGCGCCCGGTTTGTCCCGCCTTCCGTGCCGAAAGCCGGACGGGCAGTCGTCCCCACCAATTAACCGCGCCGCGCTTTGAAGAAGGCTTTCAGCAGCGTGGCTGCTTCTTCTGCCAAGCAGCCGCTGACGATCTCACTTGGTCGATGATGAACCGTAGACTGTGTAAATAGCTGCGGGCCATGCGCGACGGCGCCGCCCTTTGGATCATCCGCCCCATAGACCAGGCGCCCAACACGCGCATGAGAAATTGCCCCCGCACACATCGCGCAGGGCTCAAGCGTGACGTAAAGCGACGCGCCCGGCGGCAAACGATAGTTCCCAACATGCCTCAAAGCATTCCGTAGGGCGATAATTTCTGCATGCGCCGTGGCATCATGCATGGCGATCGGCTGGTTATGTCCTTCGCCAAGAAGCTCCCCAGCGTCGCTCACGAGGACAGCGCCCACGGGGACTTCGCCTGCATCAGCCGCAGCCCGCGCGAGGTCGAGCGCGCGGGCCATCCATTCTTCATTCTCTGATGTCCAGCCGTTAATTCTTTTACATCCTTCCGGAACCTCAACGCGCCAAGTCCGTTAAGTAAGGCATTAGGGTGCGTTCAGTCTAAAATTTGCAACAACTGATCTATTGCGGGGAACCTCTTATGACCAGATTACTCTTAGGAAGCGCCGCGATTTTTGCGTTCGCTCCCGCGTTAAGCGCCACGGCGCAGCCGACTCTCCCCGATGATGACAAAGCAACTTGGGGCCTTGTGGTCGAGAACGACCTTTTTGGCGGATCTGATCGAAATTACACAAACGGCTTGCGCCTATCCTATCTATCCGGAGCAAAGGAATCTGGAGGGGCGGAAGGCTGGTTGGCGAATGTCATGAGTGGCGGCGCCGAAGATTTGCAGGTGCGGCGGGGCATTGCCGTTGGCCATTCGATCTACACGCCGCGAGACACTGGCGTCGCAACGCCATTGCCGGATCAACATCCTTATGCTGGCTTTCTATATGGCGAGTATACGATCGTCGCTCAGCAACCGTCCCGCCTTGACCGTCTGTCGATCACGCTCGGCATTGTGGGGCCAAGTGCGCTTGGGGAAGAAGTGCAAAACGGTTTCCATGATCTGATCGATGACGAAAGTGTTCAGGGGTGGGATAATCAAATAGATGACGAAGCCATCATCAATATCGGCTATGATCGCCGGTTCAAGGCTATCGCGACAGGCGAGTTCTTAGGCGTCGGCCTCGATGTCACGCCGAATGTAGGGTTCAATGCTGGGAATTTTCGAACGGACGCGAATGCGGGGCTGACGTTTAGAATTGGCAGCAATCTTTACGACTATGGCCCACCGCGTATCCGGCCGTCGCTCGCAGGGGCGGGCTATTTTGTCGAAGAGCCCGGCCTGAACTGGTATGTCTTCGCTGGCGCAGAGGGGCGGGCGGTCGCCCATGCCATCGTCCTCGATGGGAGTTTCTTCCGCGACGATGATCCGCAAGTGCCGAGCAACACCTTCGTCGGCGACCTTCAAGCCGGCTTCGCTATTCAGTTGGCGAAATGGCAATTCACGTATACGCACGTTTACCGAACTGAGCAGTTTGAGGGGCAAGACGAGCCCCAAATGTTCGGTGCGCTCAGTCTTGCCCGGAAGTTTTAGGCTTAGATCGTCGCAACGATTTTGCCGAAATGCTTGCCGTCCGCTTCGTGTTTGAAAGCGGCGCCTAGCTCATCGATCGGGAAGGTGCGATCGATCACTGGCTTAATGCCCGTTGTTTCAAGCGCCCGAACGAAGTCGAGCTGATTGGCGCGGCTGCCGACAATCAGGCCCTGCAATCTGATTTGCTTACGGAACATCGCGGCGGTGGGGATGTCGCCTTGGATGCCTGTCAGCACACCAAGTAAGGCAATGTGCCCGCCGATCGCGCATGCGGTGATGGATTGCGGCAGCGTCGCAGGTCCGCCAACCTCAACGATGTGATCGGCGCCGCGGCCTTCCGTCCAGTTGAGAACGGCTTTGCCCCAGTCCTCGGTTTGTTTGTAGTTGGCGGTGAAATCCGCGCCCATCTCGCGACAGCGCGCCAGCTTTTCATCCGATGACGATGTAATGGCGACCCGCGCGCCCATGGCTTTGGCGATCTGCAAGGCGAAAATCGAAACGCCGCCCGTGCCGAGACATAGGACGGTATCGCCCGGCTTGAGCGGTCCATCGACGATCAGCGCCCGCCATGCTGTCAGCCCCGCGCAGGTAAGCGTGGCCGCCTCTTCGTGCGAATAGCCTTTCGGCGCTTTCGTGAACCAATGCGCTGGGGTCACCACCATTTTGCGCGCATACCCGTCGACACCATCCCCTGGCACGGTGCGGAAATCGGCATCGCGAGGAGGGCCATCGAGCCATTGCGGGAAAAAGACGGAGACGACGTGATCGCCAGGGGTGAATTCCGTAACCCCTTCACCCACCGCTTCGACAACGCCTGCGCCATCAGACATGGGGATACGCTTGTCTTCATGCAGCAGCATCCCCATCACGACGTTATAGTCGTGATAGTTCAGCGACGTGGCATGAAGACGTACACGGATTTCGCCGGCTTTTGGGTCGCCGGGTTCGGCGATATCGGCGATCTCAATTTTGTCGAGACCGCCGGGTTTACGGCAATGAATTGCTTTCACGTTCGTGACCTCCCATCGGGTTCAAGCGGTTATGTCGCTTTCGCCGTGGGGCTGGCAACCGGCTGCGTGAAAACCGATGGGAAGGTCAGGTGAGGCTTAGTTCTTCCCGTCTTCGACGCCGCGCACTTCTTCAAGCGGGTCAAAGTTCCCATCGTTTTCTGTCGCTTCGTCATGGGCGACATATCCGGCACCTGCGGCCAGACCGAGGGCGCAGCCGCTGAGCGGTGTTGCGCCGGCAAGGAGAAAGAGTCCGAGGAAAAGCTTTTTCATGGTCGTTCACCTCTGTGATTGTATCGCAGGTTGAACGCCCGGCTGCGTGAAAAGGTTTCCTCCACCGACGATGTTTTTCCTAGCCAGATCGTGTCATGCGCCATACCCTATCGTCGAAATGGCTCCTGCGAATAAGGAATGGAGCGAAAATGGAGGGAACCATGCGCCTGAAAGCCCCGCGCTTGTCGCCATTGCGCGATGATGAGTTGAACGACGATCAGAAGGAAATTTTGTCGACCTATGACCGTGGCGGGCGGGTGCTGAATATTTTCAGAACCTTTGTGCGCGCACCCAAAGCGCTGAAGCGTTTTGGGTTTTGGGGCGGCTACATCATGTCGGCCCACAACGACCTGGCCCCGCGCGATCGTGAGCTTATTATTCTCCGTACAGGGTATGCCTGTAAGTCCGGATATGAATGGGCGCAGCATACCCGCATCGGGCTCGAGGTTGGCCTCACCGACGCGGAAATCGCGCAAATCAAAAGCGGGCCGGATGATCCGGCGTGGTCCGATCGCGATGCCGCCATGCTGCGCGCCGTTGATGAACTTGTCAGCAATCACTTCATCAGTGATGAGACGTGGCAGGCGCTCTCCTTCTTGACGGAGAAGCAAAAGATGGATCTGATCTTCACGACTGGTCAGTACACGCAAGTTTCAATGTTCTTGAACAGTGTGGGCGTCCAAATCGAGGAGGGGGGCGAGATTGACCCCGATCTGCGGGCATGAGCGCCGTTCAAAAACGTTTGGCGGATAAGGTGGCCTTGGTGGTGGGGGCAGGCCAAACACCCGGGCCGACCGTTGGGAACGGTCGCGCCATTTCTTGCCTATTTGCTGAGGCGGGGGCGCGGGTTGTGTGCGTCGACCGTGATATGGCGCGGGCGGAGGAAACCGCTGCGGCCATTCGCGATGCCGGCGGCACGGCAACAGCGCTCGCCTGCGACATCACCGATGGTGCCGCCTGCGATGACATGGTGGAGCGCGCGCACGCCTCCTATGGAAAAATCGATATTCTGATCAACAATGTCGGCATTGGCGGGCGCGGTGATGGCCCCGCAGACAAGCTTTCCGAAGATGCGTTCGACCTCATCTTAGATGTGAATCTCAAAGGCGCGTGGCGGACCATTCGAGGCGTGGTCCCGTTGATGCAGGCGCAAGGCGGCGGCAGCATCGTGAATATCTCCTCGCTGGCCTCCCTCGCAGGCGGATTTCAGGCCGCTTACGAAGTGTCGAAAGCTGCGATGAACCGGCTGACGATTTCCCTCGCGCAGGCGAAGGCAAAGCGCGGCATTCGCTGCAATGCCATCCTCCCCGGGCTGATGGATACGCCCATGGCGGTTGATGGCATCGCCAAATCGCAAGGCCGCCCCCGCGAGGAGGTGAAAGCCGAGCGCGATGCGCGGGTGCCGCTTGGCGGCAAAATGGGGACTGCAAGGGATACCGCTTACGCCGCACTATTCCTCGCCTCTGATGAAGCGAAGTTCATCACTGGCGTTCTCTTGCCGGTGGATGGCGGTATGGGCACCCGTATCGGTTAATCGCCAAGAACAGACGCCAGCACTCTTGTTCTCTTCGCCGATCCGTCGTTAGGCTCCTCTCGCAAGAGCGAGAGGAGCGGGATATGGCGGGACAATTTACTTTGACGAGCACGCGACGCGCAGTGCTGTTGGGCAGCTTGCCGCTGGCGGGATGTGCCGCCGGGGCCGTGCCGCTTGGCACCCAGAAGTCGGCGCTTTCGAAGAACGCGGCGATCGAAGCTGAGAGCGGCGACCTCGTGTGGCGCCGGGTGCGAACTGAATTCAGCCACGCGCTCAGTGTTGCCCATATGAATGCGGCGAATATGGCGCCGCCATGCGCCGCGGCGAAAATGGCGCAAGCCGAAGCTTCTGCCAGTATCGACGCTGACCCTTCCTTCGAGAACCGCGCCAAATATGAGGCTCGTCACGAGGAAACGCGCCAAGCCATCGCCGCGCTGATCGGTGCTGAGGCGGATGAAATTGCGCTCACGCGAAATACGTCGGAGGGGAACAACCTCATCGTTCAGGGCCTGCCGCTTGGGCCTGGCGACGAAGTGGTCCTTTGGTCGGAGAATCACCGGTCGAACAATTTGTCGTGGGAGGTTCGCGCGGCCAGAGACGGCTTCAAAGTGATCAAGGTCGACACCCCTGAACAGCCGGAGACAGTGGCGGATCTCTTGGCGCCGTTTGAACGGGCGATCACGCCCAAAACCAAAGTCGTGGCCTTCAGCCATGTCTCCAATGCGTCGGGCACGGCGCTGCCGGCTAGGGCGCTGTGCGCAATGGCCAAAGATGTGGGCGCGGTCAGCCTTGTCGACGGCGCTCAAACGGTCGGTGCCCTGAATATTGACGTTAACGAGATTGGCTGTGATTTCTTGACCACCAGCGGGCAAAAATGGCTCACGGGCCCGCGTGAGGCAGGCTTTGCCTATGTGCGGCGGGATTTGCAGGAAAAGCTGAGCCCATTGATTGTGAGTTATCCCTTAGCGGACGGCATTGAGGGCGCACGGAAGTTCGAACAATTGGGCCAGCGCGATGACGGTGCCGTGGATGCACTTGGCGCGGCGGTTGCATTTCACAACGCCGTTGGCCCCGCCAGGGCAGAAGCGCGCGTGCGAGCATTGTCGACCATGCTAATGGAAGAGATTAAGCGCCTTTCGCCGGGCGCTGAATTCGTGACACCCCTCGTGCCCGATCTGCGGTTTGGGGTGGTCATCACGAAGCTGACACAGGGGACGCCGGCAGAAGCGCAAGCTGATGCTTACAAAACCTATAAGGTGGCGGGATCGGCGCGGCCCGTCGGCCTGCGGCTGTGCCCGCATATCTATCATCATGAGGCGGAGATCGAGCGCGCCGCCGTAGCGATCGCGGCCTGGGCTTAAACGTTCGGGCGCCCCAGGAGAGCGAGTAGAATGACGGCTGATTGGTGGCGTGGCGCGGTAATCTATCAGATCTACCCGCGCAGCTTTTTCGATATGACCGGCACGGGCATTGGCGACCTGCCCGGCGTTACGCAGAAGCTCGAATATATCGCCGATTTGGGGGTGGACGGCATCTGGCTGTCGCCGTTTTTTACCTCGCCGATGAAGGATTTCGGCTACGACGTCGCGGATTATCGTGATGTCGATCCGATTTTCGGCACGCTGAGGGATTTCGATACGCTGCTTGAAAAGGCGCATGACGTTGGCCTGAAGGTCATCATCGATCAGGTTTATTCGCACACCTCTGACCAGCATCCATGGTTCAAAGAGAGTCGCGAGTCGCGCTACGGGCCGATGGCGGATTGGTACACGTGGGCCGATCCTAAACCCGATGGCACGCCGCCGAACAATTGGCTTTCCGTCTTCGGTGGGCCCGCCTGGCGATGGGATACCCAGCGCAGGCAGTATTATTTGCATAGTTTTCTCGCAGAACAGCCAGATCTCAATTTCAATAACCCCGCCGTGCACAGAGAGGTATTGGACGTCGCGCGTTTTTGGCTCGACCGCGGCGTGGACGGTTTTCGGCTCGATGTCGCCAATTACTACTATCACGATGTCGAGCTGCGCGATAACCCGCCAATCGGCACGATTGGGCATGTGCGCCCGGCCCAATTCCAGCGCCATCTCTATGACCGGTCGCGACCGGAGACGCTTGTTTTCGTTGAAGAGTTTCGCGCTCTGCTCGATCAATATCCCGACAGGATGTGCGTGGCGGAGATCGACAGCTCAAACCCGACGACCCGGGCGGTCGAGTACACTTTGGGCGAGAATAGGTTGCATACGGCGTATAACTTCCAATTTCTCCGTTCGGAAACTTTGACGCCATCGCTGATCCGAGAAGAACTTGAGCAGTGGCAGCGGGCGGAGGCATGGCCATCTTGGGCGTTCTCGAATCACGATGTCGTCCGCGCAGTGACAAGATGGGGTGGGGCAGAGCCAACCCAAGCCTTTGCAAAACAACTCCTTATGCTGCTGACCTGTTTGCGCGGCACGGTTTTTTTGTATCAAGGCGATGAACTTGGTCTGCCCCAGGCCAATGTGGCGTTTGAAGATTTGCAAGACCCAGAGGCGATCCGTTTTTGGCCAAACAATTTGGGGCGCGATGGGGCGCGCACGCCCATCCCGTGGATCGGCGCGGCGCATCACGGCCAATTCACCCTCGGCACGCCGTGGTTGCCGGTGGATGAGGCGCATCTGCCCCTGGCGGTTGACCATCAAGAAGAAGATGCTTTCTCGACGCTAAATTTTTGCCGGGCGCTTTTGCGCCAGCGGAAAGGAACGCCGACCCTGGTGAAGGGGACGCTACATTTCCAAGATGCCCCAGAACCGCTGCTCGTCTTTGATCGTCAGTTGGGGGAGGATCATCTGCGCTGTTTCTTCAATCTCTCTGATGCGCCGGTCGTCACCACAGCGCCCACCTTTTCAGAGATCCTACCGATTGATTTGGGCGGCGTCGTGAATGGCGACACGCTCTATCTGCCGCCCCATGGCGCGTTGGTGGGGCGTATCGGTTGAGATTGACAGCTCTCAAAGTGCCTTGCACGGATGTTCGTGAGACAGCTCGGCAACACATTCTTGCGGCTCAGTCTTTCCCGGTGCCTCGCTACCCCAAAGTTGTGGGAGAGGCTCTCCTATTTCTGTCCCCACGGCGCTTCTTGGCCGGTCGATGTGGGCATCACGGCGGGACGTGGAGCGCACGTTGGGTCGATATTTGCTGACCAGTCGAGAGTGCGTTTCAACACGACGTCGACGATCACGAGGCTAGCGGCGATACATGTTGTGATCACGCCTAATCTTAATGCACGCATTTGTCCACGCCGCAATTCGTCGGTGTCGAGGTATAAGGACGGTTCCCAATCGGGGTCGGGGGCATTTTGCATCGCCATCAAGCTTCGCTCAAAAGCCGCACCGTTCGAAGCACGCATAGCGGCCAACCTCTTTCCATCGTGATCTATCCGCGCTGTTATCCGTTTAAGGTCCTCCGTCTTCCACTTTTCGTAGTCCGCTTCATTCCCCTCGAATATGCCATGCGGAATGGAACTTCCGTCGATGTTGAGTCCTGACGATCCCGTCTCCTCGGCATCAGCGTGAAGTCTCTTCAGTTTCCTCCGTCGACGACCTTTCTGATACTTGATTTGTCGGCGCAAGCGATCTGCTGCCAATACCTGGAAGAAACCTTTCTGACCCGGAAAATACAAATTCCGTGTTGTCGTGCACAGGAAGAATGTGAGCCGTGCCACGCGATGCGCCAGCAGGACCGGCAGGTTCAGTGTCCAGACGATAAATGAAAATAGGTAAGCGACGACGACGATTGTCCCGGTGCGGGCTGCGGCAATTGCAAAAAACGAGAAAACGAAAATCCAGTCTTTCCAAGCATCTGGGAGATCAGCGAGAAAAGGAATGAGGTCGATGATCGGTCGGTATAGTCCCTGGAACCAATCAAGCGCCGCGGATAAATACCCGAAAACCGCACACGCCAAAGGCAGCATGGAGGCCCAATGCTGCCCCAAGAAACCGTACAGCTTCTGTGCCATTTGCGCCCACCACGTCAGGTCCTCCACAATGCCCCCAAGCCCGATGATGCCCGAGGCGTAGATGAAGCGATCCCACCATCTGCCGATAAGGGAGCTAAGTGACTGTAACGCCATCGTTCGTCGGCTAGACCGCCTGCTCACCCATTTCACGCGAAACTCCCCCACGGTTCATGAAGGGTGAACATACCACCCTCGTCATAGAAGCCAGGTTGAGCCGCCATGCGGAATGCGGGTTTCCAAGCGCATTTTTCTCTGCCGCCCCTTCTTGACACCCCCATCGTGGCTGCCTAGCTCCGCGGTGTTAGCAGCCGATAAGGGAGAGTGCTAACCGGCACGATCCTGCCCTCGGCGGCGACACGTATCATACATCAACCCTACCGTCTTGGAGACATCACAGATGGCATTCAGACCCCTTCACGACCGCGTCCTGGTGCGCCGGATCGACGAGGATGCGAAAACCGCCGGCGGGATCATCATTCCCGACACCGCCAAAGAAAAGCCGCAGCAAGGCGAAATCGTCGCTGTTGGTTCGGGCGCGCGCGGCGACGACAATGAGATCGTGCCTTTGGAAGTCCAAAAGGGCGATAAAATCCTGTTCGGCAAATGGTCGGGCACCGAAGTGAAGATCGACGGTGAAGACCTTCTGATCATGAAAGAAAGCGACATCCTCGGCATTCTCGACTGAGCCGAACGGATCGCTTTTTCACTGAACAACTGATCATTCAAGGAAGTATTAGACATGGCAGCTAAAGAAGTTCGCTTCGAAGCCGATGCCCGTGAGCGCATGCTCCGCGGTGTCGATATCCTCGCCAACGCCGTGAAGGTGACCTTGGGCCCGAAAGGCCGCAACGTCGTCATCGAGAAATCCTTCGGTGCGCCGCGCACCACGAAGGACGGCGTTTCGGTGGCGAAGGAAATCGAGCTTGAAGACAAGTTCGAAAATATGGGCGCACAGCTCATCAAAGAAGTCGCCTCGAAAACCAATGACGTCGCCGGTGACGGCACGACGACGGCAACGGTGCTGGCGCAA
>CAYFHK010000087.1:0-11337 GCA_964342585.1 uncultured Caulobacterales bacterium | reverse complement strand
TGAATTGCTCCGGGCGCGCATCTTCTTGCGGGTAGACGAGCTTGAGCTCATTGCCTGCCTCAATGACCACCGGTGCCGTCGATTTCGGGCTCACACACAGCCAATCGATCCCCTGGGGTGCGGGCAAGGTGCCGTTGGTTTCCACCCCAATCTCGAAGCCGCGGTCGTGCAGGGCGCCGATCAACGGTTCATCGAGCTGCAAAAGCGGCTCTCCCCCTGTACACACAACGTAAGGCACACCGCCCGCCTGGCTCGGCCATTTTTGTGCAACGTGTGCTGCTAAATCCTCGGCGGTGGCAAAGCGGCCGCCGCCGGGCCCGTCCATGCCAACAAAGTCCGTATCGCAAAAACGGCAAACCGCCGCCGCGCGATCAACCTCCCGCCCGGACCACAGATTGCAGCCGGCGAAACGGAGAAACACCGCCGCGCGGCCCGCCTGGGCGCCCTCGCCTTGCAGCGTGTAGAAACATTCCTTCACTGAATAAGCCATCACATCGCCTGATAGGCGGCCCACCCCTTTGCCCGCTCAAGGCATGCCGGGCAGGTGCCGCATCCATAACCCCATTCATGGCGCGTGCCGCGTTCGCCGCGATAACAGGTGTGGCTGTCCTCTAAGATCAAATCCACCAGCGCCTGCCCGCCTTCGGCCTCAGCCAGGGCCCAGGTCTCGCCCTTTGTCAGAGAGAGCAACGGCGTATGCAGGGTCAGGTCCGTCGCCATGCCCGAATTGATGGCGCCGATCTGCGCGGCGAGCGCCTCGCCTCGGCAATCAGGGTACCCCGCCGCATCGGTCTCGCACATCCCGCCAACAAGCGCAGTCGCGCCACGTTTTACGGCAAGGGCCCCGGCGAATACGAGGAATGCGAGATTGCGCCCAGGCACAAAGGTGGTGGGCAGGCCCGCGCGCCCTGTCTCGATCGGCAATGGCGCGGTCAGCGCGGTCTCGCCGATCTCCGAGAATGTGGGGATCGAGAGCAAATGATCTGACCCGAGCGTGCCGGGGAAATCGAACGTCTCCCCCAATGCCTGTCGAAGGCGTGTTCGTGCCTCTAGCTCGACCGCATGGCGCTGACCGTAGGAGAAGCCCACCGTCTCGACCACGGCGAACCGTTTGAGCGACCAGGCGAGGCACGTGGCGGAGTCTTGGCCACCAGAAAAGAGGATGAGGGCATGGCCTTCGGGCTGTGTCATCCCGGCGATGTAAGACCGGGGAGAAAGCCTGTCACGTGACCCCGTCCGCGTGACGCCAGTTTTGCGGCCGCATCGAGAAAAACCACCTTAAGTGGTGCATGTTAACCTTTTTCTAAGGATATGCCACCTAAGGTTGCAAGTGTTCGGAGTGCTCTCTCCCTCATCGGCCTCGGTATCATCGCGCTCCCTTCAATACCTTGGCCCGCCCCGAACCCGCCGCTTCTCGGCGAGATAGCGGGTCGTTCTGGTTGCCCTGCCAGAACGACCCGCGCCCCTTCTCTTCTGTATTCAGATCAGACGTTAATGGTCATGGGCCTCATGAGGATCATCATCGTGATGCTCATGCGGCGAGGCTTCATGATGGTGGTCTTCGTGATCGTGCTCTCCACCGTGGTCGTGAATGTGCGTCAGCGAAAGCGCGAGCGCCGCGAACACGCCGAAAGCATAGACCAACATCAAGCCTTTCGTTCGCGGGCCGTCGAGGTGGATCGGCAAATGCGTTGCACCGACGTAAAGCAAGGCACCCGCCGCCACCGCCAAGAGCATGCCGATCATATCAGGTGAAACCTGCGTCAGCAGCACTTGAGAGGCAATCGTCCCTGCAGGCGTGGTTAGCGCCGCACCGACGAACGCCGCCAAAAAGGCGACAAAGCGGCTCACCCCGGCGGCACGGATAACCGCAAACAGAATGACCCCTTCTGCGAACTCATGGGCAATCAAACCTGCAGAAGCGGTGAGCCCGATCGTCCAGCCTGTTTCGAAAAGGACGCCGTATTGAAATCCGTCGATAAAGGAATGCAGGCCAATGGCTAGGAACGGCACGATGGCATTTCCCGATGATGCACGAAGCAGCAGATTGATCCCGTACAGAACAAGGTATCCGGCCAAGGCAAAAAACGACGCATTTGGCGTTGATGCCAACGCATCGGGGAACAAGGTTAATGCCGTGGTAACGAGCACGCCTGCGGCAAACGCCGTGAAGAGATGGCTGTGACGAATCGCCCAGCCCCGGCGGAGCATGACGGTGAGCAAGCCAGCCGTCGCTACAATAGCCGCAGCGATGCTCGCCAGGACCGCTGGCCCCATGCCCATCGTGATATCGATCATGGCTACCCCGCAACTCGCCGCAAGGACTTCCCAACGCGATGCCCCTTGCGCCACGTTAAGATTTGCAGCTTTTCACGCCTCGAACAAGCATAACACGTGATAAAATCACCTCTGTGCGAGACACGATTTTTCTGCAAGCCCGTATCATGCGAATTGTTTGCTGCGCGAGCGGGACCGATTGCGTGCAATCAATGTTGCGTTAGCCTAGGCACCGCAAGTCCACGCAGCCCTTGAATGAGGTATTCGACATGTCCCCATGGCAACAAGCTGGCGCCTGGCCTTCCCTGATGTTGATCGCGTTGATCGGGTGCGCAGCGACCCATCCCGGCGCCCCGACGGCGGACGAGACAGCGGTCAGCGCACCGCAGTCTCTCGCAGAAGACCCCCGGGTGGGCGAAGAAATGGATCGGATTTGCTTCACCAACGGCATTTCCGGGTTCAGCGATTACAATGGTCCCGAGGACGCCCTCATCCTGCGGCGCGGCCCAGGACGCGAATATTTGGTCACCCTGTTCCCCGGATGCATCACCGTCGATCGGGCGCAACGCGTGGCCTTTGTCGATCGGTTCAGCGGCAGCTGCCTCATGCGGGGTGACGAGATCCTTGTCTCCGCTGAGCTGTTCCGCGCCGGCTCGAGCCTCGACAATGATGTGTGCCGCATCTCCGAAGTCTACGCCTATGACCGTGATGCAACCGCAGCGGAAGAGGAAGACGAGGCGGAATGAAACCGATACTAATCCCCTTTGGTGGGAAAGCGCCGCAGATTGATCCCTCCGCCTTCATCGCGCCGGGCGCGGTCTTGATCGGCGATGTGACCGTCGGGCCAGAGGCGTCGGTTTGGTACAATTGCGTTTTGCGGGCCGACACCAATGCCATTCGCATCGGTGCGCGCGCAAATGTGCAGGACGGCACCATCATCCATGTAGATGCGCCCGAACAAGGCGGCGCCCCTGTCGAGATCGGCGAGGATGCGCTCATCGGGCATCGCTGCATGCTGCATGGTTGCCGCGTCGCGCCGGAGGGATTCGTCGGCATGGCGGCCACGGTGCTGGATGGCGCGGTGATCGAGACCGGCGGCTTTCTCGCCGCCGGCGCGTTTTTGGGGCCCAAGAAAGTGGTCACCAGCGGCGAGATGTGGGCGGGCCTGCCAGCGAAAAAGCTGCGCGACCTGCGCCCCGGGGAAGACAAGATGGCCCTAATGGGCGCCGCTCACTACGTGCACAATGCAAAGGCCCATGCCGAGGCCGTCGCCGCCGCAGAAGGCGCTGGCTAAGACGCTGGACCGACCGGGTACGGATCGCTTGACACATTCGGCAACCGGCGCGTATTTCTCAGCGCTCGTGGGGCCGTAGCTCAGTTGGTAGAGCGCGTCGTTCGCAATGACGAGGCCAGCGGTTCGATTCCGCTCGGCTCCACCAAACGGTACTGTCCGCTTACTCATATCCCGTCCAACCCTGAAAATGGGACGACGATTTACACTTTCCCAGCCGTATTACGTATAGCACTTTCGCAGGTGAATTTCCGAACGACCGCGCATACCGCAGGATGTGCGGCGTAATACGCCGCCACTTGCCAAGGGGGCATAGCCCGGTTGGATCCCCTCTGCTCCGCTGAAATTATTGACCATCTCTACAGAGGGCCACACCACTGAGATACCGGACAGATTTAAAATCGCACAAAGCGCCCCAATAGACGTCCAAGCCTAAGAGAAATAATCCCTCATATTAGTCTGCGACAATTGAAAACTCACCCTCATCCCCAAACCAAAAATGCTCTTCGGACTCGATCGCTAAAAAAATCAACTTCTCTAGCTTGAAATCGGCAACACTTAATTCGACATGAAGTCCAGGCGGAAAGTTAGTCAACAAAACGTGACTATAATCCCCCATTGGCAGATCACCCTCTTCAAAGCTTAGTCTCGCTTTACTCTCGAAAAATAGCTCCCTCAAGCCAATCTCCTGTATGCGACGCACTAATGAGATATCGGCAACTTCAGGTACTCCATACTGAGCGTAGACCTGCGAATACCTTGCCAATACGGCGCGCTCCATCTCTGTAAGTGGGATTGATAACATAATTCCTCATTGGCGGATTACAGCGCTCGCCGATGAAATCCTAACACGCCCGTTGATTACGCGTCCAAACCCTCAACAAGCCCGGGCGCGTTTTTCCGCGTAGGAAACAGTTTTGAGAAGGCAGGGGAACTCCTGGACAAGATAATCGCGGATGAGCCCCTCTTGATCGAGGGCTTGCTCGTATCGAACCACCATCCAGATTTCATCCGTGTCCGCTACCCACGCCTTCACCGGCGGCAGGGCGTCGGGTGTGATCAAGGGATCGCCGCCACCCCCATTCGGGTAGACGCTCTCAGGCGTCCTGACGGGAAAGGGGCCAGGAACAGGCAGCGTTTCAAAATGCACGCCCAAACGACGCTTATAGTAGTCGAGCGGCATCTCTGAAGACGGAGCCACGACCACCATCTTGGGCGTTTGCGCCGTGTCGTCGGCGCCAACGGCAAGGACGATGTCACGCCAATTCTCTTTCGCGCCATAGCCGATCAGCGACAAGGCCGAGATCGATGAGGACACGACGATCGCGGCCAGGACGTAGGGCTTCCACCGAGCGAAAAGATACGGCGCAAAGGCGATCAACACGATGCAAGACAGTTGTGAGGCTTGGAACGTCCGAAACATGAAGATCGGTGTTGAGAAGATACTGACCACAAAGGTGATAAACGCCGGCAAAAACGCCAACGCCAGCAGCAACGCCACCACAAACATGCCATCACGCGAGTGCCGACTATACTGATCGCGCAAGAGTGACAGCGCGCCTATCAGCACTAACCCAACACTTATGACGGCACCAATGGGCACGAGGAAATTGAATGGGGCATTGTTCATGCTACCGCCGACGGGGAGCTTGGAGATCGCCTCAACAAAGTCGGCGAAGCTCGGCCGGGTCAGCCAGAAGCCTTGGCTGTCCATCGTGTTCAACTGGCCAAGGATATTGATGATATTCGGCGTATAAAGAAGGACCGCAAAGGCGCTGGCAATCACAATATTAGCCAGCAACATGACATGCCGATGCGTCATGCCCCACCATGCGAGGAGCACCAGCCCCGCGATCACCGGGAAGAGCGGCCCGACATTGTGGATCCACGCCATCACCGCCGCACCGATGGAGAACGCAGCATAAGCCAATAGCATGTGCCGGTCATCGCGAATGATCGTCAGCATGGGCTGCTTTGCGCGCTCAGACGCCATCATGATCTCAATGATGCCCCACATCATCACCGCCATGGAAAGCGTCATCAGCGCATAGGGGCGCGCATCCTGCGCGGAGTTCACCTGAGTGAAGGACAATAAAAAGACCGCTGCCGCGATCACGCCCCGCTCCGTCGCAGCAGACGGATCGCCTAACCGGCGGACGATCAGCATAAGGACGGGTACTGTCAGCAAGTTGAAGAGCAACGACATGGACCGAACGGCCACTTCGCTTTCGCCGAAGACGCCGATCCAAATCTTCATGATCGAGTAGAAAAAGACCGGGTGCGTTTCGAACTCAGGGACATGGGTCCAAAGATAGGTCCAGCTGCGCGTTGCGGCCCACACGCTATAGGCCTCATCACTCCAGATTGAGTCCGTGCCCAGCGTGACGATCCGCGCCAAAACGCCGATCGCAATTAGGACAAGGAAGCCACTCAAGACGGGCTGGCGCTTGACCATGTCCTTAGTTGTGGAAAGCGTGTTCATCATGCGGTGCCTCAGCGAATACCCAAAATTTGTTGATGAGGAAAAGAATTGCCGGCACCAAAAAGACGATCAGAATAAACGCCTGATTGTAGTGCCATGCGAACAAGCCCGTAAAAGCGGCCATCAACACCGCGTTTAAAATCAGACCGCTGATGGCGGAGACAGCGAAGCGTCGCATTTGTGCGCCCTGAATCGAGCGACGCTTAAACACCCAAATCGACTGGCCGAAATAGGTGACGTTAACGGCACAGAGAAACGCCACGCAGTTTGCGGCAACCGAACCAAGCGGCGCCGCCAACAGGTTGAGCACGATGAAATGGCACAACGTCGCCATGACCCCGATAACGCCAAATCGCGCCACTTCGAGGATCAAATTTGGCGACACCCCATTCCTCAACCGCTCCAGCATCATAAATCTGTACTCAGCATTTCCCCGCGTCGGTGCGGCGGCGTGAGCCCAACACTGATCCGGCGATGGGCCGGCTTCGGCGCGTCTTCATTGAAGCCCACGGCCTTTTGAACGAGATAAATCGGCCGTTGCTTCGACTCGATATAGAGACGGCTCAGATATTCGCCGATGACGCCAAGCGAGATGAGTTGAACACCGCCAAGCACCAAAATAGCGACAAGCGTTGACGCATAGCCGGGCACATCACGCCCGAATATAATCGTGGTACCAACCAGAATCGCCGTATAAACAAAGGCGCAGAACCCGAAGAAGACGCCCACATAGGTCCAGATCTTCAACGGCACCGTTGAATACCCGGTGATGCCATCGAGCGCCAATGTCCAGAGCTTCCAGTAATTGAACTTGGTCGTCCCGGCGCTGCGCTCTGGCCGCTGATACAAGACGGATGTTTGACTGAACCCGACCCAGGCAAAAATGCCCTTCATGAAGCGATTGCGCTCTCGCAGCTGCAGTGTCGCCTCCACGACGCGGCGGCTCATCAAGCGAAAGTCGCCCGCATTCTCCTCAATCGGACGATCTGCAATGGCGTTGAAGAACTTATAGAACCGGCCGGCGGTCCATCGTTTCGCCGCGGAGTCCGCTCGCCGCTCCTCGCGCTTGCCGAAAACAATGTCGAAGCCTTCACGCCACAACCGCACAAAATCAGTGATGAGCTCGGGTGGATCCTGCAGATCCACATCCATGGGGATCACCGCGTCCCCGCGGCACCATTCTAGGCCCGCGGTCAACGCCGCCTCTTTGCCGAAGTTTCGCGAAAGGCTGACCACGCGAATAGCCGGATATTCGCGGCGGAAGTCTTCAAGGCGCGCGACGCTTTGGTCCGTCGACCCATCGTCGATGAAAAGGATCTCATAGCCTTCGAGATCCAGGCCTTCGATAATGGGAACGACCGTGGCTAAGAACGTCTCAAGGGTCGCCTCCTCATTGAGGATCGGCACCACGATGGACAATTCGCAGCTCACGGCGCGTGTCGCAGAATAACTGCCATTTCTGCCCCCATCTCCTTCGCGCGGCAAACGCCGCTCGCTCTCTCAGGGGAACGCTATCACAAAATGTTGCAGTGCGAAATGTTTTGATTTTGCGATGTAATTGAAGCTCACGCGCAAGAATCGCGGCTTCAGGTGGATCGTGAGAGTGACGCGGCCTATCGCTGGACGTTTGCCATGCATCGCCGAACTGACATCCAACTCAAATCCCCAAACCTAAGCCCGCGAGACGATAGCAATCTCACGGCTTCGCAAATCTGCGCGACGGCCTTTATGCACAACGCCAAAGCCCCCGCTGGCGTTACGTTGCGTGGAGTGGTCCCAGTCTTGCTCTGATCCTGAATGATGGGCAGGGGTGGCCGAAGGAGGAGCAACGCATGCGTGCGCGCCAGTGGCTGATTATTATGGTTTCCCTTGCCACCGCGGTGAAGGTGAACGCGTTTGCCGCGGAGACACATCCGGGTTTCGGCGTGGCGCCTGCGCCCGACTGGGTCCTCTCGAGCGATATCGGCACCGCCGATACGGCTTCCTACAGCCAAATCCGCGGCGGAAATTATACGCTTCTCTTCGATACCCAAGTTGATGTGGCCGACGATCGCTACACTTTCTATCGCCGCCATGCCTCATTGGTGGTGACAGAAGCGGGCCTGCAAGAAAACGGGCAATTCACGCTGTCTTTCGATCCGTCATCGGAGCGGGTCGACCTGCACCACCTGAACGTCCATCGCGATGGAAAAGTGATTGATCGCATCGGCGACGTGACCTTCCAAATCGCGCGGGAAGAGAAGGATCTCGAAAACGGGGTGAGCGATGGCTACCTCACCGTTTTCGCCGAGATCCCCGATGTGCGCGTCGGGGATGTGGTCGACTGGGCGGCGACCTGGCATGTGACGGACGAGAATTGGCCTGGCCACCTTTACTATGATTTCAACACGCAATGGTCCGTTCCCAGCGCGCACGACCGGACGATAATCTATGCTGACGCCGATCGTCCGTTAACGATCAAACCGCGCAACGATGCGCCTGCCCCCCAAATCGAAGAAGCCGATGGGCGCATCGGCTATCGGTGGGAGCAAGAAAACGTCAAACCCGTGCCGCATTTTGCGGATCTGCCGAGCGATGTCTTCGGCTATGCGGCGGTGTCGATTTCGACCCTCTCATCTTGGGAAGACATCGCGAATTGGGGCGCCGAGGTCTATCATGCGGATCTGACGCTACCCGAGACCCTCGCTACGCAAGCCGCCGAAATGGCGAGCCGTCCCGACGCGGAGAAAATCACTTGGGCCATTCGCTATGTGCAAGACGAGATTCGCTACTTCTCGAATGCCGAAGGACTTGGATCGCACATTCCGCGCACCCCCGCCTTCACCGTCGCGCAAGGCTATGGGGATTGTAAGGACAAATCCGTCCTCCTGGTTGCGCTTCTGAAGGCACTTGGTGTTGAGGCCGATGTGGCGCTGGCGGATCTGGACGAAGGGCTCGCCCTGCCGATGCGTGCGCCTTCACCTTACGTGTTCAACCACGCAGTGGTTCGCATCAAGACGAAAAATGGCCCTGTCTATATCGATCCCACGCGACAGCTACAGGGCGGTACCTTCCCCCATATTCGTCAGGCGGAACTTGGCTTCGCGCTGCCGCTCATCGCGGGCGCCACGCTAGAGGCGATGCCGCTGGCGTCGCTCGATCGGCCGACCCTCGCCGCCGAAGAAGTGTTCGATTTCGGCGATCTCGATAATGGCGTCACCCTCGATGTCATCACGATCCGCCGCGGCATCGAAGGCGACCGCCTGAGGAACTATCTTGCCGCGACGCCCGTATCGTCCTTGGCAGATCAATTTTATCAGTACTATCGGCAGTACTATCCAGGGCTTGAGCGTCGCGATGACCTTTCCATCACAGATCACCGTGACGCGGGCGAAATGGTCATTACGGAGAAGTATTTCCTTCCAGCTGAAGCGCTGTCAGCCGAGCTTCTCGCCGCCTTCCCCCTCGATGCCGAAGGGGTGCGCCTGGCGTTCCCGCAATCGATCATGCCCGGCCGCCCCCTGCCCGTGGCCATCGGGCACCCCAATCACGTGACGCACACGCTCGTTCTCAAAGGGGTGCATGAAGGCGTGGCGCCCGGGCCAGCACGCACCGCGATCGTGGGACCGTTGGAGCTGAGCTTCAAAGCCGAACGCGACGCCGCGGCGCTGACGACACACCACACCATCCGTACACGGGCGGACAGGCTGATGCCGGAAGACTTTGCACAGTACCGCACGTCCTATGGCGACTTCCTCAACAGCCTCGACCTCACGCTCGATCTCAGGGAGACCCAGGCCGCCGAGGGCCAAGCTTCCGGCCGCTTGGGCAACGCGCCGCTGGTCTATGGCGGGAGCCTTCTAGTCGCGCTGGTGATCGGGGCTGGGTTTGGGCGTGTTGCCGCCCGACGGCCGCGCGCCTCCGCGCAATAATCAGCCGCTTACCTTTGCATTTCGGCCATTTCCGGTCACAGTACCGGTCGGGCCGATGAGCAGCGAGGGCAGAGCATGGCGTTGGACGCAGGGATTTGGACATTGGTGCCGCCGATCGCGGCGATCCTCATCGCGGTCATCTGGCGGAATGTCTATGTCGCGTTGATCGTTGCGCTCATCATGTCGGAGAGCCTGATCCTTGGCGGCAATCTGGCGCTTGGCAGTCTTGAGATGGTCAGTCGCGTCGCCAGCGTGTTCGACAGCCGGGGCAATACCAACATCCTGCTCTTTTGCCTTCTCATTGGTGCACTGATCGCTTTGATGCGTGATTCAGGGGGCGTCGCCGCCATGGCACGCGGCCTAATCGGCTCGGGCCTCGCGAAAACGCCCCGCCGCGCGGAGCTGATCGTCGCCGGCACGGGCACGGCTGTTTTTGTGGAGACGAATGTCAGCCTGTTGAGCAGCGGCATTCTCGGCCGACCTCTCTATGATGGGCACGGCCTATCTCGAGAGCGGCTGGCCTATATCATCGACTCCACGAGCGCGCCGATCAGCGTGATCCTCTTGATCAACGCCTGGGGCGCTTACGCGCTCAGTCTTGTCGAACCTTATGGCTTTGCGAACCCCACAACGGTGGTGGTGGGCTCGGTGCCGTGGAATTTCTACGCGCTCCTCACCGTCGCGGGGGTCTACCTTACCGCGTTCTCAGGCAAAGTGTTCGGTCCACTGAAAAACATGCAAGCCCGTCCCCTCACGCAGGCAGAAGGCGACGCCGATGAGAAAGGCGGAAAAGCCATCTATATGGGGCTGCCGCTCATCGTGCTGGTCGGCGCCGCGCTTGGCTTCATGGTGTGGACCGGGAACGGCAATATTTTCGAAGGCTCGGGCTCACAGTCCATCCTGTGGGCGATCATCTTGGCCACCGCCGTGGTCGCCATCCTGTTGCGGATCGATGGCGTGTTCGACGGCAAGACGATCCAACAGAAAAGCTTTGATGGCATTGGCGAAATGGTGCCGATGGTCACCGTGCTCCTGCTCTCCATCGCGCTTGGCGGTTCGCTGCGAGCGCTGGGCACGGGCGAATATGTCGCCGGGCTGGCCGCCGCCAACCTGCCGATCTATTCGATCCCGGCGATCTTGTTCATTGCGGGCGGCGCGATCAGCTTTATGACCGGCACGAGCTGGGGCACCTATGGCATCTTGGTGCCGATCGCGATGCCGGTGGCGATCGAGCTCGGTCTGCCGCCCTCTCTCCTCCTCGGCGCGGTTCTCGGTGGCGGCGTTTTCGGCGATCACTGCTCCCCTATTTCAGATACCAGTTTGATCGCGAGTGTCGCCGCGGGCACGGAGCACCTGGACCATGTGCGCACGCAACT